>JAPYNO010000043.1 GCA_028283025.1 Pseudomonadales bacterium | reverse complement strand
GCCTGCCGTTCATTGAAACCGCTTTCCATCAGACGCTTGACGTAGCGGTGCGTGTCAAATGCAATGGCTTCGCTCATGGAAGCATTGTACAAGCTTTTCCCATCGCCAGCCTTTGTTTCCTAGATCGTTGTGCAGCTCATTTCATTAAGCGTACTGAATGACTACGCCTAAACTTACTCAGACGAGTTGGTTTCAGGCGAGTTGATGCGCCAATCATAGTCGTCGTCGAAATCGTCGAATTTGGCGAGCATTGCTTTGAGTTCAGGCTTCGCGTATTTGGCGAGGTGCGCAAGCACCATGTTGTCGCTGCTGCCGAAGTCTGCCTTGAACCAGTCGTAGATACTAGAGATGAGCAGCTCATCGCCGACAACCTGCGCACCGCGCGGGTGGTTGATGTAGTCGCGCGCGCCCGCTTCGAGCATCTCCTCTAGGTTTTCTGATCGATACGCTTTGGCCGCGAGGTTGGGGCAGCCAAGACTCGCGCAGTTGACGGCATAGTGGATTCTCGGGTCTTGCCAGATCGGGCGCAGGATGCCATGTTCGATCTGGTTGAGCGTGAGCTTCTCGCCCTGCAATGGGAACAACTCAAGATTCCACGGGCCGAAATCAATGAGGCCACTCTTGATGTCCTTGATCGAATCGACCGGAAATCTCGGCACGATGACGAACACGGTGAGCGCGTTGTAGAGGTTGATCCAATACGCCATCTGCTCGTCACGTGCGTAGCTTCGCGGGTCGATCTCAGACAGGCTCTGGAGATAGCCGCCGAGCTTCTTGCGGTCTGCTTGGTTCGCCTTGAGGGAGGCATAATCGAACCGATTGATGCCGGAAGGGTGGTCCGTGATCAAATACGCATCGAGAATGTCTTGCCAAGCGCTATGATCGATGTGCGCCGTATTGCTCTCAACGCTTGCATCCCACATTGGAATCAGCTCGGCATCTTGGCCGCTCGCCATTGCGCTGAACACCAATGAGAGCACCAGTAAGAGCGCGCCAATGTTGGCAGGTATGCTGCTGTTGTGTTGCATTTCGTTACTCCTTGGTTGACATGAAGCGAAGTTTCGCAATCATGCCGAGAATGCCGACCCCGGCACCGATGACGCCGCGAACAGTGCCGCTGATCTTGGATTTCCCCATTCTTCTTCGGGTGTCAACGGGCACCTCGACCACTTGCAACCCGCGCGCAATCGCCTTCACCTGCATCTCAACAGTCCAGCCGTAGGCGCGGTCACGCATGTTGATGTGCTCATAGGCAGTCCTGCGGATGGCTCGATAGGGTCCGAGATCGGTCATCTTCTGGCCCCAGAACAGGCGAATCAAGCGGCACGCCAGCGAGTTGCCGAAGCGCTGGCTCGTCGTCAGCGCTTGTCGCTCAATGTTGCCAAGGGTGCGTGAACCGATGACGAGATCGGCGCCAGCGGCGATGCCTGTGAGTAGCCGCAAGGCCTGCCTCGCATAGAACGCACGATCAGCATCGGTGAACAGGATGACATCGGACGGTTTCAGTGCAGCGACAGCGGCGAGGCAAGCAGCGCCATAGCCAGGCGTGCCTTCATGCACCACACGGCCACCTGCTTCGAGCACGCAATGCGCTGTCGCATCGGTCGAGCCGTTGTCGCAGACCACGAGATCATCGATAATTGGCGAGCCGTCGGCGTTTTCAAGCGCGAGTAGCTCCTCGACCACTGAGCCAACTGACAATTCTTCATTGAGCGCTGGAATGACCACTGCGATGGTCATGCCTCCATACACTAACCAGCCCCAAACAAATCGAAGTGGTAAGTGATGGTGGCGGCGATGGTGTCGAATTCGGCGGTGTTGCGACCGTCCGTCACTTTGAACCAGTGAAGGCCGAGGCCAAGCGCTGGCGTTGCGTTCAATTCTGCACCGATTCCGAAGCGCTCGATGTCTTCGGTTGTTTCTGGGAATCGCGCAGGCGAGAAGCCCGGGCCGCCAATGTCCAAATTGCCCGAGGCTCTCGTTTGATGCATCTGGGCGTTCAGTATCAAGCGTTCGGTCACCAACACAAATGCCTTGGCATTGATGAAGATTTCATTCGGCACATCGTCGCTACGATTGCGGTAGCCGACCTCTGCTAAAAACGCAAAGCGGTTATCGAAGATCTTGCCAAGGAGGAAAGACGCTTCGATGGCATCAGCGCCGTCGCCAACGGATGTTGGCAGCGTCGAGGTATAGTCGCCCGCGAATGTATAGCCGAAGCGTAGCGCCATGCTCGGCACCGACGGATTGGCATACTCATCGAGAAAGCGCCAAGTCGCGCCAAATCTGACATCGGACCAGCCGTCCGCATCGGGCGGCCCGGGCGGTGAGGGCGCATCGCCGGAGACCGAGACATGTACGGCCTGTAGGTCGAGCGCGATATGGTCGATGAGTCCGTAACTCGCACTCAAGTAGATGGATTGTTGCTCAAGGCCAGCAAAGGGAAGGTCGCGGTTTTCTTCGCCTCGATAGAAGGTTTCAGCATCCTCGGACACATAGGACAGGCCGAGGGTGCCTGATTTTGGAATCGGCAGCCAAGGCGAACTATCAGCAGCTGCGAAGCCTGCGCCGAAGGCGCCGAAGGAGATGACAAAAAGATACTTGATGTTCATTGGCGAACTCCAAACCTGCGGCTGAGGTAGTACTGAACGGCTTGCTGCTCGTCGATTTTGCCATCGCAATTGCTCGCGTTTTCACCTGGGCACAGGCGGCTGACAATGGCATCTGTCTCGTTGCTCTCAAACTTGACCTCTGCACGGCTTGCGAGGCTTGCTATGAGGCTCATAGCAAGTGCGTGGTCAAGGGCGTCTTTGCGAATCGGGCAATCGCCGCCGTCACAAGCAAGCTTGCCGAAAAACGCTGTTTTGCCTTGGTTGTACAAAGCACCATAGAGGTTGATGCCGGACGAGCCAGCGCCAACCGAGCCGGAAGCCTGCGCATCCGAAGTGATGAGTCCTGAAGCGGTTACAACCGTCAAGCCGATGGCAAGTGTCGGTGCGAGAACGAATCGTCTCCCAAGCATCTCAATCTTCTTCCTCGTGGTGATGGTGGATGGTCTTGCCTATCAGACAACACGCAGTGCATATAGTACAAAACTCTTACTTTCGTCGTCGCTGATGCGCGCGCCAATCCATGAGAAGCGCGAGCAACACCGGCGCGAATTGCATGGGCCGCACCCACAACGGCTGGGCAAAGGGTTCCATGCCCGCAAGCCCGCCAAGGTTCTGCCCTGTGATGTAGGCGAGCGGAAGCGTGGTGGCGAGCGTCCATGCCCAGCGGGTCGGCCTGATGGCGGCGAATGGCAGCAGCCACAAGGCATACCATGGATTGATCACCGGCGAGACGAGTAGCAGGCCGCCGAAGATCAGGTCGCCGCGCGGGAGCGCGCCTGCTGATTGATGACGAAACACAAACCAATAGAACGCGAGTGCCGCGATCAAGCTTGCCGCGAGCAGTGCTCTGGCGATGACCGGGTCGATCAGCAGTGTCATGAGCGCATACAAGGCGGCGTTGAATTCCCAGGTTTCGGCAAACACCATCAGCGATGAGAGGTCGCTGCCGCCTTGTAGGATGAACGGCAGGTACAGGAGCAATAGCGTGCCCGCGAAGCCGAACCAAGCACTTGGCGGTGCTCGAATCAGCACGAATGGGAGCAATAACAAGGCGAAGACCTTGGCGCCGACTGCGAGACCGATGCAGATGCCCGCAGTCACGAATTGATCGCGTCGGCTTAGCAATAGCGCGGCGAACGCAAGGCACACACCGAGGCCATCTGCGTGTGCGCTGAACGCGATTTCCTTGATCACCAGCGGACACCAGGCGTAGAGCACGACGAATCCGGCTGGCGCGGTGGACAGGAGCAGTCTTATCAGCAGCAGATCAACCGCAATCAGCAGTATTTTCAGTGGCATGAGGCTCGCCGGCGCGGTGGCAAAGCTGATAAGGAAGGCGTATTGCGTGGTGGGGCCGTAGATGGTCGGCAGATGCGGATTGTTGATCTGGTCGAGAATGCGCTGAAACTTATCTGGTATTGATTCATCGGCGAATGCGCTCATTGGCGCGAAGCCGTAGGGTGAGCCAGTTTCAAAAAACCGATAGCCGTCCCACAAATAGCGAAACCAGTCGTCTTCAAAGATGGGCACGCCCCAAAGTCCGCTGACGCGAAAGGCAAGCGCCCAGCACAAGAGTCTCACGACGGGAAACTCGTCTGGTCTGCTCAAGAAACGCGCAAAGACGACCGCGAGCGGCAGCGAGGCCGACATCATAAGCGCCAAGAACCCGGTCAGGTTGGGGGCAGTGTGCAGCTGCTCTGAGAAAAATGCGAGGGCGGCATAGCTCATCAGTGCAGCCGCGCCGCAGGCATCAACGACGGGGCGGTCGGAGAGTTTGATCGTTGGTGTACGGCGTGATCGCATGGTGGCCAGGGGCAGAATCGAACTGCCGACACGAGGATTTTCAGTCCACTGCTCTACCGACTGAGCTACCTGGCCTTGAAAGCTAGCGTATTATGCGTGCGCGTCGGGGAGACAATTCTATCAGACGATGTGGTCTAATCGCTGTTCTCTGGCGCTTCATAGCCTGCGGCGACATCCACCGCCTCATTGTCGAAAAAACGCTGCATCTGTTCGCTCAGGTAGGCTCTCGCCGATGCGTCTCGCAAGTTCAAGAACTTTTCATTGATGAGTGTCGTCTGGTGCTTGAGCCAGGCATTCCAAGCCGCTTTCGAGACTGTGTTGTAGAGTGTCTCCCCGATCGGCCCGGGCATCGGCGGCGTATCAAGCGCCTCAAGCTCGCGGCCATACTTTCGACACAGGACTGTGCGCACCATGGATTTCAATACTCACTCTCAGACAGCAAGTCTACCTGTCTTGACCTCATGGAAGTCGAATTCATGAAGAAATCGAAATCTGATTTCGACAGGCCGCGCGTGGCTGTGGGCGACCAGCTCTGCGGCTTCCTGGTTCGCGACAATGCGCGGCGCAAAGGCGCGTCATCAGCGTGGCTGGAATCCGAACGCTCGGACAAGTCACTGCGCGTAGCGCTCGTAGCTGAAGTCTTGCGCGACTACGATGCTGGCGACCGGGTTGTGGTCGAAGTGACTGCACTAGGCGACAGGCGAGGCAAGGGGGCAGGTGTGCCGCGTGGCCGGGTGCTGTCGATGATTGCGAAGAGCGACGATCCAGATCGCGCAGCAAAGGGGTTGATGCGCGCCTATGAGATCAGCGGCGACTGGAAACCCGCCGTGAAAAGCCAAGCCAAGGCGCTCTCACGCACAGGCGTGCAGCAAAAAGAGACACACCGCGACCTGCGCGATACAGCGCTCGTCACCATTGACGGTGAATCCGCGCGCGACTTTGACGATGCGGTCTATTGTGAGCGGCAAGCGAGCGGCTGGCGGCTGCTCGTTGCGATTGCCGATGTCAGCAGCTATGTGAAGCCCGGCAGCGCCATTGACGCGGAGGCAAAGCGGCGTTCAACGTCGGTGTATCTGCCGCGCCATGTGGTGCCGATGCTGCCGAAGGTGCTCTCGAACGATCTATGCTCGCTCGTGCCGCATCGGGATCGTTTGGTGCTCGCGGTTGACATGCGCATCTCTCGCCAAGGCGAAATCGAAGACTTCACATTCTTTGAAGCCATCATGCGTTCCCATGCGAGACTCACCTACACGCAGGTTGGTCGCTTCGTCGAACAAGGCATCGCCAAGGGTTTGGCTGCGCCAGTGAAGGCTTCGCTCAGGTGCCTGCACGAATGCTTCCTCGCAAGGCTTGACGCACGTCAAAAGCGAGGCGCGCTCGATTTTGAAACGAGCGAAGCTGAATTCACCTTTGATCAAGGCGTGGTGACGAATGTCAGTCCGATGAGACGCAATATCGCGCATCAGATGATCGAGGAATCGATGATCGCCGCCAATGTGTGCGCCGCGACGCTGCTCGAAGAGGCGGGGCTTGAATGCCTCTTTCGCGTGCATCCGCCGCCATCGGGCGCCAAATGTGAGGCCTTGCTTGAAACCTTGAATGTCCTTGGGGCGGGCCTGCAAGAGATTGATTTTGCGCATTTCGCGGCCCTCATTCGACGCCTTGCCAAGCGCGTAGCGCCGGAATTCTTATCAGCCGTTGTCCTGCGCGCCATGCAGCAGGCGGTGTACAGCCCTAACAATCAAGGACATTTCGGCCTTGCTCTTGAACGCTACGCGCACTTCACGTCGCCGATCCGGCGCTATCCCGATTTGACCGTCCACCGCGCCATCAAAGCCAAGCTTGGAATCGCTCGCGAGGCCGAGTTTCGGCGCGCGAAGCTCGAAGAACTCGGCGCGCATTGCTCTTTCCATGAGCGTGAGGCGGAAGCCTGCGAGCGCGATGTGCGCGCTTGGTATCTCGCCGACTATGCTGATCGGCATATCGGCGATGCTTTTCAAGGCACGATCACTGGCGTGACATCATTTGGCCTCTTTGTGTTGCTCGATGGCCTGCTTGTTGAAGGACTGCTGCATATCAGCGCCCTTGGCGCTGACTGGTTTGAATTCAATGCGAGTGCGCACCAATTGACCGGGAAGGCGACCGGCGAGCGGTTTGACCTTGGCGGGCGCATTGAAGTGGTGATCGCATCGGTGGACGTTGATCGGCGCAAGGTGGAACTGGTACGCATGAAGCCTGCGGGAAAAGCGGAGAATGATCGCGCCTCCAAGGCGCCGCGCTCGAAACGTAGGCGTCAGCGGCGATGACGCGCATTGTCTATGGCGTACATGCGGCGCGTGCGTGTCTCGCAAGCGGGCGCAAGATCAAGACGCTGCACCTTCTACGTTCCATGAAGCTGCGCTCAGAATTTGAAGTGCTTGCCGAACGCGCAGGCGCGCATCTACAGCTGCAAGAGCGCGATGCCCTCGATACACTCGCCGGCAGTCGCCATCATCAGGGCGTGATTGTCGAGGTTGCCGAAGTTGCCGCGCGACGCGAATTCAATGAAGACTGGCTGCTCTCGAAATTCGATTCGCCACCCCCAAGCAGTCTAATTCTCGCACTCGATAGTATTGAAGATTCACGCAATTTCGGAGCTTGTATTCGCACAGCGGCGGCCGCTGGCGTCGATGCGATTGTCTATCCAAAAAGCCGCGGCACGCGCTTGACGCCTGCCGCTGAAAAAGCGGCGAGCGGCGGTGCGGAGCAGGTGCCAATCATTGCGCTCAGCAATCTCGTGCGTCGCTTGAATTGGCTGCAGGCACACGGGTTACAAGTCATCGGTGCCGACAGTGATGCGCTCACGCCATGGCATGAAACGGATTTGAATGCGCCGACTGTGCTTGTGGTCGGCTCCGAGGGCAGGGGATTGCGCAAGTTCACCAAGTCAAGTTGCGATGCGCTGGTGTCCCTGCCGGTGTTGCGGGGCATTGGTAGCCTCAACGTGTCGGTCGCGACCGGCGTGCTGCTCTATGAAGTGCTGCGGCAGCGGCAATGCGCGCGCTGATTCAACGTGTGTCGCGGGCGAGCGTCTCGGTGGCGGACGATGAAGTGGCTGCCATCGGAGCGGGCCTCTTGGTGTTCCTTGGGGTAATCAACGGCGACACACACCGCGAAGCGGCGCGTCTTGCTGACAAGACCATGGGGCTTCGTATATTTCCCGATGACAAACGGCCAATGAACCGGTCGCTCAAGGATATTGAAGGTCAAGTGCTGGTGGTCTCGCAATTCACTTTGGCGGCGGATGCGCGCCGAGGCATGCGTCCTAGCTTCACCGATGCTGCGCCGCCAGAACCCGCAAAAATGCTCTATGAACACTACATCGAGCGTCTTGAACAAGCTGGCGTGACGGTGGGCAGGGGCCTGTTCGGTGCGCACATGGCGGTGTTGCTTGAGAACGACGGGCCGGTGACGATTCTTCTGGATACTGATCGGATATGAGAGGAGTGAATCAGCATGGATGAAAGCTTATGCTGTGGCTTGTTCGCACCTAGCTAGGGTGAACCGAGTATTCAGTCACCCCATATAATGAGACATACTTTGAAGGGACTGTGTCGATGTCTTCCAAAGAACAGATCGCTGAATCCGTGTTCGCGGAAGTCTTGTCAACGTCTTTGTCCGAGCAGAAGCGACAAGACATACGAATTAATTATCGAGCGGGACGTTATGAACAGGTGTTTCCTGCTTCGTCTGGGTTCGTGCCGCCTTTGCTTGTCGGGCGAGGTGAGCAAATCGCACAACTCTCCACACTCATTGACGGTGTGTGTCGTCATAATCAAGGCGGCTCGAGCGTGTTGGGTGTCGTCGTACACGGCCCACGAGGGACTGGCAAGACAGCGTTGTTGAGTGCTTTGCAGCACAGGCTTGATCACACGAAGTTGATGCAAACGATTAGTTTGGACGGGGATCATGGACTGGCATCTGTAGAACGTTTTATCGGCAGTCTTTCTGATTATATGGAGAAGCGTCAACAGGAAACTCGCCAATCGCATTCGGAAACAAGCGGTGGTGTAAGTGCAGGCGTTCTGAAAGGAGGCGCTCGACATGGGCGACACACATCTTTGATAAGTACGCCGCTGCCGCAAGACAAATCGATTCAATCTGCGATACGGTCGGTGCAGCGTAGGTCTGATCACAAACCCTTGCTGATTCTTGTGGATGAAGCACACGGGGCTGACCCTGCTGTACTCGGGGAATTCATGAATACAGTACAGACGATGGCGGCGGGACAGAAGCAGCCTGTGGGGTTTGTGCTTGCCGGCACGCCCGACACGCTCGACGTGCTCAGGGATTCGGCGTGCAAAGCGACATGGTTTCGTGATCGCGGACAAGAAAAACGCTTTGCGCCGATGCCAAACGACCTTTCCGTTGAAGATTGCCAGCAAGCAATCGTCAAAACACTTGAGGCGGCGGGTGTCACAATTGAAGGCGACGGGCTTGCCGACATGCTCGCCCGCTGCAAGGGCAGTCCGTACTTCCTGCAAGTGCTCGGAGAATCCGCATTGCAGTGGGCGAGCCGGCACGGCGATACGGCGATGTTCACGATTGGTGGGGAGATTGATCAAGCGTTTGAGAAAGTGATGCAAGATCGTTATCAAACGGTCTGGGCTGACGTGGAAAGCAAAAATCTTAGTGGCTGTGCGCGGCAGCTAGGATGCCTGTGGCAGCAGATGGAGAAGGTCGATCAACAGGTCAATCCGCAGCTAATTAAAGTTGCGATCAAATCGGGTTTGGCGAATGCGCCCTATCAAGATGAGGGCAGGCTTTCCTTCGTAGAAGCACACATGCATTTCAAGCATTTAGGCTTGCTCTGGTCTATAACAGGCTATGACAGCGGCCCGTGGTCGTTGGGACTGCCTTCTTTCTTTGATTATGTCGAAGCGAAGTTCCATGAGCCGATGAATATGGCGCATCACGCAGCACTCCCAACACTGCAAGCCGACATGAATGCGCTGTTCAAGCAAATCGGATGGGATGACTTGGATGTCCCAACCGATCTCGCACGATAGTGAGGACAATCGTCTTGTCGCCATTTCCCATTCAAGAAAGTCTCACAACATAACGCAGCCAAGGGGTGAAATGGCCAAGAATAATCACGAATTAGCCGGACAGGACACTAGCCTCCTGAAAGATGCGCCTGCACAATTTAATTCCATGTCGCGGGTGCGTTCGATTGAGCTTGCGGGCGAGCCGCAATTGATCAAATCGTCCTTCATTCATTAAGTGAAGCATCTGTCTGTTCGCTATCAACTGAGGCTGGCATTCGTGTGAAACTTGCCATTGAAATAGGACGACCTTTGCAAGCGCTTCGATTTGTTGGAAAATATTGTCGATCTCGTGGAGGAACTATGAAGCTCTACATGGTGCCCTTGGCACCGAATCCAACCAAAGTCATGTTGTACATCGCCGAGCGGGAAGAACTCGGCGTGCAGATGAACATAGAACAGATCGTGGTTAATACTGTCAAAGGTCGCCATAAGGAGCCAGCGCACCTTGCGCGCAATCCGTTCGGGACCGTGCCAGCACTAGAGCTTGATGACGGCGCCTATCTCGTTGAATCCTTGGCGATCATTGAATATCTGGAGGACAAGTATCCAGACAACGCACTGCTCACCGGCTCGCCGGAGGAGCGGGGTTACGCCCGTGACACCGAGCGAATCGTGGATTTGCGCTTGGCCAGCCCTATGGGCGCCTATTGTCACGCAGTCAATTCTCCCTTGGGGTATCCGAAGGATGAAGCCAAAGCAGCGCACATGGAGGCGGCCATGCAAGCGCCGCTCGACTACTTGGAGCGATTACTCGGCGACGGGCGACCGCTGCTGCTCGGGACGCGCGCGTCCATCGCGGACTGCACGCTGCAAGCATCTTTGCAATTCATGCGCTACATCAAAGCGGATGTGTTTGGCGACCGCCCGCTCCTGCGCGATTGGGATGCGCGCTATCGCACGAGGCCTGCTGCGCTCGCAGTGCTCAAATGGTGACGAAGGTCACGCCGTCCGCTCACAGCATCGCATCATAAAAGGACTCATGTCGAGCCTTCGGCTTACGCGACAATGCGCCTTGAATGCTGCTCTAAACAGTGAGCGGCCCACTGATTGATGCTCATGCCGTTGATCTTTGCAGCGGAAGCGACCGCAGCGTGTACTTCCGGCGCAATTCGTAGCATGAGCCTCCCCGAGAACGACTTCTGTGGCGCTTTACCTAGCTGTGCGCAGGTCTCAAGGTAGTCTTCTACGGATTCTTGGAACGCCGTTCTTAACTCAGCCACGCTCTCGGCGTGAAAACCAACGATGTCCCGAATGCCCACAATATGACCGATGAAGCACTCGTCTTCCGAACTGTATTCAATTCGCGCTGGATAGCCTTTGTAGGTCATAGAACTTGTCATGGCTTTACCTCCAATTGTGTCAGGAACGCTCGTGCTTGCTTTACTTGGTAGGGCTTGGCTTCCTTCTGGCCGTGAGGGCGGTGAAAGGTTGCGACATGATCGTCTTTGACGAATCGAATTCGAGAACCCGATCCGGGAATCAACTTTGCACCAGCTGAGATGAATAATGTCTCAATATCTCCCCAAGCAATTGATCGAGAAACAGGTTCGGCAAATACTGCCCGTAGTGTTTTCCGTTGTTTAGCGTTCACATATCAATGATAGCGGATTTTGCTATCGCACGAGGCCTGCTGCGCTCGCAGTGCTTAGATGGTGACGAAGGTCACACTGTCCGCTCACAGCATCGCATCATAAAGGGATCATATCGAGCGCCCGGTAGTAGAGCATGCCAAAAGCGACGATTTGGTTGCCGAACCACTGACTGCCAGGAATGCGCCGGTGCTTTATTTTTTCATAGGCTGCAAGAACTTCGGTGTCACCTTGCATAGCGTTTGCCATGATTTCTGCGGCTATGTGCGTGGGCGCAACGCCATGCCCGGAGTAGCCCATTGCATAGAACACCCGCTCGCTCAACCGGCCAAGCAGCGGCATGCGCTTGACGACAATGCCGATCTTGCCGCCCCATGCGTAGTCGATCTTGACGCTCGCGAGTTCTGGATAGATGGCCAGCATTCTTGGCAGCATCGTGCGGCCAATGCTCTTCGGCTCTTTGCCGGAATAATTGCAGCGCCCGCCGAAGAGCAGGCGCCCGTCGGCCGAATAGCGATAGTAGTCGGGCACATGATTCAAATCGCACACCGCGAAGTCTTGCGCGTTGACTGTTTTCCTGAAGTCATCCGGCAGCGGCTCGGTCGCCACAACGAAGCTGCCTGCGGGAAAGACAAGCCCGGAGAGGCGTTGCTGTTCGAGATGGTGGTACGCATTGCCTGCAATCAGCACCTTGTCCGCGAGCACCGCGCCGCTGTGCGTTTCCACCCGTATCTTCGAACCTTGGGCAATCCTCGTCACCTCGCTGTGCTCGAAAATGGCCGCGCCGAGCCCTTTGGCGGCGCGCGCCTCGCCAAGGCAGAGGTTCAGCGGATGCAGATGCCCATCAATCATGCTAATCATGCCGCCGAGATAGCGCTCTGTGCCGAGCATCTCGGCTGTTTCGTCGCGCTCAACCAATCGAAAATGCTCGCCTTGGCCGGCATCTCGGTGGTACTGAATATCCTGGGCGAGTCCTGCAAGCTGGCTTTTCTTATGCGCGACCTCAATGAAGCCGTACTTGAGGTCGCATTCGATGGCGTACTTTTGGACGCGCTCCTTGATCAGCTCATTGCCTCGATAGTGAAGCTGCCAAACTTTCTCCCAGCCGAGGTGCTTGGCGAGGTGATTGCGGCCGGCAAGGCCACAAATGAGCTGCCCGCCGTTTCGCCCTGAAGCCCCCCAGCCGATTCGATTTTGCTCGACAAGCGCGACTCGGTGACCGCGCTCAGCAAGGGTGAGCGCACTGGCCACGCCGGTAAATCCGCCGCCGATGATGCAGACATCGGCTTCATGCTCGCCCGCAAGCGGCGCATAGGTCGTGTCATCGTTGCGCGTGGCGGCGTAATAGGAGCCTGTATGCTCTTCTCTTGGCATGGGGCGATCGCTCCGTCGTTTGCTGGCGTGCGCAATATACCTGTCCGTGACGTGTTAGCGTGTGCGCATGTTCAAAGCAATAGACACGCACCTGTGGTGGCTGTGCCTGCTCCTGGCCGCCGGAGCGAATGCGAGTGGTACGCTCAACATCTACAACTGGTCGGACTATATCGGCGAGACGACGCTTGAGGACTTTTCTGCCGAATTCGGCATCAAAGTCAACTACGATGTCTACAACTCATCGGTCGTGGTCGATACCAAGCTGCTTGCCGGGCGCTCAGGATATGACATTGTGTTTCATGCCGCATCCAACTCAGCGCCGCTCATTCCGGCCGGGGTGTACTTGCCGCTTGACAAATCCCGCCTGCCGAATTGGCAGAACCTGGATGCGGCGCTGCTTGAGCGCTTGACGGAGTTTGACCCGGACAATCGATACGGACTGCCGTACATGTGGGGGACGACTGGATTCGCCTACAACAGGCGCATGATCCTTGAACGCATGCCTGATGCGCCCTTGAGCCGTGCGGAGCTCGTCTTCAACCCGCATGTGGTGTCGCGGTTCGCTGATTGCGGCGTCACCCTGCTCGATTCGGCGACCGAGGTCATCGGCAGCGTGCTCGCGTATCTCGGCTTCGACCCCAACTCGGTTGACCCGCAGGAACTGAAGCAAGCGGCCGATGTCCTGCGCAGCGTCCGGCCGTACATCAAATACTTCGACTCAACTAAACTGCTGCTTGATTTGCCAAGCGAAGAAGTCTGCATCGCACAGAGCTGGTCGGGCGACTATTCGGTGGCGGCGAGGCGCGCGCGCGAAGCCGGCCTAGACATCGACATCGGCTTCAATATCCCCCAGGACGCATCGCTCATTTGGTTTGACTTGGCGTTTATCCCGGCCGATGCCGGCAACGTCGAGAATGCGCATCTGTTCTTGAACTATTTGCTGCGGCCAGAAGTCATCGCGGCGATCTCGAACTTCACTGGCTATGCCAATGCGAATCCGCCGTCGATGCCGTTTGTGCAAGCAGACCTCGCTTCCAATCCGGCGATCTATCCGAATGAGACCATCACCCGGCGCAGTTCAGTCGCGCTTACGCATCCACCGAAGATCGAGCGTGTTCGCTCGCGGCTGTGGACTCGCATCAAGGCAGGCTTGTAGCGCGGGTGCTTTCAAGTGTCAGTGCGCGAGCCGTTCATCCGCATTCAAGGCGTGTCCAAGCATTTCGGCGAGGTCACGGCTGTCGATGACTTGAGCCTTGATGTCTATCAAGGCGAATTATTCGCCATTCTCGGCGGCTCAGGCAGCGGCAAGACGACGCTGCTGCGTCTGCTTGCAGGCTTCGAGCAGCCGAGTGCCGGACGCATCGTCATTGACGATGTGGACATGACAGACCTGCCAGCGTTCGAGCGTCCGCTCAACATGATGTTTCAGTCATATGCGGTGTTCCCGCACATGACCGTCGAGGGCAATATCGCCTACGGGCTGAAAAAAGAAAGCATGGACAAGGCGGAGATTGCGTCGCGTGTCGATGAGATGCTCGCCCTAGTGCGACTTTCCGACTTTCGCCATCGCAAGCCGCACCAGCTTTCCGGTGGTCAGTTGCAGCGGGTAGCGCTTGCGCGCGCGCTCATCAAGCGTCCGAAAGCGCTGCTGCTTGATGAGCCCTTGGCTGCGCTCGACAAGCGCTTACGCGAGCATACGCAATTCGAACTGATGAACCTGCAAGATGAACTTGGCGTGACGTGTATTCTAGTGACGCACGACCAAGAAGAAGCGATGAGCCTTGCCAGCCGCATCGGTGTGATGGATGGCGGTCAAATCGTGCAAACAGGGACGCCGACCGAGATGTACGAGTACCCTGAAAGCAGGTTTGTCGCCGAGTTCTTCGGCACGACGAATATCTTTGAAGGCGTGGTGCGTGACATTGGCGAAGCGACAATTCGGGTGCACACCGATGCCTGCGGCACGCTTGATCTTGCTTTTGATCTTGCTTTTGATATGGATGCTGAGCCTGGCATCACAGTGGGCAGTCGCGTCTGGATTGCGGTGCGGCCTGAAAAAATCTCCATGAGCGAGCGTGCGCCTGTGGGCGGCCCTTCGCTGCGCGGGCAGATTTTGCGCCTCGGCTACTACGGCAACTACTCGACCTACCGGGTCAAGCTCGACACCGGCGAAGTGCTCCAGGTGAGCGAACAGAATCGCGCCAGGCGCCAGGCGCGCGCGCATGACCGGCAGGGCCATGTCTACCTGTCATGGGATGCCAAGAGCGCGATTCTTTTGAGGCGTTAGCGAGTTGAAGGCGTACAAGCAACGAGCCCGCCTCTGGCGAGCTTTCGTCATCCGCTTGCCCTATCTCTGGCTGCTGCTGTTCTTTCTGGCGCCGTTTCTCATTGTGTTCAAAATCAGCTTCGCAGACCCGGTGCTCGCGCAGCCGCCGTTCACGCCGCTCTTCGATTGGACACAAGCTGGCTGGGGTGTCCTGCAAGCAACGCTCGACAACTATCGATTCTTGGTTTCTGACAATCTCTATGCGCTCAGCTATCTCAAGTCCATTTGGGTGGCTGCAATCTCGACCCTGCTATGTGTGCTGCTTGGCTATCCCATGGCCTATGGCATCGCGCGTGCGCGCCCCGATGTGCGCTTCATCCTGCTGCTTTTGGTCATCCTGCCGTTTTGGACATCGTTTCTGCTGCGCGTCTATGCGTGGATGGGCATTCTTTCCACCAAGGGCCTCATCAACAACGCGCTCTTGGCTCTCGGCGTGATTGACGAGCCGCTGCAAATCCTCTACACGGACACGGCGGTGTTCCTCGGCATCGTCTACTCCTACCTGCCGTTCATGATATTGCCCTTGTACGCCACCTTGGAGCGACTTGATATTCGAATGCTCGAAGCGGCGTCCGATTTGGGCGCGCGGCCCATGACAGTGTTCTGGGACGTGACCTTCCCGATCTCGAGGCCAGGTATCATTGCCGGCTGTCTGCTCGTGTTCATTCCGGCACTCGGCGAATACGTCATTCCCGCGCTGCTTGGCGGACTCGATTCGCTGATGATCGGGCGGCAGCTTTACGATGAGTTCTACGCCAACCGCGACTGGCCGCTCGCCTCGGCTGTCGCGAGCATTCTCCTGGTGATTCTCGTCGTGCCAATGATGCTGCTGAGCCGCTACCAAAGGGCGGCGGCATGAGGCCGAAAAGACACTTCATCGTCATGTCGCTCGCTTTCGGCTATGCGTTCCTGTATGTGCCGATTTTCCTGTTGATTCTCTATTCCTTCAACGATTCGCGCATTCCCACCATCTGGAACGGCTTTTCGCTGCGCTGGTACGCATCGCTGCTTGACAACCAGCAGGTCATCGACGCTGCGCTTTTGAGCCTGCGAATCGCTTTAGTGAGCGCGACCGCGGCGACCGTGCTTGGCACCCTCTCAGGGCTTGCGCTCGCGCACATGGACAAGTTTCGCGGACGGCTCGTGTTCACTGCGCTCATTGCCGCGCCACTCGTGATGCCCGAGGTGATCACCGGACTCTCGCTGTTGCTGTTCTTCATTTCCAGTGAAGCCATGATTGGCTGGCCTGCGCAGCGAGGCGCGCTCACCATCACCATCGCCCACATTACCTTCTCTTCTGCGTTTGTCGCTGTGGTGGTGCAGTCGCGGCTCGCAGCCCTAGACCGCTCGTTGATTGAAGCGGCCATGGATCTCGGTGGGCGACCCTTTGCCGTCGCACGCGACATCACCTTGCCGTTGATTGCGCCAGCGATGCTTGCCGGGTGGCTGCTCGCATTCACGCTCTCGCTCGATGATCTCGTCATTGCCACCTTCGTTTCAGGCCCGGGCGCAAGCACGCTGCCGATGCTGATCTTCTCAAAAGTGCGGCTAGGCGTGGCACCGGATGTCAATGCGCTCGCAAGCCTTGTGATTGTCATTGTCGGTCTTGGCGTACTGGTCGCCGGTTTTGTGATGCGCCGCCGGCAGGTCGGCGAATCGCACCCGACTTCAGCAACCGACCCGCCACATGTTGTGGCGTAGCCGCCTGAGCGCCATCTGACGTTGGGCAAGGTGAGCAACCTCGGATTGGATGTGGCAAAGTCATCATGTATTGAACTGTCCCATTGAGTCCTCATGTCCAAGATCAGCGATTGGTGCGCCGAACGGGAAATCCAATTTGTCGAATACCTCGTGCCCGACTTCAACGGCATTGCCAAAGGCAAGACACTTGAAGTCGCGGCGCTTGACGCAGGGGAGATACGCATCGCCGAAGCCATCTTCGGCCAGGACATTCTTGGTAGATGGGTCGAAGACCGCGAGCTCATCGATGTCGCCGATGTGGATATGACGCTCGTACCAGACCAGGAGATGCTCGTCCCGCAGCCTTGGACGGACGCCTCTGCGCAGTGCATCTGCGACTGCGCGCATCTGAACGGCAGCGCACTTGAGATCGCGCCGAGAAGCATCTTGAGGCACATGATCGAGAAGTTCGCGGCGATGGAACTTGAAGCCATTGTCGCGCAGGAAGCGGAGTTCTATCTCGTCGAGCCCAATCCGGATGCGAGGCAGCCTTTGCAGGCGGCTTCTGGCCGGTCGGCGCGTGTCATGTCAGCGCCGCGCTCGTTTCAGTCCGAAGCGCTTGCCGAATACGCGCCTTTTCTGCAGTCCCTTCGCGACTACGCCGATGCGCAAAGCATCAGGATGACATCCGCTCAGCAGGAAATGGGACAAGGCCAGATTGAAGTCAATTTCCTGCATGGGCCAGCACTTGCCAAGGCCGATGAGATGTTCTATTTCAAGCGCATTGCCAAGGAGGCCGCGCTTGCGCACGGCAAAATTGCCACCTTTATGGCCAAGCCGATCAGCGTTGCGGCAGGCAGCGCCATGCACCTGCACCAGAGCCTCGTGTCAACGGCGACCGGCGAGAACAGCTTTGTGGACAGCAAGGGCAATGTGAACAAGCGCTTCCATGCCTACCTCGGCGGCTTGCAGAAATACACGCCGCCTGCCATTGCCTTGTTCGCGCCGAATATCAATTCGTTCCGGCGCTTCGAAGGCGCCGAATCGTGTCCGACCAACATCGAATGGGGCTTCGACAACAGAAGCGCTGGCTTCAGGGTGCCGAAATGCGAGGCCGCAGCGACGCGCATTGAAAACCGTATTCCGGGTGCTGACAATAATCCGTACCTTGCGATCGCCGTCAGCCTCGCCTGTGGCTACCTAGGCATGAAGGAGAACCTCGAACCGACACAACCAGTCAAGGGCAGCGCCTGGGCGCACGGCTTCGGCTTCCCGCGCACCTTGCCCGATGCGCTTGATGCACTTGAGCGCTGTGAGCCCCTGATAGAGCTGTTCGGCGAGCGGTTTGTCAAACTCTTTGTCCTGATGCGGCGCGACGAGATGGAGGACTTCTCGAACATTGTCACTGAGTGGGAGCGCGAGCATCTGTTGTTGATGGTGTAGCATTGGGGCATCGACTTTTGTCGCTTTGGTTTTCATGTCTTTTGACGCCATCGTCATCGGCGCTGGTCATAACGGTCTCGTTTGCGCCGCCTACCTCGCCAAGCACGGACAGCGGGTGCTGGTGGTGGAAAGCCAGGACAGATGCGGCGGCCTTGCATCACAGCATGAGTTTCACGATGGCTATCGATGCGCCAACGCGCAGCATGTGTCGCACTTTCCTGAGCGCATCAGCAAAGATTTGAACCTTGTCAAACATGGCTTCGACGGCGCATATGCCGACATCCCGCTGACGTGGCTCAATCCTGATGCTGATGGCGCGCACATTGCGCTTGTCGATGGCCATCTCTCAGGGGTCGATGCGGGCGAGCAAGCGGCATATCAACAATACCGGCACTTGCTGCGGCGCATCGCCTCCATGCTTGCGCCGTTCTGGCTGAAAACGGTCCCGCCAATTGGCAACAATCATCTTTCCGAAATGATGTCGTTTGCGCATCTCGGCCTCAAGATGCGGGCGCTCGGCAAGGACGATATGCGCGAATTCCTGCGCATTGTCGCTCTGCCAATCCGCGATCTGCTTGATGAGTATTTCGATCATCCCGGTCTCAAAGCGATGCTGTCCTGGGATGCGCTGATTGGTTCACGGCAGGCGCCGCGCTCTCCCAACAACTCGCTGCTCGCGCTTCTCTACCGTATGGCGGACAGGTCTCTGACAAGCGCGCGCGCGGACTCGCTCATCTGTGCGCTCGAAGCCTCGGCGCGCGCATCTGGTGTCGAAATTCGCTTAAGCAAGCGAGTCGAGCGCGTGACGATTGAACCGCGCTCGGAGTGCCTCTGCGCAACTGGTGTCGAGCTCGCAGATGGCGAGCATATCGAAGCGGTGCGCGTCGTCTCCTCCGCAGACCCGAAGACGACCTTGTTGCAACTTGTTGGCGGCGATCAGCTTGAGATTGAGTTTGCAGGTCGGATCAATCGCATTCGTGACCGCGGCCTCGTCTCGAAGCTACACTTGGCGCTGCGCACCGCGCCTACATTTGCTGGCCTTGAGGCGCCACGCGGACGCTTCATTCTTGCGCCAATGATGGATTCGATTGAATGGGCGTTTGACGATGCCAAGTATGGACGTATTCCGCAGGTGCCTGTGCTCGAAGTCACACTGCCGAGCCTCGCCGACCAGAGCCTAGCGCCAGCAGGCGGGCAGGTCTTGTCAGCAAACGTGCTCTACACGCCTTATGCGCAAGCCGACAATTGGGATGATATGACGCGGCAGCTATTGCTAGCTCGATGTCTGAATGTGCTCGAACACTATGCGCCTGGGCTGCGCGACCTGGTGATAGGGACTGAATTGCTGACACCTGTCGATTTAGAAGTGCGCTATGGCGTGAGCGGCGGGCATTGGCATCATGGCGATATCGCACTCGACCAGCTCATTATGATGCGCCCGACCTACGGGGCAGCCCAGTACAGAACGCCGATTTCAGGATTGTTTCTGTGTGGCGCAGGCTCGCATCCGGGCGGAGACCTGACTGGCATCCCCGGGCACAATGCCGCCAAGGAGATACTTCGGTGAAGCGCTACGATGCCATTGTCATCGGCGCCGGGCACAACGGCCTGACCAATGCGGCGTATCTTGCGAAGGCCGGGCTCGATGTGCTGGTGGTGGAGAAGAACGACTACATTGGCGGCGCGGCGGTTTCGCGCGAGCTCTACGATGGCTGGACCTACTCCAACTGCTCCTATGTGTGCAGCATGATGCGCCAAGTCCTGCATCGGGATTTAGATCTCGGTCGCCACGGACTCATGCTCATCCCCTATCTTGGCACCATCAACTTCGGCGATGCCGGCAATGCGCTCATCTCCTACCACAGCAAGTCCGCCGCCTACAATGAACTCAAACGCCATTCGCGCCACGATGCGGATGCCAAGCTCCGCATCCGCGCAGATTTGACGCGCTACGCGCTGATTATTCGCAAGACGCTGCTCAGGACGCCACCAGACCCAGCCTGGATGCGCATCAGGGATATTCGCGAACTGCTCTTTCTCGCCAAGCAGTTCTGGTCATTGGGGGAAAAGGAAATCTATGAGTATGTGCGCTTCTTCACCTTGAGCGCGGCGGATTTTCTCGACGAATACTTCGAAACCGACCTCATCAAGGCGTCAATGGCGAGCTCGGGCATCATCGGCACGGCCTTGGGCGTGCATTCGCCTGGGTCTTCGTACATCTTGCTGCATCACGTCATGGGCGACGTCGATGGCAATGTCGGCGCGTGGGGGCTCGCGCGCGGCGGCATGGGCGCGATTTCAAAGGCGCTCGAATCGGCACTACGCTCGTTTGGCGGTGCTGTGCGGAGCGAAGCGGAAGTGGTGCGCGTGCTTGTAAGGCATGGCCGCGCGTGCGGCGTGGTATTGGCAAATGGCGAGGAGATTCATTCCAAGATCGTCGTCTCCAACCTTGATGCCAAGCGCACCTTCACCAAGATCATGGACAAGCGCGACCTGCCGCCGGGCATATTCGAAAAGGCCAGCAAATACAAGTTCCATGGTTCGTCCGGCAAGGTCAACATCGCGCTCGATGCGCTGCCCAAGTTCACTGGCGTGCCAGATAATCCCTATGTGAACCGCGGCTCGCAGGCGTATCCGGGCTCCATGCACACCTTGGAGCGCGCCTTTGATTGCTGGAAGCGCGGGCGCTTCTCGGACGTGCCGTTCATTGAATCCGTCATCCCGTCGGCTTGGGATCCGACCGTTGCGCCGCCCGGCAAGCACTGGATGTCGAACTTTATTCAATATTGCCCGGCGGAGTTGTCGGACGGGCCGTGGACGCCGGAGAAGCGCGACGCCTTCGGGCAGGCCGTGGTGGAGCGTATCGAGGCGTACAGCCCGGGATTCAAAGATCTTATTTTGCATATGGAAGTGCGGACGCCGCACGAGATAGAGCAGGAAGTCGGTCTCACCGAAGGTAATATTTTTCAAGGTGAGCTGACCATCGATCAGCTATTGTTCAATCGGCCGTTCCCCGGCTATGCGCAGTATCGGATGCCGGTGAAGCGCATGTACATGTGCGGCTCATCGACTCATCCTGGCGGCGGCGTGTCTTCTGCTTGCGGCGCCAATGCTGCGCGCGAGATTCTCCTCGATTTGAGAAAGCCGAGTACCGTGCCGGAAGACGATTGCGACGATGAATAGTGCGCCCGATTTCTCACTTGAGCGGGCGCTGCCAACGCCTTTTCATGCGCGCACTCAAGCATTCAACCTTGAGGGCCGCTGGTCGTCGTGGAATGGCTATCTTGCGGCCGAACAGTATTTCGATGCCGAGCTTGAATACTTCAAGGTGCGTAATGCGTGCGGCATCTACGACATCAGCCCCATGCAGAAATACCATGTGAGTGGACGCGACGCCGAGGCTATGCTCAATCGCATGGTGACGCGCGATGTCACCAAGATGCGGGTTGGTCGCGTGAGCTATGTGCTGTGGTGTACCGGGGCAGGGCGGCTCATTGACGACGGCACGATTTTCCGCCTCGCTGAAGATGCGTTTATGCTCACATGCGGCAGTCCTTCGACGGCGTGGCTGAAGAAGAGTGCAATTGGCTTTGATGACCTTGTCATCAAAGATAAGAGTGATGATCTGGCAGCGCTCTCTTTTCAAGGCCCCACGTCCTGTGCTGCGCTGCGTTGCATGGGGCTTGATGGCATTGAAGAGGTGCGTCCGTTCGAGATTCGCCGATTTGAATTGGGCGCTCTTCGCTTCATGGCATCTCGAACCGGCTTTACCGGCGATCTCGGCTATGAGCTGTGGGTGAGTGCTGAAGACGCATTGGCCTTGTGGGATGCGCTCTATGCGGCAGGCGAGGACTTCGGCATTCATCCGTTTGGGGAGGTCGCCACCAACATGCTGCGCCTCGAAGCAGGCTTTATCATGCCGGGCGCTGAGTTCAACGAGGCGCTCAAAACCATTCGCTTCGAGCACGATCAGACGCCTTTCGAGCTTGGCCTCGACTCGATGGTCGATTTCAAGAAGCCGCATTTCAATGGGCGCACGGCGCTGCTCGCAGAATCTAAGCGCGGGCCTCGTGTTTCCCTGACCAAGCTCGATATTGAAGGCAACAAGCCTGCCGCAGGATCGTTCATCTACAACAGTAAAGCCTGCCGGCGTGATGTCGGCTATGTGACCTCAGGCATCTGGTCGCCAGTGGTGAAGGCCAACATCGCCTTCGCCATGATTGAATCCAAGCACATCTCAGGCGAGCTCTGGGCGCACATCAACTACGAGAAGGAACTGCGCCACTACAGCAAGATTGCGCGTTGTCAGATCAAGCAGTCGCCATTCTATGCCCCGCAGCACGCTAAGCTCACACCGCCTGCTGATTTCTGAATTTGACCTCGGTGCGTGCGTCTCGCTGAGACGAGGGCAAGGTATTCCTGCGAGCTAGGCGCAATGGCATAATATGCCAGCTTCCATTCAGTCGGCTTGTCTTGATGCCTACGCCAAACGTTGTGTTGACCGAGCCTTTGCCGACGCTTAGCGACGACAGCGATTCCAAGCCGACAACATTCGCGGTAAGGTCAGTCAGGTGACTCGTGAAGACGTACTGGCAATGAAGGCCAAGCATCCCGATGCGAACCGGCACCAATTGGCGGCGCTGTTGGGGTGCAGTGAACAGACCGTACAGCGCCGTTTGGAAGGCAACAACGTGCGTGGCGGAAAGCATGAGTGCGCCACCAAGATCGTCCTGACTGGCTGCATGGTAGAGCAGTGGGCGGCGGAGGCGGGCCTGTACTTGTACGACCGGCGCATCTGGCACAAAGACCCGTGTTGGGCAAACAGCCGATGGCACTCAACTAGCTACAAGGCCGTTGACGAGTTTGAGCATGTGTATGTTTTCTGGCAGCCGGGCATCGTGGAATACGACCGCGCCCGGCTGGCCGATTCTGAATGGTCGGAATGGGGTTCACGCGCCGTATGGAAAATCCGGTCTGTGCGGCGCAACGACCGGCACGAAGCCGAGTTCCCAGAGGAATTAGCGCGGCGCGTGATCCGTTTGTATTCGCCCGAAGGCGGCACAGTGCTAGATTGCTTCGTCGGAAGCGGCACGACGACGGCCGTGGCGAAGGCACTAGGGCGTCAGTGGATAGGCATAGACGCGAGCCCATGCTGCGTGAAGAACGCTAAGCTCCGAACTGATGCCATTGTCTTATAGCGATGCGGAAAGGCTTGAGCAGACCGTTAAGGCCATAATCGAAGAGCGCATTTCCATCAACATACGAGACGCCCTTGTCATCGCAGTTCCTTCTCGTAGTTTATTTCCGCTCAGAATTCGTCTGAGATGTGCTTGGATTCAATCATGGCGAAGGCGATGTTGGCCTTCACCACTGGCGACCAGATGCTTTATGTCACATAGCCGATATGACGACCAACCGGCATCTTTGTGGCATCGCGCGTGACTATGCGATTGAGCATAGCCCCAGCGTCACATCCATTTATATGGTATTTTTTCATATTGTTAATTTTTTTCCATGTAGTGTATATTTTGTCAAATAATTGAGGTCAAATAGGGCAGGCAGGGAATTGAAAGAAGAAAAGACTCGGCGAGTCACATATCCGCGGCCAGCTGCAGGCACGAGAACAGGCCGCGTGTGGGAGATTGCTGACCGAATTTCAGAAGAGACCGGTTCGCGCGCGCGTCGCTGTGATGTGCTCGCCGAAGTGGAAAGAGAAGCAGGCAACGCAGCTACTGCGAGCACTCAGTACCACTATTGGAAATCGAATTATGAGACGGCGCATGCCGATTCAAAGAGCATCGAACATGAAATTCTCGATATGGCTCCGAGAGCTTTGAAAGTGGCTTCCGATGGTCGCTTGGTCATTCCGAGAGAGATGCGCGAAGCCATGCTTCTTGGTGCCGATGGTCATGTGACGGCTCGTATCGAATCAGGAGAATTGCGGATGGTGTCCAGAGACGCCGCTATTCGGCACATGCAGCAGGTAGCACGTTCGCTGAAGGCGCCGGGCATAAGCGTGGTCGATGAATTCCTTGCTGAGCGGCGTGCGTTGTGGGGGCAGGAATAATGAAGACTCCGATAGTGTTCGATAGTTCAGCGCTGCTAGCCATTGCGTTTGATGAGAGCGGGGCAGAGGCTGCACAAAGCTCACTCGGCGAGGGCATTATGTCTGCGGTGAACGCATCTGAAGTTGTCGGACGTTTTGTTGATCTAGGCTTGGGCCGATTACAGGCGCAAGAATGGCTTCTGAGGTACGGGATTCCAATTTTTGCCTTTGATGAAGCTTCGGCAATTGCAGCAGGAGCGCTGCGCGGCGCGACTCGGTCAGCGGGGCTTTCTCTCGGCGATAGGGCGTGCATTGCTCTGGCGCGTCGAGAAAGTGGTTCGGTTATCACGGCAGATCGAAATTGGGCGCGCCTTGACCTCGGTGTGTTCGTCTCGCTGATTCGATGATTTTACAAGTGTGCTTCTAGGAACTTCGCAGCGTCATCGAACGCGCGTGCGCGGACGGTTTCATCGCGACCCACGATATAGCCAAACTTGACGCACTTTTGCAGTCGCGCGCCGCTCGTGAAGCGGGCTTCGATGCGCTGTGCACGGGAGCTCCCAAGCCCGTATTCGAAGAGCTTCTGATCCTCAACATGAGGCACCCCCTTTTCATCGTAGTGCCATTCGCAGCCTTGCAGATAAGGCGCGCCTTCCCGAAAAGCTCGCGGCGCTTCGTTTTCCCACGCATGGTCCGCCCCCGGGTAGACGATGGCCGTCACCTCAACGCCAATCGCGCGCAGTTCATCTTCGCGTTCACCGCAGGCATTGAGATCGTTTGAAGCGTCCTCGCTGCCGCGAAGAGTCAGCAGTGGTGCGCCATTGGTGGCCTTGGTGCCGAGCACCTGGAAGCATGGGCCGTAGACATCGATATGCGCCTTGAAGCCAGGATGCGCTGGTGCGAGCGCTTGATGGATGCGCGCATCCATCGCGAGACGGCTTGCCATGCCGCCATATGAAAAGCCAACCACGCCGATGCGTGCGCCATCGATGCTCGGATGGCTGCTCAAAAGTTCGAGTGCGGCGTAGGCATCAGTGATCAAGTCAAATTCTGTGACTGCTGCGGTGCGGATCATGTAATCGATATCCTGTGTGAGGCCACGCGGCTCGTAATATTCGATGACAAACGCAGCGATGCCGAGCCCGTTCAGGAATTCAGCATATTCATGCTCGCGTCCGCGCTGTATGCCACCGCTGCCAGGCAGGATGACCATCGCAGGCGCAAGGTCCTCCACGCCTTGCGGCAGTGTCAGGTAGCCGAGTCCCGTCGTTGGTGTTGCCGTTGTGCCGCTCAAGATCACATCAAGATCGAACGGGCTTGCGCTCGCAAAGTAGATTGCGCCTTGAGCGCCTTCCTCAAGTTCGGTGTGCGGCGGCGGATAGTTCGGAAAATCAGGTAGATCGAGCGGTGCTTGCTGCGCGTGAACTGTTTGTAGTGCGAACAGGGTGAGGGCGGCGGCAAGGTGCTTCATGGCGTGTCTCCTTGTGTTGAGCCGTGCGAGCGAAAAGCGTGTCGGTATTGATTGCCGCCGCGCCAGAACAGATAGCTGCCGATGACCACCGTGACGAGGCTGATCAGCATGGCGTAGCGAATCGCGTGCGCGCCAAAGAACGGAGTCAATCTGTCGCTTAAAAACCCAACGAGCACAGGGCCGATTCCAAACCCAATCAAATTCAGCAGCAGCAGCAAGATGGCCGAAGCCTGCGAGCGCAAGTGCGCGGGCGTGAGCGTTTGCACGGCGGCGGAAGAAGGGCCGATCCAAAATGCGGAAACGACCGCCCCCAAGAATTGAAACGTACTCGCGGCCGGTACGCGAAATTCGCCAATCTGCGCAAGATGCCCTTCTGGATAGACGAGAAAAATCCCGAGGAAGACTGCTGATAGGCCAGCGCCAACAGCAGGCAGCCTGAGCTGCCAGGCCAAGTCTTTTTTAGCCAGTCGGTCGCACAGAACGCCGCCGGAGACGGCACCGATGAGCGCGCCGGTCGTGCCCATGATGCCAAGCAAGAGGCCAGCTTCGGTTAGCGATAGGCCATGAACGCGGATCAGGAAGCTTGGAAACCATGTGCCCATGCCGAAGCCAGCGATGGCGGTGAGTGAGGCTGCGAAGGCAATGATGGCGAACGAGGGGATGCGCCAGAGGCGGCCGAGGTCTGCGGATATACTCGATCTTTGAGGCGGTGGAGGCTTGGCAGGCTCCTTAATGAGCAGGGCGACGAGTGCACCAATAAGCACACCCGGTACGCCAAAGACAATGAACGCCCAGCGCCATCCCATGTGCGTGGCGATGAGAGCGCCTCCAAACATGCCGATGAGAATGCCAATTTGCGAGCCGGTGCCGAAGATGCCCATGGCCGTCGCTCGCTCGGTCACCGGGAAATAGGACGCAATCAGCGAATGTGAAGGCGGTGTGCCGCCAGCCTCGCCAATGCCGACGGCGAATCGATACAGCGCCAACTGCCAGAAGCTTGCGGCAAGGCCGCACAGTGCGGTGGCGGCACTCCAAACGACCATGGAGATTGCAAGCACGTTGCGCCGCGACCAATTGTCGGCAAGCCGCGCCACCGGCACGCCGAGCGTTGCGTAAAAGAGCGCGAAGGCGAACCCTGTGAGAAAGCCCATGGCCGTGTCCGACACACCGAATTCGGCCTTGATGGGTTCCAAGAGGATGCTCATCAACTGCCGGTCGATAAAGGCGAAGACATAGGCGACGAGCAGCACCCCGAGCACGAAGTATCGGTAGGTGCGTGATGGCGTCATTGTCTGAGCCGATCAGCCTAGGAACGCTTGGCCGCCATCCACGGCGATCGTCTGGCCGTTCACATAGCGAGACCCTTCGCTGCAAAGCTGCACGACGAAGCGTCCGATATCTTCTTCGCATTCGCCGACACGCCTTTGAGGAATGCTGCGCTGAAAGGCCTCGGCTTCCTCCGGGTTGTTCTCCATCCACCAAACCAGACCGGGCGATTTGGCGTGCGGCAAGATGACGTTGCTGCGAATGCCTTCCATGCCCCACTCGCACGCGGCGGCGCGCGTCAGCGAGCGGATGGCTTCCTTGACCGCAGCGTAGGCGCCATAGCTCGCCATGTCCCAGCGCATGGCGGCGGTGCTCGCGAGATTGATGATCGAGCCATCGCCCTTGAGGTGTGGATAGGCGAGCTTCATAAGCCGCAGGGTTGCGAGTGGGCCGGACTCGAATCCGGCGGTGAACGCTTCGTCTGAGACTTGATCAAGCGTGCCGAGCGGTACTTCCTGGGCATTGTTGACGAGGATATGAAGGCCGCCAAGCTGACTGACGCAGGTATCGACGGCGTTCTCTAAATCGCTGCTCGATTTGACGTTGCACTCGGCCGCAATCGCTGTGCCGCCACGCTCAGTGATGATGCGGACAGTGTTTTCAAGCTTTTCCGCTGTGCGTCCTACAACGGCAATCTTCGCGCCTTCTGCGGCGAGCGCGAGGGCGATGCCCTGGCCAACACCCTGTCCGCCGCCGGTGACAAGGGCGGCTTTGTTGTCAAGTTGCTTCATTGTGCTCGTTGATGAAGTGGGCGAACGCATATGGTATCCCGACAGTCTGCATGACGATGCCCATGCCGCCTTGAGCGCACGAATCTCGATCCCATGCTCTTCATGAAAGACCTTGAGCCACCATTCACCATCGACGAAATTCAATATGCGCCGCAACTCTTGAGTCCGATCAAGCAGATTGACGCTAGAATGGCGGCCCTGTGCGCCACATGCGCTCAATTTGGGCTTGGCCTAGGCTTGGGGAAAGCACGAATGCGAGCAAGAGGCACACGATTTCCCCCCTAAGCCACTCATGCTTGAGAGCCAATCTCAGCGATATGCGAAACAAAACTCGGCAGGGAGAATGACATTGCATCTTGGCCTTGCGGCTGCCACACATAGTCGCTTTCGATCATCTTGTCGAACACCTCGTCAAAGGTGTCGGCATCCCTGCCTTGGCCTATCAACTCTTCTTTGATGATCGACTTGACGCCAGTTTCGCTCGGCAGGGTGTTGAGCGCACGCAATCGCTCGTTGATGCGTTGAAGCAGCGCCTCGTCGCGCCCTTTCCATAGACGGTAACGGCTTCCATAAAGAAGCTTGCGTTCCTCCCGGACTTCATCGAAAGCACCTGTATAGTCGCTGCTGCGTATTCTTGAGCGACCAGTCTTGCGACATTGCTCCCAAAGTCTTTCTCCCCAGATTTGCGCGAAGTGTGGATAGCCTTGCGTATCGTTGGCGATGTTCGTCAGTACCTCTTCATCAACGTCGATTCCGTGCTTGGAAAAAGGGATTCGGATGACATCAATAGTCGCTTTTGCGTCGAGCAATGCGATATCGAGCTTCTCAAATCTGTCGCCAAAGGAAGCACCGGAGTCGCTCGCCATATAAAGCAGGTGAGGTTTCCCTGAAAATATGACGGTCAGTGCCCCACCAGCTTTGCGAATCATTGCACTATGGTTCGAGATCGCTGTGAAGATCTCTGGATTCAAGGTGTGCGCTTCGTCAATGGTGATGACAACCGGAGTGCGCTGTGATCGCTTCGCGAATTCCTCGCGTACCTGACTAAATGGGGTGGTTTTCCTCTCATATAGAACGCTCAGTGGCAGTAGGTTAATCTCGGCCTTTTCTGGAATGAACTTTTTCCAGAAGGACTGCCCGAACAGGGAGATCAATTGGATTTCTATATCCGCTTCAGAGCGCAGGTCGCCCGCTGTCAGAGGGACAACTCTGATCCGGTTCTTGATCCTGGTTGGTTGCGTTTCGTGCATTGACTTTAAGGTGTCTTCGACGACGCTAATCAAACAGGTTTTGCCGACACCTCGCGGCCCGTATATGACGATATCCTTTGGCGAGGGGCACCCTTGTAGTGTTCTGTCCAAGCTACGCCGGAACATCTTGTCAATCACTGCATCCCGGCCGCCCAGATAGGGTGGCTTGAGCCCAGCCCCAGGCGTAAACGGATTCTCTTTCGATTCGTTCATTGTTGCGCCCTATCGACGCGAATCACTTTCATCACCTCATCGCCCAAGTGATTAATCGCTTTGACTGCGATACGTCCGGATCTGGGCTTCGGGAATGGACGCGATGTGTCCGATTTCAAGCTCAGCCAGACTTCCTCCTCGATCTCGGCTTTGAGCGTGCGCTTGAGGTTCTTATAGGGGTCGTTCGCGCCGAGAAAGTAGGCGTGGCGCACGAAGAAGCTCTCCATGTTGTAGTCGGTGTCGACGAACCAGCAGGCGAGGTCATCGGGTTCGCTTGAACGCACTTCGGCGGTGCGCGGATCAAAGATGTCGATACCTCGAATCTTGACGCGAATTTGATCGTCAGGCGCATCGAGCACTTCAATGTCAGGCTCGCCGAAGATGACGAACAGGTTGCTATGCTTGGTGTCTTTCAGATCTGTGGACATGTGCAGGTCAGCGTTCATGCGCGCCTTCAAGATTGGAAGCTTGGCGAGTTTGTTGACTTCGGTGGCTTGGGCATCGTAGTTGAAGGCGCAGGCGATCAGGACATCGAATTGACACTCGGCTGCTTCGCGCGCAGCTTCGATGAGGTCTTCCCTGCCAACAGTACCGTGCTCCGGGCCGATGAGGATAGCCGCGCGACGCAACTTCGTGCCATCGGAGTAGTGGCCTTCGGCGCAGATGAGGGTGCCCGGAAAGCCGACGAGCGATTCGAATTCGATTCTGTTTTTTTTATCCTTCTGCTGCACGCCAGCGATACGAAGTTGCTCGAGCATGATGCCGAAGAAATCGTAGTCCGAAATGGCGGGCGGGCCTATCACTTGGTATTCGCCGCGATGGTCTTGAATTTGCGGTGGCGCAGGGTCGCGGCTGACAGGCGAAGCCTCGGCCATTCGGTGTGGGTTGAGTGATTCGACCGTGAAGGGGCCGGCGACGCGGACCTTCTTCTTGTCTTCGTAGGGCTTGTCATAAAGCAACTCGAAGTCGGCGCGCGCCGCAATCGATGCGTCGATTTCTCGCTGCCGTTCGATGCGTGCTTGCCAGAACTGTGCGAGCGGTTCTTGGGCGCTTTTCGGCCAATCGTCAGGAGCTTCTCGCGGGACTTCCCATTCGAGGAGCTCGGCAGCGGAGGCTTCTTCACCGCTTGGGAGTGTCGCACGCTCATTGGCGGCATCGAATCGGATGGCATCGCCTTTGCGACCGCCGGTTTGGACTTGAAACGGAGTCGGGTGTCCCAAAAGTACGCGGTTGAGTGCTGCGAGCGCAGACTCGACGGCTGGTTGCCGTTCTTCATAGATGGTGTCGATTTCCGTGTTGTTGGCGATGGCCTTCAGGGTGATATGCGGCACACGCTCGTAGACGAAGCCTTGGCTGATGTGCTCGTAGGTGGGGAGTTCAGATGGCGCGGAGCGAGTGACTTTGGCTTCTTTGAGTTGCCCTTCGCGGCTATCGGCAAGCAGATAGTACGGATAGCGAGCGCCCATGATGCGCGCACGAGCGAGGGCGAGGGCGACGCGGGATGTGTCGACGGTGATCCAGCGACGGCCCCATTGCTCGGCGACATAAGCGGTGGTGCCGGAACCGCAGGTGGGGTCTAGGACGAGATCGCCGGGGTCGGTGGTCATTAGGATGCAGCGTTGTATTGGGAGTGTACTTGTTTGCACCACATATGAGCTCATGAGTTCTGCATAGGTATCGTTCCAAGCTCCAGAAAGTCTCATAGCAGAAAAATCGTCATGAAATAGGACAAAATTCAAATACTCGCCAGATGAATGTGTGCGCATCGCCTTTGACAAGGTCTGCATGCCTTGGCGAGTGGTGGCCCAGCTCCGCCCGTTAGGAGGTGGGTAGAGGTTCCCTTGGAAACTGAACTCGAAGGTACAACTAGCTGTATAGCCGGTTGATCGAAGTGGGACTAGTCGATATACACGTGAATCAGGCGGTCTCCGTTCCGTCTCTGACCTTTCAGAAGTTGACATCGGTCTCCGACATCCATCAACTTCTTGAACATACTGGTACTGGCTTCCCTTCCCAATAGCCTTCGGGAGCCATAGGTCTCTATATTTGAGTGCCGTTGCGTTCTTCCCATACCAAAGGATAAAGTCATATGGATTTGAGATGTATTTGACTCCTAAGGGACTGTGTGTGCGAAAAGATATCATCGAGATATAGTTTTCTTCTCCGAAGATCTCATCCATGAGCGCTCGCACCCGATGCACATTCTCATCTCCAATCTGCACAAAGATTGAACCACTGTCTGTCAACAGGGCCCGTGCGACGGTCAACCGATCCCGTAGGTAGGTGAGATATGAGTGAATACCGTCCCTCCAAGTATCTCGAAACGCTTTCACTTGCTCCGGCTCACGGGTGATGTGAGCAATCTTGCCGTCGGTGACGTTTTTGCTAGTCGTAGACCACTGAAAGTTCGAGTTGAACTTGATCCCATACGGCGGATCCAAATAAATGCACTGCACCTTGCCGCGCAGCCCCTCACGTGCGGCAAGGCTCGCCATCACCTGTAGCGAGTCGCCCAAGATCATGCGATTCGACCAGTTTTGTTCGTGCTGATAGAACTCAGTCTTGGCATCAGCGTCTGGTAGGCCGTTGAAATCTGAGAAAAGATCAGGCGCTTCTTGCGAACTCTCCCTGCGTAAATCGTCAATCAACGCCTTGGGATGCACCTTCTCTTGGATATAAAGCGGCGGTGCTTGCACATGCAAATCCGCTTCGTCCTGTTGGTACTTGCCGCGCCAGATGAGTTGCGGGTCGAGGTCTCGGTTCCTTCGCTCATAGGCGACTTGAATCGGCGTCTTGTCTTCATCCCGCACGAGGGATTCCATCTCCGAAGTCGGGATGTTGGTACGAGAGGGCTCTCGGTGCGTGAAGGAAGTCACAGTTTTCGATTGGTTCGCTTTTGCCATACCGTGGGCCTCGGCTGAAGTTTCAAGAATATTCGAAGGGGTTGAACACTTGGACGCCCAAATCTTCAACATGCTTGACGTTTCTCGTGACCAACGTCAGACCGTGCACTTTGGCGGTCGCAGCAAGCAGGCAGTCAACATCGTGGTCTGCGCGTATCGCTGTCATCTTGCCCCATTCATCGGCGATGCGAGCATCCACCGCGAGTATGCGTCCGCGATAGTGTTGCTCGATGCTTTCGAGCCAGTTGGAGAGGTGTTCGGCCTGTCGAGGATCGCGAACACTTGCCCGTTCGATGCCGCGCCGTATCTCACCTGTCACCATCACGCTGAGATACAAGGTTGCGGCATCTGTTCCTCGGTACCAGCTCGCGACCTGCTCATCGCATCTATCTCCTTTGCGAATCTCTGAGACCACATTGGTGTCCAACAAGTACATCAGAAAAAGTCGATTTCTCGACTTGGGGACGGCGGACGCTCAAGATCAATCCCTTCAAGCGGCGCCGCTGCCAGCATCGCCTTGAAGTCATGTATCGGCCACGGCGGCAGCCCCTCCACAAAGCGGTTGAACTCGTGTTCCATGGTATTGATATCGGTGAGTTCAATGAATTCCCAGCGACCAAATCTTTTAAGCTTTTTCACGGCTGGCAGCCATTCGTTCTGGATGGCCTGCGACTTGATCTTGGACTCTTCTGTCTGTTCGCCTTTGATCTCGACCACGACATGCCATTGATTCAAGTCCTTTTCACTGACAACAACAATGAAATCTGGTACATATTCGTGCATCCTGCCAGCTTTTCGATACGGCACAGTAAAGCCAAGTCCGTGGTTCTTGACATAGCTTTTCACCCGTTCATGCTTGTCTAAAATCCAACAGAAGTGCCGCTCCCAACCCCTGTCGCACACGGCATGGCTGATATGGCTGCGGTTTGAGTCGGGTTGCCAAAGGTCGGTCTTGGTCGTATGGAAATCGACATCATCAGTCGAGCCGCAGGGATTGTACGGATCGAGTACGGCGCGTATGTGTCGTCTCCCGGAGCGGCCATGAATGGCCTGCACGATCTTGACACAAGCTTCATCGGCGAGCAGCGAGTAGAGCAATTGCGATGGCTTGGTGCCTGCTTCGCATACCAAGCACCCCTTATCTAGCCACTCGCGTGCGATGCCGAGCAAGTCATCGAAGAGATGCAGGCGCGGCGAGCGATCCGCATCGCAGAAGTGCGTCTTCACAAGACATTTGGTGAGATGAAACGCAATCGTTGAGTTTCGGACACTGTTCAAAAGCTCTGGCGTGAGTTTGATGCTCTCTCCGAGAATGCCCTGATTCTCTATGAGCTTCGGCCCGACCTTTTCCGGCGTCAATCTGAGAACTGACGCATCAGAGAACGTTGCGTGGAGTTTCTCATCGCCAAGGTCATAGGCATAGCCTTGCACTCGTGGGAACTCGATCCGCAGATGATCGCGGTCGGGGCGCACGGCGTGGACATGCGTGGGCGGGGCGGGCGCGCGCGGCGGTGCGACGACGGGCTCGGCTGCGAAGTCGAAGGGGATGCCGAGCACATCGGCGTATTCGACTTCAAATTTGCCTTCGTTATTCGTTGCATAGGATTGACGACGAAGCGCTCTGCCCACCACCTGTTCGCACAACAATTGCGTGCCGAAGGCGCGGACGCCGAGAATGTGCGTCACGGTATTGGCATCCCATCCTTCGGATAGCATGGCGACCGATACCACGCAGCGAATCGAGGCGCCGAGGCGAGCGGGCTTGCCGACCGTGTTCAAGGTTTCGCGCAGGAGGTCTTCGACCGTCAGATCGGCTTGGGTGTCGCGCTTGCGCTCTTGTAGTTCGCGCTTGAAGCTTATGATTTCATCTTCTGCGGCCTTGAGGAAGGTGTCGCTCAGAGTTTCGCTCGATTCGAGTTGCTCGCTGTCGATCAGGAGTGTGCGTGGCCGCTCAAGGCGCACGCCGTCTCTCGAATAGTTAGAAAAGAGATCGAGACGCCCTGGGGTGGCGAATCCGTTGCTATCTTCTGGCTCAAAGCCAGCGATAAACTTGTAGACAAGCTCGGATGTCGCGATGTTGTTACACACCACAATGAACACTGGCGGCATGAGGATACCAGCGGCTTGCCATTTATCAAAGGTCTGCCGGTAGTGGCCGTAGAGCGTGGTCAGTGCATTTTCGAGGTCGGTCGGCAAGGCAGCCGGCTCAAGCAGGCTGGCAAGCTTGCGCCTTTTCTTCGGCAGTTGCGAGCCTACATGCTTCCACAATTCGCGGAAGCGCGGCAATTCACCTATGGAGACATCATCGGCGACAGGCACCCGAGGTAGCTTGACGATGCCGCATTCGATGGCATCGAGCAGCGAAAAATCACTCATTGTCCATGGGAAAAGCGTACCTTCACGGTACCCTGACCCACTCAAGAAGAACGGTGTGGCGGAGAGGTCGAACACATAGCGCACGCCGACCTGTCGCTGAAGAATTTCAATGCCGCTGATCCATAGACGCGCCGATTCGGTGTTGTGCTTGGCCTCTGCTTTCGCATCACTATCCTTGTTGCCTTCTTCGGAGTCGCCTCGCTTCTCGCGATAGCAGTGATGTGCCTCGTCGTTGATGACCATCACATTCTTCATGGCCAGCAATTCTGAACACACACGCGAGAGCATCTGGCCTTCGGTTTCCATGGTCGAAATTGGCTCGCCGTTACCTGCGAGCAATTTCCTGCCCCCTGCGCTTAATTTCGTGCGTTCTTGCGGCTTGAACGCATGGAAATTGGTGATAACAATCTTCGCCCTGCCAAGCTGCGAGCGCATATCGCTCGGAACGAGCTCGAACTTCTTGTAGAAGTTGTCGGGATGGTTGGGCTCGAGTACCGCCAAGCGGTCACGGATGGTAATGCCGGGAGTGACAATGAGAAAACCGCTCGTGAACCGCGGGCTGCTCGGCATGCGCACGGCATTTAGGGTTTGCCAAGCGATGAGCATGGCCATCACGGTTGTCTTGCCTGCGCCAGTCGCGAGCTTGAGGGCGATTCGATAGAGTTCAGGGTTGGCGTATTCGTTGGCGCCTTGAATATGATGACGCACATCTTGGTGCGCGGCCGCGCCGCCCCCCGGGCAGCCTGCGACTTCGGCAAGCCAGATGGCGGTCTCCGCCGCTTCAACTTGGCAAAAGAACGGTCGCCGCGCTTGAAAGTCGTGCTCTCGCCAGTGGCGAAGGAGCCGTGCGGTGGTCGGCGTGACACCACAGCGTTCGGGGGGTAGTCGTCGCCAAGCTTTGACGCGGCCTCGAATCTCGTTGATGATAGGCATTGGATCGTGCTTTTGCGCCTTGCTTGCATCACCTTCGGCAAAAAGGCCAGGGTCGCTGCCCTTGGCCATTGGTACGGCGGTGGTGTACTTGGCTTCGCGGCGCGTGTTCACGATTTTGCCGGTTGGCCGCCTGCGAGCGTCAAGCTCCCAATGCCGCGTCGGCGGCGCATAGGGGGTGTTGAGTATCGGCGCGCTGAAAAATTTAGTCATGCCGGATAGTGTAATGCCTTATCCATGCACTCCGCTAAAACGCATAGGTCGCCCACACACTGATGCTGAGCCGCCGATACCGTGTCTTGCGAAGCACACCGCAATCAACCACGGCGTGCGGTTGTTGGCGGCTATCTCAAAACTTCGCACTCGCTTTGAGCATGATTCGCCGTGGCAGATTGAGTTCAGCAAGATAGATTCCAGAACCAGGGCTCGCAAGTCCAAAACGTCGATAGGCTTCTTCGCCCAAGTTGCGTCCGATCAGGCCAATTGAATAGCGATGACTCGGGCTCTTAAGCCATAGGGATACGTTGATTATTTGGTAGTCGTCTTGCAAGGTGCCCGGACTCAGTGGCGAGTCTGTGTAGTATTCGGCAGAATATGTGAAATCAGCGCGCATGCTCATCTCCCACGCGCTCATGACTTCGGTGCGATATTCGACAAACAGCGTCCCCTTCCAATCCGGCGCAAAGATCAGCGTTTCGCCTTGCAAGTCCTGCGTGCAGCCGGGGCCGCCGAATGCCGCCGCCTGCCCCGGCGTGCAATCAGCGCGTGGGAAACTATCATAATAGGCATCCGTGTAGGCGAGGCTGCCGCCGATTAGCCAATCGTCGCCCAATGACCATCGACCATCGAGTTCAAATCCTTGACTGACAGCCTCAGCCGCGTTCTGTACTTGGAAGGCGACCGTGCCGGGAATTGATGAAGACACTTGCAGGTCGTCTATCTGCATGTGGAAAAATGCTGCGTTCAGTTCGAGGACGCCGTTGAGGAAGATGCCTTTGGCGCCAACTTCAATGGCGTTGACCAGTTACTCTTCAAACTGAATGGAATCCTCGGGGTCGGCGGTCACGCGGTCACTGAATCCTCCGGCCTTATAGCCTTGGGATGCCGCTGCATAGACCATGAGCGTATCGGACATCTCGTAGCGCACATTCAGCGATGGCGTGAAGCGAGTCTCCCCGCGTGATTCCGTAGGCCGATCAATAGCGGCTTCGAGCGGGCCGAAAGGTCCGCGCGGAAATGGCGTGACGATCCTAGGGTTGTAAGGTGTCGCAAAAGGCTCGTAGTAGCGCGCGAACTTGTAGTCCTTGGTTTCGTCCGTCAGGCGTCCGCCGAGGGAAACCGCAAACCGGTCCCCGAGCTGGCGTCGATACTGACCAAAGAGCGCAAGCGTCTCGGTCTTTTGATAGAATACTTCGTCCTGCTGAATTTTGAGCGGCGAGCCCGGGAATCGCGTGAAGTCGAGGTCTGTGTTGCTGAATCGATAGAGATTCGAGTTCTCGTAGTACAGGCCGAAAATGTAATCCGAGTCGCCATCTGTGCTAGACGTAAATCTGAACTCCTGCGAAATAGAGTCGTAATTTTCATCGCGGAGCGCGTTGTAGGCGCCTCCCGCGATGCCCATGTCAACGGCATAGAAGCGATCGAGGAACTCGTATTGCTGATAGCCCGTGATGGACAACAACTCACCGGCTTCCACATCGTGGGTGATACGCAAGACAGCGGCTTGCACATCTTGGTCGCGGCCGGGGCAAAATCCGGGCAAGCTGTGCTTGACGGGTGGGTCGTCGGCGCAAGCGTAGTCAGCCTTCCAATCGAGGTCGCCGCGCCAGCCGGGCGACATGAAGCGAAACACATTGGCAAGCCTCGGGTTGCTCTCCGGCGGGCCGACAATCTCCATTGAAGTATTGCCCTCGGTCTCGTATTCGCCGTGTTCGAGCTTGATCTCTACCGTCGTGTTTGCGCCCAAGTCCTGCTCAAGCTTGAGGCGAAGCGAGGTGTCTTCGCGAGTGCCGCCATCGGGTCCGTTCAAGCGGTTTTCGAGATAGGCATCACTTTCCGCGTAGCGAAACGCCAAGCGCGCCCGCGTGCTGTCGGAAATCGGTGCGGATGCGTAGCCATCGACCTCCATGAAGTCGCCTTGAGTGCTGTAGCTGCTAAGCCCGACATTGACCTTGCTTTCCGGCTCGTCAGTCGGGTTTCCTGTGCGAATGATCATCGCACCTGCGAGCGTGTTTTTGCCGAAGAGAGTGCCTTGCGGGCCGCGCAACACCTCAACGGCTTGCACATCGAGAAACCCAAGCATGCTCGCGGCGCCGCGGCCGATATACACATCATCGACAAAGCGACCCACCGGCTGTTCGATCGAGTGTGAAGTGCCTGTGCCGAGTCCGCGTACATACAAATTCGGCAGGATGGTGGAAATCGCCGCTTCGAAGTTTGGAATGTGCAAAGAAATCTCTTCCATATCGACAATACCCATGTTTTCAATGGTCTCGGCAGTGATCGCAGCCACTGACACCGGCACATCCTGCAGGCTTTCCTGCCGCTTGGTGGCCGTGACGACGATCTCTTCGAGCACTTGTGCTTGAGTGTCGTGACCCAACGTCAACGACAAAGCGAGGCACGATGCAAGTGCTCTCTTCACCGAGATCGCATTCATATTTGAGCGCCGTTCAAATACAACCTGGTCGAAGCAGGTGTCGCATTGACAATGGATTGCATGGCCATGCATGCAGCTTCCGACTCCTTTGCGAGCGCGTGTATGTCATCGGCACTGTGGTCGCCCTTGATGAGCACATGCGTCTCGACACCGTGGCAACGCCCGCGAAAATCGCCGTCGTTCTCGGCTTCGGTGACTAGGGTTGTCGAGAACTTTGTGCGTTGCTCAAGCTTGAGGCTGGTGATGTTCATACCCTTGGATCTGATAAAGGCGCTGAGGTGCGTCAGCAGGCAAAAGGCAATGCCAGCGGAGAGGTAGCCGAGTGGCGGCGGCGCTTCGTCTCTGCCGCCGAGCGCAGTGCCCTCGTCGCAGTTGATCTCAAAAGCGCTCCACGAGGGCAAATTGGGTTCGACCACCGCGACCTTCTTCATCCCGCCCCGTGATTCGGCCACGAGATTGACCTCGAAAGACATCTGCTGCCCGAGCTTCGGCTTTACCCAAGGGGTCACGTCGATCTTCTCGAACGCCGGGCTAGAATTACTTTTGCTGACAATCATGAGGGTCTCCAAATGTTCTGATAAATAAGTTGAAAGCGTGCCCGGAAGTTCACTTCTTGCCGAGCATTTTGGAAAGCGCATCCCGAAGGGCGCTTGTCGGGTTGTCTGGCAGTGCGTTGCACCGCCAAGCGATGATGTTGTCCGGCCTCACTAGCAGTGCGCCGTGTTCTTCGGTTTCGCGGATTCGAGCATAGTCGCCGTAGGTGTCCTGATATTCCTTACCCGGTCCGATCAAGGCTGCGCGGATATCTATATCAAGCTCATCGCTCAGCTTCGCGCTCGCATCAACCCATGCTTCGCCGCCGGTGCCAGTCAAAAGCGCGAAACTGCCGCAAGGCCGAATATCCAAGGTCGATGCCTTGCTCTTTGCTTTTTCGAGCCATACATGCGGCAGCGGCGCGCCGGGACGGCTGCTCTGCTGATGGTAGAGTTCGGCATCGCGAGCGTATTCGGGCATCGGACTGCCATCGGGCACGACTGCTGCCGAGTCGTACCTCTGATTCATTTCGACACCATGCGCGTTGTACACATAATGCGTCGAATTGATGGCGTGAATGAGTGCGGCGCGTTGTTTGGCCGCTTCTGGCGTGGATGCCTTGCGCCCGGCAATGTTCTTGACCATCTGCTCGGGGTCTTGCGTGTTGAAGAGGCCGAGCGCTTGCAGAATCGGCGGAAAGTCGTCAAGGCTCTTATTAGCGCGCTTGACGATCTGTTCGGCCACAGGCGTGCGCTCAGCATCGTAGCTGTCAAGCAGACTTGGCGCCGCTTTGCCTTTGAGCACCAAGGCCAGTTTCCAGCAGAGGTTGAAGGCGTCCTGAATAGACGTGTTGGAGCCGAGGCCGTTGGTCGGCGGGTGGCGATGCGTGGCATCGCCCATGCAGAACACTCGCCCATTGGTGTTGCGGCTAACGAAGGCGTTGTTGACCGCCCAAGTCGAGGTCGATTCGATCTTGACGGGGATGGTGTCGTCGCCAATCAGCTTGTGCACTAGGTGCGTGGCGAGCTGCTCGTTAAGTTCCGGCGGGCGCTCCGCGATATCGTATCCCCAAATTGCCAGCCAGCGCCACCAAGGCCGCACCATTCTCACCACGCCGATGCCGAGTCCGCCAACGTCCGAGCCTGGCTGAATCACCCAGTAAAGTACGCTTGGCCGATAGGCTACGTACTTCGAGAGATCGGCTTTGAACACCATGTTCATGGAACCAGAGAGGTTCATCTCACCTTCCACCGGCAGTCCGGCATCGTCCACGACCTTGGAGTTCGCGCCATCGGCACCGATCAGGTACTTGCAGCGGACTGTGAAGTGTTCGCCCGTGAGACGATCGAGCAAGGTGGATGTCACGCCGGCTTCGTCCTGCGTCATGCTGATGTACTCGGTGTCGAAGCGGACTTTCGACCCCCGATGCGCGGCGGCGCGAATTTGAATCGGCTCCAAAAGGTCTTGTGGGATGTCGGCGAGCTTGCAGGGGCTTGCAAGTTCAAAATCTGCACGGCGCAGCGGGTGCGTGCCCCAAGTTTTGATGCGTCCGAACTCCTCACCAGACAAGCTCGTGCAGTAGGTGTTTTCGCCCATCAGGTCTGCGGGTGTCGACAAACTCAAGACTTCCGACTCCAGGCCGAGGTCGCGGAAAACTTCCATGGTGCGCTGATTCGTGATATGCGCCCTTGGCGTGCGCGCGGTCCAGCCGAACTGATTGACGACCAAGTTATCAATGCCGTAAGAGGAGAGGAGGGCTGCGGCACTGCCACCGGCAGGGCCGGTGCCGACGATCAGTACCTCCGTCTCAAAGTTGGGTGTCTGCACGACTTGGTTCCAATAGGCTTCTCGTCAAGCTGTTTTTCAATGTATCGGTGGCTGCGGGGCCTGTCCAATACCTTTTGACGTGCGCCGCCATATTGGAAAGGTATTGATTGAGACGCGCAAAAAGTATTGGACAGCCTCCGCAGCCACCGATACATTGAGAAGCATGTCTCTCAGGAGCTTGTGACATGTCAGCCCCGCGGGCGGCAACGATTGAAGACCAAAAGTCGTTATTTCAACGCGCGACGCCACGCGCGGCGGTGAGTGTCACTACTTGCTTCATCGGCGGCGATGCGCTGATACACAGATGCCCTAGTGCATCGGGTGACGCGCCCGGTGACAGATGAACAGGTAGTTAGATGGACGAGGCAGCGAGCACGTTGCGGGTTGAGAAGCAGGCAAGTGGAGACGATTGGCCGTACCGGACCGGGCGCGATTTGAATCCGGCGGAACGGGTCATTCCAGGCTATCGTCACTTTCAACGCGAGTTCGAATCAGGGGTTGCCCGCAAGGCGTCACAGATGCCAGCGGACGAGAAGGCAATCGTCGTGCTTGCGTCACTCGCCTTGCTGCGCCAGCATGCATGTCTTCGGGAACAAATTGAGACGGCGCTTGACCAAGGGTTGACCGCGCGCGCTATTTCCGAAGTATTGCTGCAAGCAGGCATTTATGGCGGTTTCCTTATGACTGAGGAGGCTGCTGCGGTTGCTGATGAACTCTTCATGGCGAGAAGCATTGAACCGGACCGAGAGGTATTGACGCCTGAGAGCAATGAGACGTTGAAGGGCGAAGCGCTGGCTTATCGAACGATGCTGCATGGGAAGCGCAGGGATGCCGGGCACGCCGACCCAGAAGGCCGCATGACGGGCGAGTTGTATGAGATTGCAGCGGTCTACGGCTATGGACTCATTTGGCGCCGTCCAGGGCTGACGTCAAGGCAGCGCCTTGTAGTGGCGCTCGCTAGCTTTGCGACCATCGGTTCACTTGAAGAGTTCTTTGCGAAGTTTGCAATCTCGGCGATTCATCATGGGATCAGCGAACAAGAGGTCGTAGCAATCCTTATCCACTTGTCTCCCTATATTGGATTTCCACGCGGGCTCAAGGCGTTGCATGCATTTGCGCAGGCTCACGGTGAATAAACGGCAGTCAATACGCATTTGATATAGTCCGTCGCCTGTGAGAGGGCTTGGGTCATGGAGCTTCGGCAAATTCGCTACTTCATTGCTGTTGCTGAAGAAAGCAGCTTCAGTGAGGCATCGAGGCGGCTGTTTGTGTCGCAGCCACCGATCACCCGCCAAGTTCGACAGCTTGAAGAAGAGCTTGGCGTGCAGCTTTTTGTGCGTAGTCAGAAAGGCGTCAAGCTCACAGATGCTGGCAGCGTTTTTTTGGAAGAAGCAAGACAGGTGCTCACCCATACACGTCTTGCTGCTGAGCGTAGCCAGGCAGCAGGGCGGGGGCAGATCGGTAAACTCGAAATCGGCTACTTCGGCTCGCCAATCTACTCTGTCATTCCCGCAGTCATTCGCAGGTTCTGCGCCGACAACCCCTTAGCGAGCGTTTCCCTGCAGCCCATGCGCAAACGCGACCAGCCAGATGCGCTTCGCGACCGGCGCATCCATGTTGGCTTCGGTCGATATTATCCGCACGCCGCAGGCATCGAAATCGAAACTGTGGTGCAAGAGAGTATTGTGCTCGCCACTAGCGATAGCCATGTGACGGGCGCAAAGACCATCAGGCCGAAGCAACTGAAAGGCGAGCCGATGATCGTGTTTCCACAGACCGGGCGGCCGAGCTTTGCCGACGAGGTAATTCGACTGCTGCGCGAAGAAGGCATTGAACCTGAGGTCGTGTACGAAGCCGCAGACCTGTCCTCGGCAATGGCGATGACGGCGGCGGGTCAGGGCGTCTGTCCGGTGCCTGAATCGGTGACGCGGCTTGCGTGGCCGAACCTCTGTTATTTAAGAATCTCAAGCATATCTGCGCAATCGCCAGTGAGCTGCGTGTATCTCAGCAACAACGATTCACCCTTGCTCAAATCGTTTATTCGCTCGGTGAGAGCTGAATTCGATGACCCCTGAAGAACTGCACTTTGCCAATTGCCATCGTTTTGAAGACGCTTTGCCCTATTCACGATTGATATAGCACAAGCCGAAAAAAGGTATTGGACAGGTTCAAAGGCACTGACTAGTCTTCTATGAAGACAGTCAAATTGGGAGAACCAGCATGTCGCAAGAGAAACCTTGGCAAGAGCGCGTCCAAGAAGTCGCATTGGCGATCATCGATGGTGTTCGCAGCGCACTCGATGCGCAGAACGTCACTATGGAGGAATATCGTACTGGCGTTGGCTATTTGATGAAGACTGCGCAGGCGGGCGAGCTCGGCTTGCTGTGCGATGTGTTCTTCAACATCACGGTGGTCAACAACCAGAACAAGCTCCAAGAAGGCACTCGTTCAGATCTCGAAGGCCCCTACTACCTGCCGGACAGTCCATTCGTTGATGGCGAGATCAAGACCATGGAAGAATTTGAAGGTGAGCCGATGGTGATTCAGGGTCAGGTGACCAACACTGAAGGCGAACCGCTTGTGGGCGCCGTGCTCGACATTTGGCAGTCCACGCCGAATGGCAAGTACAGTGGCTACCACGACAATATTCCGCAAGAATACTATCGAGGAAAAGTTCGCACCAACGCTGACGGAAGCTATTCCGTCAAGAGTACGACGCCGGTGCCTTACGAGATTCCGAATCAAGGCCCAACCGGCACCCTGCTCAAGGCCATGGGTAGCCATACTTGGCGGCCAGCGCACATTCACTTGAAGGCGAGTGCCGACGGCCACCACAACGTCACCATGCAGGCCTATTTTGAAGGTGGCGACTACAACGACAATGACTGCTGCTCGGGGAAGTGCAACGAAGGTCAGAACATCATTCCTAGAAAGTACGAAGATGGCGCGCGCATCATGGATATCGATCTCGTGCTTGCGAAGGCCGCCTAAGTTCGTAAGCCATGTGCCATGGTGAGCCAAGTCCTTCGTTCCCTGCCGCAGTTGTTGATGGCGAGTTTTCGCATGAAGTAGACGGCCTGACATTTGGCTCGGAGACTGCTTCGATACGCATTGCGGTCATTCCCGACATCTACGGCCTCAATCAGTTCTACCAGGGCTTTTGCACGCATCTCGCATCCAAGGGTGGCCGCGTATTCCTCGTCAATCCTTTCGCGGGTCTTGGCGGGCTGTCGGAGATGACGCGCGAAGCGGCGTTTGCGCGCCGCATGAAGGTGCGCGATACAGCCTTTGTCGATCAATTCGAAGCCTTTTGCACGTCACATAGCGTCGGCGGCGTGGTAGGTTTCTGTTTAGGTGGCTACTACGTCTTTGAACTCGCGCGCCGCAACGTGTCCCAGGACTTGGTCGGCTTCTACGGCTTCCCGCAAGGCATGCAGAACATCGATCCTTTGCCGATGCCCTTTGATTACTTAGGTTCGATCAAAAAGCCCCATACCTGCCTGATGCCCGGCCAAGACCAGTCGGTCGGCATCGAAAACGTCAAACGTCTTGGCGAGATTGCAGCGACGAACCAAAGCCTCAATCTGAAAACCTATGCGGCGTCCGGGCATGGCTTCTTGAAGGACTTAGATAGCGAGGACGCGGAATTGAAGTCGAATGCTGAGGATGCGCTTGCAACGTGCGAATCGGCATTTCGCTGGTAGACACCTTCAGTGCTCGAATCCTTTGTCTACAAAAGCGCACCGCTGAAGGTGGTATTTGGCTTAAGTGCCAAATCCGAGGTGCGAGGCGAAGCCGAAGCGCTCGACATGAAAAGAGCGCTCGTACTAAGCACGCCGGAGCAGGCCGAGATGGCAGAAGAGATATCGGATCTGCTTGGGCCGACCTGCGCTGGTATCTATCCGCACGCGACCATGCACACGCCTGTCGATGTCACGAATGCTGCCATGGCGCATGTGGCTTCGAATGCTATCGACGGGCTGGTTTCAATTGGCGGCGGCTCGACAACTGGGCTTGGCAAGGCCATCGCCTATCGCACCGACCTGCCGCAGCTCGTACTGCCAACTACCTATGCCGGTTCGGAGATGACGGACATGCTTGGGCAAACAAAAGATGGCATCAAGACCACTGTTCGTGACCCTCGCATCCTGCCAGAAACAGTCATTTATGACGTGGATTTCACACTCGGCTTGCCAGCGTGGCTTTCTGGGATTAGCGGTATCAATGCAATTGCACATGCGGTTGAAGCCTTGTACGCGCCCGACGGCAATCCGGTCCTGTCCTTGCTCGCCAAGGACGGCATACGCGCACTTCATACGAGCCTGCCAAGAATCACCGACGATCCGTCGGACGTTGAGGCGCGCACCGAGGCTTTATATGGTGCTTGGCTGTGCGCTATGTGTTTAGGGGCTTCAAGGGTTGCATTGCATCACAAGCTGTGCCACGTCCTCGGCGGCTCATTCGATCTGCCGCACGCCGAAACCCACACAGTCGTACTACCTCATGCGCTCGCCTACAACGCGCCTGCAGTGCCACGCGCAATGACCGCGTTGCGGGAAGTCCTAGACACCGAAACGCCCGCCGCCGAGCTCTTTCGCTTGGCCGGGCGAGTCGGTGCCAAGACTGCGCTTCGCGACCTCGGCATGCCGGAGGATGGCATCGATAAGGTGGTCGATATCACCTTGGCGAATCCCTACTGGAACCCGCGCTCGCTGCAATCCAATGCGATTCGTGAGGTCGTCCGTGCGGCTTGGGCGGGCACCTGCCCTGACGTATAACCGCGCGCATGAGAGCAATCAAGCAATTGACACCTACAGAGGCCGCGCACCTCGTCTCAAGCGGCGACACCTTGCTCGTCGGCGGATTTGGCATGACCGGCAATCCGGTCAACCTCCTGCACGCCCTAGCTGAGCGCGATGAGATCAAGCACCTGACTTATGTTGGCAACAATCTCGGCGAAGTGGGCTTGGGCGGTGGTCGGCTGCTTCGAAACGGCCAGCTTCGAAAGGCTATCGGATCATTTTTCACAAGCAACCGGGAGGCTGTGGCAGCCGCCCTTGAGGGCGATTTGGAGATTGAATTGCTTCCGCAAGGCACGTTGAGCGAGGCATTGCGGGCAGGCGGTGCTGGAATCGGTGGCTTCTTCACTCCGACATCCACGGGCACATCGCTAGCTGAAGGACGCGAAATTCGCGTCCTTGACGGGGTTTCGCAGGTATTTCAGCCTGCGCTTAAAGGCGATATTGCGTTTGTGCGCGCATGGATTGGCGATGAAGCGGGCAACCTGCAATACCGAATGACCGAGCAGAATTTTAATCCGGCCATCGCTTCCGCTGCCAAGGTGGTTGTGGCGGAAGTCGAGAAGATAGTGCCTGCGGGCACGATCGATCCCAATCAAATCCACACGCCCTGCTGTTATGTGGACTATCTTGTCAAGGCGCCAGTGACCTTGGAGAATCTTGGTACATCGGCATCAGTGGCTGCGAGTGACAAGGTGGTGTCCGCGGAGCGGATGGCAATGGCAGAAGCGGCGCTTGCGGAGATTGCGCCTGGCGATATTGTCAACTTGGGTATCGGCATCCCAACACTCGTTGCTGACCTGATCACTGAAGCGCATGGCATCGTGATGCATAGCGAGAATGGAATGCTCGGCGTAGGGCCGGTGCCAGAGATGGGGGGTGCGCTTGACTATCCAGTCAACGCTGGAAAGATCCCGGTGACCGCGTTGCCGGGGAGTAGCTATTTCGATAGCGCCACTTCCTTTGCAATGATTCGAGGTCATCATGTGGATGTCGCGATCATGGGCGGCCTGCAAGTCGATGAAGCTGGCAATCTCGCCAATTGGGCGCTGCCAGGCAAACCGCTTCTCGGTGTCGGCGGTGCGATGGACCTCGCGCTCGGTGTGCGCAAGTTGATCATCACCATGACGCATAGCGACCGATCAGGACAATCGAAACTCGTGCCCGAATGTACGCTGCCGCTGACGGCAAGCGGTGTCGTGGATGTGGTGATCACTGAGCTCGGCGTGTTTCGGTTTGTTGAAGATGGGCTCCATCTTGAACGGCTGATGCCGGGTGTGTCCTATGAATCCATCCAAGGCCGAACTGCCGCGTCCTTCAAAAACGCACTCAACAATTAGATAGACAAGAGCTTTCCTAATCGTCATTGTCTTGCTCTTGTATCTTGCGCCGGTGTACGGCGCGGGCGCACAGGAGTCTTACTTCAAAGAGCAGCCAAGATCATGCTGGTTTCCCTAGGCAGTGCGGCGATGATGAGGTAGAGCTCATTCGCAAAGTAATAGATGGGCGCAAACAGCAGCACATTCAGTCACAGAGACCGTTCACTCTTTCGCCGACGGGGATGATGTCTGCGCCTTTCAAAGCGAGTGAACACCGTGAATAATACATCGTCAGAGGATGCCAAGCATTGCGGATTTTCCTACATAATTGTAAACTTATCTCTGGCGAGTTAGGCGTTTCAGAACTGGAGATCGATATCGGGGGAGACGACATGAGTGAAACCATTAACATCTATTGCGACGAGTCCTGCCATCTTGAGAACGATAAGCAACCGGTGATGCTGCTGGGGGCGATCTGGTGTCCACAGGAAGAAGTGGCGCGACTGTCCCGAGAAGTGCAGGACATGAAGACGCGCCACAAGGCGGCGGGCGAATTGAAGTGGACCAAAGTCTCCAAAGCACGGCTGGATTTCTATCTGGATCTGGTGGATTGGTTTCTGACGGAAGCGCCGTTGCATTTCCGTGGTTTGGTGGTGTTACACAAGGAGCGGTTGAATCACACCTTGTTTAACCAGGGCTCGCACGACGATTTCTACTACAAGATGTATTTCTCCCTGCTCAACAAGATCCTAAGCCCGGAGGAGCGGTACAACATCTACTTGGACATCAAGGATACGCGCAGCCGTTTGAAGCTGCGCAAACTAGGCGAGGTATTGCGTAACGACCAGTACGACTTCACCAGCCAGATGATCGGCCATTTGCAGAATATCCGCTCCCACGAATCCTACCTGCTCCAAGTCTGTGATTTTCTGCTCGGCGCGGTTTCCTATCGGCACCAGGAATTGTCCGGCAACCTGGCCAAAGTGAAGATCATCCGCCATCTTGAGAAGCGCTTGGGGCAGGAGTTGCTGCGCTCCACACCGTTGTGGGAAGAGAAGTTCAACCTGTTCCTGTTTAAGCCACGAGAGGCATAGCGGTAATGAGTCATCCAAAATGGTTGCCGGAACTTTTTCCGGTGAACCCGTGGCGGCATGACACCTACGAGGCGCTATACAGGCTATTCGAGCGGGATTTCAAGGAGAGTCAACTAGTTTACGGCGGACAGAACGTGTGGTTCTTTCCAGAGATGGAGGACGGCAAGGAGAAGATTTTTTGGCACCTGACATCGCGGGAGGACAAGGAGGTGGGTGAGCGCTTGCCAGACCTGCGTCGAAGTGAACGGCTGCCCTGGGTGCGGCCGATACTCGACGATCCCGGAGAACCAGAAGTGCTGGCTTGGGACCATCGGGAAGGCGACGGGACGATCAAGACCTACGTCTGGCTGGAGAATGATGATTTCTTGGTCATCATGAAGAAGTATCCCGATGGCCAGCGACGGCTGATTACCTCGTTCTGGGTGGAATACGAGAATGCCAAACGAAAGCTCAGGAAAAAATATGAACGCAGATTGGAGCTTGAAATCAGGGCCCGGAAATAAAAAAGGCCAACGCGGAACGTTGGCCCAACTCCTTCCACCTTGGGTGGATGAGATGCGCGTACTATAGGCAATATGGTGTGAAAGGTCAAATTTTCTAGTGGCAATGAAGCTTAAAAATAGGAATTTATGCCTATTAAAACTAATTAAAACAATGAGTTGACGTTTTTCATTCTAAGACGCAAGGGTGGCCCGCGCCATGATCATTCAATCAGACAAGAATTTTCCTAATCGTCATTGTCTTGCTCTTGTATCTTGCGCCGGTGTACGGCGCGGGCGCACAGGAGTCCTACTTCAAAGAGCAGCCAAGCGGGCACCGCAAGCGCGATTTGCGTCACCGGATCGGGCGGCGTTAGGATCATGCCCGCTGCAAAGCAGCCAATCACCACATAGGGACGCTTGCGTGCAAGGCTCTCCGGTGAGGCGATGCCTGCCCAGACGAGCAGCAGGATGGCAACGGGTATCTCGAAGCTAAGTCCGAAGGCAAAGGACAGCGAGACGACAAATTCAAGGTAGGACGAAATGTCGGTCATCACTTGAATGCCGGGCGGCGCGACCGAGACGAAAAACTGAAAGGCGATGGGAAAAATAATGAGATAGGCGAACGCCACACCAAGATAAAAGAGCAGGATGCTTGAGATGAGCAGCGGCATGCCGATGCGCTTTTCTCTCAGATACAGGCCGGGTGCGATGAACGCCCAGAGTTGATGCAGGATGAATGGCATTGCAAAGATAAGTGCGCCGTAGGCCGACAGTTTGAGGGGCGTGATGAAGGGCGCGGCGACGCGCGTGGCGATCATGCTGGTTTCCCCAGGCAGTGCGGCGATCAGCGGGGCGGCGATGATGAGGTAGAGCTCATTCGCA
>JAPYNO010000042.1 GCA_028283025.1 Pseudomonadales bacterium | reverse complement strand
GCATTTGACCACCAATAAAATGATTTCATGCTCTTTTTGTATCACACTTGAGCCCACAAAAGCAAGTCGAACTGTGCGACGCAATTTTACGCAGCAAGCAGGCGCGTGACTCGTTGCACATGCGCTGCCGGGTTTGCGAGCGGCGCACCGCTCGCAAGGCAAGCGTGCTCAAAGGCGATCATGGCGAAATTGTCAAATTCGCCTTGCTCTTCCACCTCGCTCAAGCGCCGCATCAAAGGATGTTTCAGGTTGACTTCCAAGGTCGGTGACTGCTCGGGCATATTGCTGCCAGTCGCTTCCAGGTAACGCCGCAGCTGCATTCCGTACTCATGTTCGCCGAGCACGAGGCAGGCCGCCGAATCGACGAGACGATCTGATGCGAGCACATCGCTCACCTGTTCGCCAAGCGATGTCTTAAGGCGCTTGAGCAGCGCATCGTTGGAGGTCGGCGCATCCTCCTTGTCTTGATCATTGGCATCGTTGTTATCAGCGCTTGGCAAGTCGAGGCCGCCGCGCGACACATCCTGAAACGCCTTACCGTCGAACTTGTCGAGATGCGCCATCAACCATTCATCGCCCGCGCCTCCTAAGAGCAGGACTTCAAATCCGTGCGCTTTGAGCGCTTCGAGATGCGGGCTTGAGCGCGCCATGTCGATGCTCTCCGCCGACACCCAGTAGATGTCCGATTGATCGTCCTTCATGCGTGTGACATAGTTTTCGAGCGAAGTCAGCGCGTCAGGCTCGCTCGACTCGGTCGAGGCGAAGCGCAGCAGCTTCAAAAGCTGCTCGCGATTCTCCTGATCTTCAGCAGCGCCTTCCTTGAGCAGGCGTCCAAAGTTCGTCCACACAAGCTTGAAATCATCCGGCGAATCTTTGGCGAGACGCTCAAGCCGCGTGAGCACGCGCTTTGACAGCGCCTTGCGAATCGACTCGACGCGCGCATCGTCCTGCAGCATCTCGCGCGAGACATTGAGCGGTAGGTCATTGCAGTCGAGCACACCACGGACAAAGCGCAGGTACAGCGGCAGGAAGTGCTTGGCTTCGTCCATGATAAAGACGCGCTGCACATAGAGGCGCACGCCTCGGTTGCTCTCGCGAAGATACAAATCCACCGGCGCATGGCGCGGAATGTACAAGAGGCTCGTGTATTCGAGGCGGCCTTCCACGCGGTTATGGCTCCAGCACAAAGGATCGAGAAAGTCGTGAAACACATGCTTGTAGAAATCCTTGTGGTCTTCGTCGCTGACTTCTTTGCGCGGCCGCGTCCACAGGGCTTCTGCTGAGTTGACTTGTTCCCAAGCGGGCGCCTCGTCAGTCTTGTCCTTGTCCGGAGAGACCAGCCCAGGCATCAGCACCGGCACGGTGATGTGATCGGAGAAGCGCCTGACAAGCTCGCGGAGCTTGAACGGCGTTGCGAACTCATCGGCGTCTTTCTTGAGATCAAGCGTGACAGTGGTGCCAACTTCATCGCGCGTCGCTGGCTCGACGGTGTAGCCGCCCTCCCCGTTTGAGCACCACATGGTCGCCTCATCCGGCGCTTGCCTCGCGCGCCGCGTCAGCACGCGCACTTCATCGGCGAGGATGAAGCTACTATAGAAGCCGACGCCGAACTGACCGATCAATGCCGAATCCTTCTTCTCATCGCCGGTGAGCCCTTGCAGAAACTCAGCCGTGCCAGACTTGGCAATGACGCCAAGATTGGCGATCGTTTCTTCTTCAGACATGCCGATGCCGTTGTCGGACACGATCAACCGCGCGGGCGTATCGCTTGCCGCCGCTTCAGTATCGACGCGAATCTCGAAGGCGGTGTCGGTGTCGATCAGCTCAGGAGTGGCAATGCTCGCAAAGCGAAGCTTGTCAATGGCATCACTCGCGTTGGAAATCAGCTCGCGCAGCACAATATCGCGGTTTGAATAGAGCGAATGGATGACAAGATGCAGAAGCTGGCGCGCTTCGGCTTCAAATTGCTTGTGTTCGGGCATGGTGTCGATCAGGTGGGTCGATCATCTCATATGGTGGCAATTCTGTCGTTCGTCAAGCCTATTCGCTCTTGAATCGCGCGCCCGATGTCGGTGAGGCTACGCACGGTGGTGATGCCTGCGGCTTCGAGCGCGGCGAACTTATCTTCGGCTGAGCCACTACCCCCTGATACGATCGCGCCCGCGTGCCCCATGCGCTTGCCAGCAGGCGCAGTGACACCGGCGATATAGCTGATCACGGGCTTCGTCACATGGGATGCGATGTACGCCGCGGCTTCCTCTTCCGCCGTGCCGCCGATCTCGCCAACCATGACGATGGCCTCGGTACAAGGGTCGGCTTCAAAGAGCGCCAGAATATCGATAAAGCTCGAGCCGGCGATCGGGTCGCCGCCGATACCCACGCAAGTGCTCTGACCAAAGCCGAAGTCAGTCGTCTGTTTCACGGCTTCATAGGTGAGCGTGCCCGAGCGCGACACGATGCCGACCTTGCCGGGCAGATGTATATCGCCCGGCATGATGCCAATTTTGCATTCTCTCGGAGTGATGACGCCTGGGCAGTTGGGGCCGATCAAACGCGCGCCACTCGCATCGACCGCCATTTTGATGCGCAACATGTCAAGCGTTGGAATGCCCTCGGTGATGCAGATGATGAGCTGAATGCCAGCCTCGGTTGCTTCCAAGATCGAGTCCTTGCAAAACGGCGCGGGCACATAGATGACGCTCGCATCAGCACGCGTTTGTGAAACCGCCTCCCGCACTGTGTTGAAGACTGGCCGCGAAAGATGTTCCGTACCGCCTTTGCCCGGGGTCACGCCGCCGATGAGATTGGTGCCGTAGGCGATGGCCTGTTCGCTGTGCAGCGTCGCTTGCGAGCCGGTGAAACCTTGACAGAGGACGCGGGTGTTGTTGTCGATCAAGATGCTCATGCCGCGCTCCCCGCTCCTGCGACAGCTTTCTCTGCTGCCTCGCCAAGACTCGCCGCCGCGATGATATTGAGTCCTGATTCAGCGAGCGCGGCACGCCCTTGATCTGCATGATTGCCTTCGAATCGCACCACCACTGGCACGCGCACGCCGACATCCTTGACCGCGCCGATGATGCCATCAGCAATGACGCGGCAGCTGACGATACCGCCGAAGATGTTGATCAGCACGGCGCGCACCGAATCGTCGGCTAAGATGATCTTAAAAGCCTCGGCCACAGTCTCGCGCGTCGCGCCGCCACCGACATCGAGGAAATTGGCTGGTTCACCGCCGTGCAGCTTGACAAGGTCCATAGTGCCCATAGCGAGCCCAGCCCCGTTCACCATGCAGCCAATATTGCCAGAGAGTGCGACATAGTTGAGTCCATGACGCGCGGCCTCCGCCTCCCTCGGATCGTCCTGGCTTTCATCGGCCTCTGCGGCCAATGCCTTCTGACGAAAAAGCGCGTTGTCGTCAACTGACATCTTGGCATCCAAGCAATGCACCTTGCCCGCACGGGTGACGACCAATGGATTGATCTCGACGAGCGAGCAGTCAGAATCCTCGAAGAGGCGCGCAAGATTGACAAAAAGGCTCGCGAACTCGCGCACCTGCCCGCCCTCAAGGCCAAGCCTGAAGGCAAGGTCTCGGCCCTGCCAAGCCTGCGCACCGACCACAGGGTCGATGCTCGTCTTCAAGATGCGTTCCGGCGTCTCGGCCGCGACCTTCTCGATTTCAACGCCGCCTTCGGTTGACGCCATGAACACGATGCGCCGCTCGGCGCGATCAATGACAGCGCCAAGATAAAGCTCGCGGTCGATGTCAGTGAGGGATTCGATGTACACCTTGTCAACCGGCTGCCCGTCCTCGCCTGTTTGGATGGTCACCAGCCGCTTGCCGAGCCAATGGCTGGCGAACTCTCGAATCTCATCGAGCGACGAAGCCAGCTTGACGCCGCCAGCCTTGCCGCGCCCGCCTGCATGGACTTGCACTTTGATCACCCAGGACGATTCACCTGTGAGCTCGCCAATCTCTTCTGCTGCTTTGATGGCTTCTTCGGGCGACTCGGCGACCCGTCCAGTCGACACCGGCAGGCCGTATGATTTGAAAACGGCTTTGGCTTGATATTCGTGCAGGTTCATTTTGATGCAGCACTCGGCATGTGAATGGCCGCGCCGAAAGCATCGAGCGCCGCTTCGTGCAAGGCTTCGGAGAGCGTTGGATGGGCGAAGACAGTGAGACCCAAGTCTTCCGCCGAGGCATCGAACTCCATGGCGATGGCCGCTTCTGCGATGAGTTCGGAGGCCGACGGCCCCATGGCGATGACACCGCAAATGCGCTCGCTGCCAGCATCGGTAATCACCTTGACTTGCCCCTCGCTATCATCCGATGCAAGCGCACGACCATTGGCCATGAACGGAAAGCGACCGATTTCGGTGTCGAGACCGCGCCCGCCTGCCTCTTCTTCGGAAAGCCCGATCCAGGCGATCTCGGGATGCGTATAGATGACGTTGGGGATGCAGTCGTAATTGACGCTCGGCTTATGACCAGCAATGCGCTCGACCACCATTACGCCTTCGTGCGTCGCCTTGTGCGCGAGCATCGGACCGCGCACGGCATCCCCCACCGCAAAGACGTGCGGCACGCCGGTCGCACAATCGTCATCGACAGCGATGAAGCCGCGCTCATCGGGCACCACGCCGCAGTCGGGCGATAGCAAATCCTGCGTGTAAGGTCGCCGACCAACAGCGACGATGACACGATCGAATGTTTGCGTGTGCTGCCCTTCCGGGTCTGAAAACTCGAGCGCAACCCCATCCTTGCCGACCTTGGCGCCGAGCACGCGCGCGCCTAAGCGAATATCCATGCCTTGGCGCGCAAAGAGCTTCCTGAATGCAGCTTGCCAGTGCCCGCAAGCCCGTCAACACCTGATGACTTGAACAGCCCAGAAATGCCGCGCACGAGCCGCCCGACCACCTGCTGCTTCTGTTTTTGCATCTTGGCAATGTCCATGCTCGGCTTTGCGACCTTGATGCCAAGGGATGCAAACCTGTCGCGCGCATCGACAAACTTGTGCGAAATGTCGAGCAGCGTTTTTGACGGAATGCAGCCAACATTGAGGCAGGTACCGCCGAAGGCGGGCTTGCCTTTGGCGTCAAGCCGCTTGTCGATGCACGCGGTATTCATCCCAAGCTGCGCGGCGCGGATGGCGGCGGCGTATCCGGCAGGACCGCCGCCGATGACAATGACATCGTATTCAGATTGCATACTCTGGGTCTCGTTCAGTCAGCTCTATATCTCTAGATCTCTAGCAGCAGCCTCGCCGGGTCCTCGACCATCTCCTTGATGGTGACGAGAAACTGCACGGCTTCTTTGCCGTCGATGAGTCGATGGTCATAGCTGAGGGCGAGGTACATCATGGGCCGCGCGACGACTTCGCCATCAACCACCACCGGCCGCTCTTGAATCTTGTGCATGCCGAGAATAGCTGTCTGTGGTGGATTGAGGATTGGGGTGGACAGCAGCGAGCCGAATACGCCGCCATTCGAGATGGTGAAGGTGCCGCCTGCCAACTCATCGAGCGAGAGCTTGCCAGCTTGCGCCTTGTCCGAGTATTGCACGATCTGCGCTTCGATTTGCGCAAGGCCCAAGGCATCGGCATCGCGAATGACCGGCACCAGCAAGCCAGCGTCAGTCGAGACGGCAACGCCTATGTCATAGTAGCCGTGATAGACGATGTCGCTCGCATCGATCGATGCGTTCACCGCCGGAAAGCGCTTTAATGCTTCAACTGCGGCGCTCACGAAAAAGGACATGAAGCCTAGGCGCACACCCTTGTGTCGCTTCTCAAATTGCGCCTTGTATTTCTCGCGCATGCGCTTCACTTCGCTCATGTCCACTTCGTTGAAAGTGGTCAGCATGGCGGCATTGTGCTGCGCCTCCACAAGGCGGCGCGCGATGCTCGCGCGCAGTCGCGTCATAGGCACGCGCCGCTGCACGCGCGTCTCATCATCGATCGATGCCATTGATGTCAGCGCTTCGCCGCCCTCGCCGACCGGCGGCGCGCGCTTGGCACTCACGCCCGCGATGCTCGCCTGCCGCTCGGTGCGCTCTGCATCATCGGCGGCGCGCTGCACATCGGCTCGCAGGATGCGCCCATCGCGGCCGCTGCCGTCCATGGCTTCAAGGTCAACACCAAGCTCGGCTGCGAGCTTCTTGACCGCAGGGCTTGCGCGTGGGGCCTTGCTAGCAGTCGGGCTCGCCTCACTTGTGCTCGCACTGCTGACCAGCGATTCGGGCGCTGTTGGCGGCGGACTGACCGCAGCGGCCGACGAGATTTCGAGCAGGCCGAGCACTTCTTCGGAATGGATGGTCTCGCCGGCATTCTTCAAGATCTGTTCAACGCGGCCGCTCTCCTGCGCGAAGACTTCAATTGTGACCTTCTCGGTTTCGACATCGACAAGCAGCTCGTCGCGGCGCACAGTGTCGCCGGGCGCCTTGTGCCAAGCGGCGATGGTGCCTTCGCTGATCGACTCCGGGAATCTTGGCGCCTTGATCTCCCAACTCATGACTTCACTCCTAGCGCCTCAGCCACAAGTCCAGACTGCTCTTCGATGTGGCGGGAAATATAGCCACATGCTGGCGCCGCTGACGCTTCGCGCCCGACATACTGCAGGGCGACATCGTGCCGGCTCGCGGCGAGCGCGCGCTCGATGCGATGGCGACTCGAAAACCACGCACCTTGATTGCTCGGCTCTTCTTGGCACCAGATGATGGATTTCAGCTTCGTATAGGTATCAAACTCTTCCTTGAGCGCGACTTCCGGGAACGGGAACAGCTGCTCGATGCGGACGATGTCAACATGGCTGAGGCCAAGCTCATGGCGGTGGCTCGAGAGGTCGTAGTAGACCTTGCCGCTGCACACGACCAAGCGCTCCACTTGCTCAACGTCAAGCTTGTATGGATCCGGCAGCACCGTGTGGAATCGGCCTTGGGTGAGCTCATCGATTGACGACACGGCCTCACGGAAGCGAAGCAGGTTCTTGGCGGTGAGCACAATCAGCGGGCGTCTCGTGGCGACCTTCATATGGCGACGGAACATATGAAACACCTGCGCCGGCGTCGAAGGCACGACGATCACCATGTTGTTCTGCGCGCATAGCTGCAAGAAGCGTTCGAGCCGCGCTGAGGAGTGCTCCGGCCCGGCGCCGTCATAGCCGTGCGGCAGCAGCATGACGAGCCCGCACAACCGCCCCCATTTGACCTCGCCCGAGGAAATGAACTGATCGATGACAACTTGCGCGCCGTTCGCAAAGTCGCCGAACTGCGCCTCCCAGATGGTGAGGCTCGTCGGCGTGGTGGCGGCATAGCCATACTCGAACGCAAGCACAGCCTCCTCGGACAGGAGCGAGTTGTAGATGTCAAAAGCAACGTCGCTGCGCAAGGATTTGAGCGGCGTGAAGGATGCGCCGTCCTTCTGGTTGTAGAGCTTGGCGTGACGATGCGAAAAGGTGCCCACCGACACATCCTGGCCAGTCAGCCGCACCGCAATGCCCTCGTCGATCAGCGACGCATACGCCATGATCTCGGCGAAGCCCCAATTGACAGGGCGCGCGCCCGCCGCCATGCGGTGACGGTCATTCATCACCGAGCGCACTTGCTTGTGCATCTCGAACCCATCTGGCATCTGTTCGAGCCGAGTGGCGAGGCGACGCAGCCGCGCCTCGTCAAAGCGCGTGTCCACCGACTCATCAAAGGGCGCACTAATGTACGGCATCCAATTGACAAACAGGCTCTGGTCAGGCTCACTTGAGAGCGACAGCGCCACATGACGACCACTCTCAAGCGCATCGCGATAATCGCTCGAATACGCGCTCACGCCTGCCGCATCAATGACGCCTTCGGCGATCAATGTCTCGGCATAGCTCGCCCGCACGCGCGGCAACTCGCGAATGCGCCGGTACATCACCGGCTGGGTCTTGGTCGGGTCTTCAGCCTCGTTGTGGCCGTGCCGCCGATAGCCGACAAGATCAATGACCACATCCTTCTTGTACTTCATGCGGTAATCGACGGCGAGTTCGGTGACGAAGAGCACCGCCTCCGGGTCATCGGCGTTGACGTGGAAAATCGGCGCCTGCACGAGCTTGGCGACTTCCGAGCAGTATTCCGTGGAGCGCGCGTCGCGCCGCTCGTGGGTGGTGAAGCCAATCTGATTGTTGAGGATGATGTGCAGGCTGCCGCCGGTTTGAAAGCCGCGCGTTTGCGACATCTGAAAGGACTCCATGACCACGCCCTGGCCAGCGAAAGCGGCATCGCCATGGACAATGATCGGTACGACTTGACTGCCTTGGCGGTCGCCGCGGCGATCTTGGCGCGCGCGCACCGAGCCCTCGACGACTGGCGTGACGATTTCGAGATGCGAGGGGTTGAACGACAGCGCGAGATGCAAATTGCCGCCCGGCGTGCGCACATCGGAGGAAAAGCCGAGATGGTATTTGACGTCGCCCGAACCGAGCGCCGCCACCGATTTGCCTTCGAACTCATCAAAGAGATCTTTCGGCTGCTTGCCGAGAATGTTGACGAGCACATTGAGACGTCCTCGATGCGCCATGCCGATGACGCATTCAATACCGCCGGACGCGCCGATGCGCTGTATGGCGTGGTCGAGCAGCGGGATGAAGCTTTCGCAGCCATCAAGCCCGAAGCGCTTGGTGCCGGGGTAGCGGCTGTGCAGGTAGGTTTCCAAGCCTTCGGCGGCCGTCAGGCGCTCAAGCAGATGCAGCTTGCCCACCTTGTCGAGCTTCAAGCGCGCACGGCTTGATTCAATGCGCTGCTCAAGCCACGCGACCTCATCGAGATTGACGATGTGCATGTATTCGAGGCCGATGGTGCGGCAGTAGGTATCACGCAGCGCACCGACAAACGCCTTGAGGGTGGCCACTTCTGCGCCAAAATGAAACGACCCGACTTGAAACACATCGTCAAGGTCGGCGGCGCCAAGAAGCGGGCTTGCCAAAGGATCGAGTTCGGGGATGCGGCGGCGCGACATGAGGCCAAGCGGGTCGATATTGGCCTCTTCGTGGCCATATTGCCGGTAGCTCGAAATGAGCTCTGACACCACCGCCTGCTTGCGATTGTGCGCATCGGAGACATCGGTCGAAACTGATTCTGAGCGCGCTTTGAAGCGATTGCGCCCGAGGCGCTCGAAATGCGCAACGATGGTGCTGTGCGACACATCCGCGCCGCGAATCTCGCCGACGTTGGGGAGCTTTTCAAAGTAAGCCCGCCACTCGATCGGCACTTCCCCCGGATTCGTCAGATAGCGGTCGTACATGACCTCCATATAGCCGAAATTACCCGCCGCCAAATGCGAGGTGCGGCGCATGCGTTCAAGCACAGACTCCATCGACCTTATCCGCTTTGCTAGGCATCTTCGGCAATCATGAGATTGCGGATCTTGCCGATGGCTTCGGTGGGATTGAGCCCCTTGGGACAGGCGCTGACACAATTCATAATGCCGCGGCAGCGGTACAGGCTGTAAGCATCCTTCAAGTCTTGCAGCCTTGGGGTGCGTGCCGTATCGCGGCTATCGGCGATGAAACGATAGGCTTGCAGGAGACCCGCAGGACCGACGAACTTGTCTGGATTCCACCAGAACGACGGGCAGGACGTTGAGCAGCAGGCGCAGAGAATGCACTCGTAGAGGCCGTCGAGCTCGGCGCGCTCAGCTGGGGACTGCAAGCGTTCCTGATCTGGCGGCGGCGTATCGTTCTTCAGCCACGGCTCGATGCGCTTGTACTGGTCATAGAATTGCGTCATATCGACAATCAGGTCGCGGATCACCGGCAGCCCAGGCAATGGCCGCAATTCAAGCTTGCCGCGCGGGGCGATGTCTGAAACCGGCGTGATGCAGGCAAGACCATTGCGACCATTCATGTTGATGGCATCTGAGCCGCACACGCCTTCGCGGCACGAGCGGCGAAAGGTCAAGTCAGGGTGCGATTCCTTGAGGCCTTCGAGCACATCGAGCACCATCACATCCGAGCCTTCTGGCAGGTCGTAGTCAAAGGACTGCATCCATGGCTTGGCGTCGGCCTCGGGGTTGTAGCGATAGATCTTGACCTTCAAGATAAGTCTCCTAGCGTGAATTAATACTGACGCGCTTGGGGCGTGAAGGTGTCCATTTCTTCAGGCGCGAAGTTGACGCTGCGCTTGCCAAGCTGTTTCGATTTCGGCAGGTAGAGCGAATGACACAGCCAATTCTCATCGTCGCGCTCGCGATAGTCGTCGCGCGCATGCGCCCCGCGGCTCTCGGTTCGCATCGCCGCCGCAATGGCCGTCGCTTCTGCGACCTCGATCAGATTGTCGAGTTCAAGGGCTTCAAGGCGCGCGGTGTTGAAGGTTTTGGACTTGTCGGGAAGATGCGCGTTCGCCGCCCGCTCGCGAATCTCAGCGAGTTTCGAGACGCCGCTCGCCATGGGTTCGGCCGAGCGAAACACACCGAAACTCTCTTGCATCACCTTTTGCAATTCGACTTTGAGTTCGCTGACAGACTCACCGCTCTTGCTTTCGTTCCAATGTGCGAGGTGCGCAAGGCCAGGTTCAAGGTCGCTCTCGCTCGCGGCCCGTTCTGCGCCTTGACCTTTGAGCACCTGCTCAATAGCTCTGCCGGCAGCGCGGCCAAAAACAATCAAATCAAGAAGCGAATTGCCGCCCAAGCGATTGGCGCCGTGTACCGATACGCAGGCTGTTTCACCGGCGGCGTACAGGCCCGGGATTTCTTGATCTTCGCCGGCATCGGTCTGTGTCAGCGCCGCACCGAGCTTGGTGGTCGGAATACCACCCATCATGTAATGGCAGGTCGGCACCACCGGAATAGGCTCATTCACCGGATCCACATGCGCAAAGGTGCGCGAAAGCTCAAGAATACCAGGCAGTCTTTGGTTGAGCGTCTCAGCACCAAGATGATCGAGCTTCAAGAGCACATGGTCGCTGTTCGCGCCGCAGCCGCGCCCTTCGAGCACCTCAAGGACCATCGAGCGCGCGACCACATCGCGGCCCGCCAAATCCTTGGCCGTCGGCGCGTAGCGTTCCATGAAGCGCTCGCCATCCTTGTTGATCAGATAGCCGCCTTCACCGCGGCAGCCTTCGGTGACAAGCACGCCAGCGCCCGCGATGCCGGTCGGGTGGAACTGCCACATTTCCATGTCCTGCATCGGACAACCCGCCCGCAGCGCCATGCCGATGCCATCGCCTGTGTTCGTAAGCGCGTTGGTGGTTGATGCATAAATACGGCCAGCACCGCCGGTTGCGAGTACCGTCGCACGCGACTTGACATGGTAGACCTCGCCAGTTTCGAGTTCGATGGCAATGACGCCAGTCACCACGCCATCGACATTCACCACCAGGTCGGTCGCCACCCATTCGCTCAAAAACACCGTCTCGGCGGCAAGATTGGCTTGGAACAGCGTATGCAAGAGCGCGTGTCCGGTGCGATCAGCGGCGGCGCAGGTGCGCGAGGCCTGCCCGCCCTTGCCGAAATTCTTCGACTGCCCGCCGAAGGGCCTTTGATAAATACGCCCGCTCTCGGTACGCGAGAACGGCATGCCCATGTGTTCGAGCTCAAACACTGACTTCGGGCCTTCCCGGCACATATACTCGATAGCGTCCTGATCGCCGATGTAATCCGACCCCTTGACCGTGTCGTACATATGCCAGCGCCAGTCATCATCAGGGTCGTCGCTCGCAATCGCGCAGGTGATGCCGCCTTGCGCAGAAACAGTGTGCGAGCGTGTCGGGAACACTTTCGACAGCACGGCAGTGTTAAAACCGGAGCGTGCCAGCTCAAGCGCCGCGCGCATGCCCGCGCCGCCGCCGCCAACTATGATGCCATCGTATTCGAGTGTGCGCATGGCGTGGATTAGAGCATAAGCATGATGTAGAGCCACCACAGCGCCTGCCCGCCGAGCATGACGATGACAAGCGCGTGATAGAGCAGGCGCGCAAGTGATGCAAAGCGGCCGAAGTAGTGCGGGCGCACATAATCCGTGCCGATCGTCCACAGCCCAACCCATGCGTGGGCGAGATAGGCGATGAGCGCAACGAATCCGAACGCGAGCACGACGGGATGCGCGAGCAGTGCCTTGAACTGCCCGCCATCGACATTTGGATTCATCAGAAAATAGACGGAAACAGCGAGCACATAGCAAGCGAGCACAAGCGATGAGATGCGTTGCGTGAGAAAGCCTGTCACGCCGAAATTGCTGTGCTGTACTGTGATGGTCATACGGGCTTACAGGAGTGCGAGTGTCGCGAACGCGGCGCTCACGAGCCCAGAGAGCACCCAAACGGCTGCAGAGAACACGCGCGCAGCCTTCAGACCTTCGCCAATACCAAGATCAAGCAGCAGGTGCTTGATGCCAGCAAGCACATGAAAGCTCGCGCAAGCGCAGAGAGCGAAGAGAATGAGCTTGCCGAGCGGCGCCTCAGTGAGGCTTCGTTCGCTTGCAAGCGGCGCGAGCGCATCATGCGCGAGGTAGAGCAGCACCCACACGCCCAAGAACAAGGCGATGCCGGTGATACGGTGCGTGATTGAAGTCACCGCCGGCAGCGGAAAATGGAAACGCAATAAATTCAGGTGTACCGGTCGCGCTGATTGGTGGCTTTCCGACATGGCTTCGTGTGTGTTTGCGTTGCGTGTTGGCAAATGAGGTGCGAATGATAGACGAAGTGACGGCGGTTCGCCCAAGTACGACTCGCGTGTAATATGCGTGGCTCAAGAACGCGGCGCATACACAGCATTGGGAAAGTAGAGGCACCCAACTATGAATGGTGAAACGGCGAGCCTGCGGATACGCGGCAGCGAAATCAGTCTTGGCGTGCGCGCCGCGACGCTCGGACAAGATGTGGTGGACGTGAGTAGTCTCGTTGCCAATGATATCTTCACGTTCGATCCAGGATTTGTCTCCACAGCAGCGTGTACTTCGGCGCTGACCTATATTGACGGAGACGCAGGGGTTCTATTACATCGCGGTTACAAGATCGAAGACTTGGCGGCGCAGTCGAATCAACTAGAGGTCGCGTACCTCCTGCTCACCGGCGAGTTGCCGACGGCACTTGAGTTTGATGCGTTTCGGCGTGCGGTGCTTGCCTGCCGAGACCTGCCTGCCGGCCTCTATGACGTGTGCCGCGCACTACCCAAAGATACCCATCCGATGGCGATGCTCAATACCCTGTGCGCAGCACTCAGTGCCTTTGAAGAGATTGATATTGACATGCAGGACGAATCTGCGAGGCGCGAAGTCGCGATCAAGCTGATCGCTAAAATGCCAACGCTTGTGGCGATGGCGCTGCGTCATCAGGCTGGCAAGAACTTGACCGAACCTGATGCGAAACTTGACTATACCGACAATTTTCTCGCCATGGTGTTTGGTGAGACGCCTGTCCCTGTAGTGGTCGATGCCATGGAGCGGATTCTTGTGCTGCACGCCGACCATGAGCAAAATGCCTCGACCTCGACTGTGCGGCTCGCTGGCTCCACTGGCACCAATCCCTATGCGGCGATCAGCGCCGGTATTGCGGCGCTTTGGGGGCCTTCGCACGGCGGCGCCAACGAAGCGGTGCTCGAAATGCTTGAAGAGATTGGCGATATTCAGCATATCGAGACGTTTCTCGCTCGCGCCCAAGATGCGAACGATGCTTTCAAGCTCATGGGATTTGGGCATCGGGTCTATAAGAATTACGACCCGCGCGCAGCTATCCTGCGGACATCGTGCCACGAAGTGCTCGAATCACTCGACAGCGCGGGCAACCCGCTGCTACGCCTTGCGCAAGCACTCGAGGCCCGCGCACTCGAAGATGACTACTTTATCCGCCGCAAGCTCTTCCCAAATGTGGATTTTTATTCGGGCATCATCCTGCGCGCCATTGGCATTCCAAGCTCGGCATTCACAACGATTTTCGCGCTTGGACGTATTGTCGGATGGATCGCACAATGGAATGAAATGCACCGCGAAAACTTGAAAATTGGCCGTCCGCGCCAACTCTACCTTGGCCCGGGGCCGCGCTCGTTTGTCGCGATGCCGGACCGTGCTTAGAGGAGTGGCTTGATTGACCTCTTCCATGCCACCCAGCCTGCGATCGCCATGGCAAGATACACACCGTAGAGCAGCGCATAGAGCGCGAGCCCCTTGATGAGATACAGCGTCACCGCCGCAATATCGACAAAGAACCAGATAATCCAATTCTCCAAATACTTGCGCGCCATCATCCACATGGCAGCAAAGCTCAGCACTGTGGTGGCGCTATCTAGGTAAGCGAAATCCGCTTGTGTCCAGCGGTCAAGCGTTGTTCCCATGACGAACATCCCAACGAGGCTGAGCATACCAAGCATCCATGCCTGCCGTGCAGTCACATTCGACACCATGAAGGCGGTCGCCTGACCAGCTTGATGCCCTCTGAACAGCCAGTACCACCAGCCATATACATTCATGCCAACGTAGAAGATGTGGAGAATGAAGTCCGCATAGAGCCTCGCTTGTGCGAACACAACGCACGAAACCAAGGCATACGCCAATCCGACCGGCCATGCCCAGATGTTCTGGCGAATAAGCAGCCACACGGCGAGCAGGCCGCTCGCAAGTCCCGAGACTTCAAACCAATTGAGCGTCTGCGCCCAAGCAACGACGGATTCCATGGGGGTATTCTAGGGAAGGTCTTGTCTAGGGCTACAATACACTGCCAGCCTCACACCGCTGTCATGCAAAAGCACATCGCCATCGTCGAAGACGACCCTGACCAACGCGCCAACTATTGCGATGCCTTGGCGAAGAAGGGCTATCAGGTCTCGGCCTATGCCAATCGCGCCGCCGCGCTCGAAGGCTTTTCGGAGGCGCTGCCAGATCTTGTGATCCTCGACATCATTCTTGAGGGCGAAGAAGACGCAGGCTTTGATTTGTGCCGCTCGCTGCTACAGCGCGCACCGGAGCTGCCAGTGCTTTTTCTTACTGAGCGCACCAATGAGGTCGATAAGATCTCAGGACTCAGGCTCGGCGCCTGGGACTATCTTTCCAAACCTATTTCACTGCAGTACCTGGCAGAGCGCGTGGCCTCACTGCTACGAATCGTCGAACCATCGCCGATTGCAGGCCAAGAACAAGGCGCGCGCATCGGCCATCTTGAGGTTGATCTTGACAGGCTGAGCGCGACCTGGCGCGGCATTCGTGTGCCGCTCTCTGGCACTGAGCTGCGAATGCTGCAAATGCTCGTGGACAATCCAGACAGCGCTGTCAGCTACGCCACGCTGATGAAGGCCACGAATCAGCCGATGGTGACCAACAACACCATCAACACGCACATGCGCAACATCCGTCGAAAATTCGTCACAATCGACAGCGACTTCTCCTGCATCAACAATGAATACGGCTTCGGCTATCGCTGGATCGTGCAATGAAGCTCTTCGGCAAGGTACGCGGACTGCGCCTTGCAACCAAACTTGCGCTTGTCGGACCGGTGCTCGTCCTCGCGCCCTTGTTCGTGCTTGTTCAGCAGGTCGATCTGGAATCGGTGTTTGTTGAAACGCAGGCGCAGTCAATGCTGCGCGCCGCACAAGGCATTTCGGTGATCTTCAACGGCCGTGAAGACCTCTTTGAGAACCTTGCCATCGACACAGAGGACTATGAGCCAATTTACGCAACGCCGCTGTTGAGGCCGGTGCGTCTTGACGGCGAAGCCCTTGAATGGCAAGACCTGGCTGAACGCACCTATGCGTTTGGGCGAGAACAATCTGGAGATGCCAGCTTCACCATTGCCATTGGCGAGCGCGAGAATGCCATCTATGGCTATATGCGAGTGCGCGATGACCGCAGGGTCTACCGGGACGCGCGCATCTTGCGGCTCGACAACTCCGATCAGGTGCGCCTCGATTTTCGCCGTCAGGATTCCCGGCCAACACGCCTCGCCATCACCTCGACAGGCCCCGGCATCGTCACCGCCTATGACATGGACGAAGCATGGCAGTTCGCCAAGTCAGGACGGCCTGAGAACCGCGTGCGCGGATGGCTGAGCGAAACAGATGATGGCTTTGCCCTCGAATTTCGAGTGCCAACGGAACTGCTCGCCGAATCAACCACCATTGGCTTCTCGTTTGTCGATGTCGATGATGCAGAGGAGCGAAGCATTCGGGCGATCACCCAATCGCTGCCGACCACCGGCAGAAGTTCATTTAACCTTGTTCTCTTGAAATCAACTGAGCTGCTTAACATCCTTGATGGACTTGGTGTTTCTGATGCCAGGATCAGCGTCATTGACGCGGATAGCCGCTTGCGCGCGGCATCGGGCGTTGTCTCGCGAGGCACAGCGCCTGCCGCAACCGATGGATTCAGGCCAGCGACTTGGCTACGCAATCTCTTTCGCGGGACACAGACGGCCGAGCAGGACGCAGAAGCCTCCGAGTTGATTGCTTCCCAAGTCATTCAATCCGCGCTCGCCGGCTCGCCGAGCGTCGAACGCAGAAACCACGAGCTTGGATTTGAGATCATCACCGCCGCCTATCCGATTGTGTCCGCTGGCGCGGGCGTACTTGGCGCGGTCGTCGTCGAACAAAGTACCGACCGCACGCTCGCCATGCAAAGCCAGACCATTGACCGGCTGTTTGGGCTGGTACTCGCGACATTCGTCCTTGTCATGCTCGCCCTGTTTGCCTTCGCCGCAAGACTTGCCTGGCGAATTGGACAGCTGCGCAAGGACACAGGTCGCGCCATCGATGAATTTGGACGATTGCAGACGGTCAAGCTCAAGAGGGAACAAAAAGCTGGCGACGAGATTGGAGATCTCGCGCGATCAATTTCCGCGATGCTTGCCAGCTTGCAGCGCTACACTGGGTTTCTAGAACGAATGCCGCGCACACTGCGACACGAAATACACAATCCTCTCAATACGTTATCGACATCTCTTGAGAACCTAGCCGATGAAGTCGAGGGCGCGCGAGATAGTAAATACCTCGCAAGCGCACGGCGCGGAGTCGCACGCATCGGCGCCATCCTTCAGGGCTTGGCCGACGCTGCGAGCCTTGAAGAGTCCTTGCGGTCAGAAACGCCGGAGCACTGCGACATTGCGGCGCTGATTGCGAGCTATGTGCGCAATACAAACAACAATCATCCGTGCCGCGAGTTTCGTTATCGAGGCGCGAACCGGGGCGTGAGTGCCAATATCCCCGATTATCGCGTCGAGCAAATGCTCGACAAGCTGATCGACAACGCCATTGATTTCGGCCGCGAAGATAGTCCTATTCTCGTGGCGCTCAATCGGCATCAAGACTACTTGAGGGTGATTGTGGCCAATCGCGGACCGGTGCTGTCGGAATCCGTGGCGGAATCCCTGTTCGATTCAATGGTGAGCCACCGGGAAGTTCAAGACAAGCTGCATTTCGGACTTGGGCTGTATGTCGTGCGCATCATCGCGGAGTATCATGGCGGACGCGCGCGAGCGCTGAATCTTGTCGATGGCTCAGGCGTGATGCTGATTGTCGAGCTGCCCGCAGACGAAACGGCAGCGACCGACTTCGAGCAACAGCTAGCCCCACTGGATATGGAGGAACCACAGCGTGCCAATACGGCGAATATTCAAGGAAGTTGAAGCGGCAAAGGCACGCATTGAAAACTTGAGCGTGCCACAGCTTGCAGCCGAACTGAGCGAAGATTCAGTTCTCCTGCTGCTCGACATCAGAGAACTGCAGGAGCGCCTCCTGTTCGGCAGCATTCCAGGGGCGAAGCACGTACCGAGAGGCATGCTCGAATTCTGGGCTGACCCCACGAGCCCCTATGCACGAGACTACTTTGCCGAGCACCGGCGCACCGTGCTCTTTTGCGCTGGCGGCGGCCGGTCAGCGCTCGCAGCCCTCAAGCTTCAAGAGATGGGGTTCTCCAATGTCGCACACCTTGAAGAAGGCTTCTCCGGCTGGCAAGAACGCGGCGAGCCCGTTGAAGACATCCGCGCCAACAGCCGCTGGGTCGAGCGGACGCCGGGCACTAAGGCGTAGCGTCAACGCCGCAAGCATCATGCAAGAAAAGAAGCCTTGATTCATGTCGCTAGCCGTAAAAGGCTACTGTGTAGGCGATGATTCGGCCAACGCCAGCAAAAGATTCTCAAAAGCGGATGTCGCAAGCGCGTTCAACAAGCGCCGGTCCGCCGTGACGACGCGGGCACCGAGGCGCTGTGCCAAAGCGATATACATGAAGTCATAAACAGGTCTATCGTAAGTGATAGCGAGTCGTGTTGCATCCGCGCAAACAACCTCATCCCGGTGCCATTGAATTGGCATGGTTGGAATGTGAGCGACAAGCTCGTGAGCAGAGGCGCGATCAATATGACCAAGCCGAGATCTTCGCCAAATTGCGTTCCCGACCTCAGAAACGAGCAGTCTCGGCGCATGCAGACCTTCGCCACCTCGGATCAAGCTGCGAGCTGTGGTCGAGTCTTCCTCAACAAGAAGCCACTTGACTGCGACACTCGCGTCAACAACAAGCGCCACTGGCTATCTGTACCCATTGTCTCTATCTTCCCTGATCAGTATTTCGGATGGTGTTTGGCCACGCACATCGGCAACACGACTTAATTTCGTGACTCGGGCGAGGAAGCGTTCTCTTTTTGCTGAGGGATCATCCTCGACTGCGGCGGAGAGAATGTGGCGCACCTCTCCTTCAAGCGAACGGTTGTTGCGAGTCGCGCGCGACTTCAGGCCACGAACTATGTCTTCGTCAAGTGATCGTATATTGATCGTCGCCATCGCAGGCAGCTAGAGTTCTAATGGCATTGGTTTCGTAGACTAACAAGTGTAGAAATTTCCTGCAACGGTCTACTCAAAACCGTGTTGGCAACAAATAGCCCATGTCGAATTGTGCGCCTTTCAGCACACGAGTATGATTCGATAAGAACTTAGGTACTTGACTACCCAGCACTGAAAACACTATGAACGATTCACCATCGCTTTTCGAATAGCAGCACTGATTGACTGCTTTGTGATTGAGCTTTGATGATCGGACGGAATCACGAAAGCTTGTAGATCATTCGTGACTACATCGTCATCAAAGGTGTGTACTTTCTTCTCAACGATCTGGTGCCAGTTCAAGGGCGTCAATTCAGGTCCTTCCCATAAAGATTGCGCCAATGACGCATTCAACATTTTGAAATTCGGTTCAACACCGGGCTTTTCACAAAGGAACCAATCCAAATCGAACATGTCTCGACCTTTCGCCCATGGTCTGGTGAATACCGCTGCAAGCTTTCCCGCCATTAAGCTTGGCAGGTCATGACACCACAATAGAAGTTCACCTTCAGGGGCTACGAGACTGTTTGCAGATACTCGCTCAGATTGTCCGTGTGCTGGCGGGTTGGTATCCACTTCAAATTTGATTCTAAAATTTTGACTTTTGTGTGGCGAAAGACCAACTTCATGCAGCAGTCCGGGGAATTGAATCTCTGCTTTTTTGACCGCGGTTTTACTGTTTCGATGTTTGATTTGACAGATATAGCCTTCTTTGGACAAAAGTTTTTCAACCTTGTGAAGGAGCTTATTCACATCGAATTCATTGTCATTTTGGGAGAAATCAAGATCTTCTGAAAATCTACCAATCCCATGCGCAATACGAAGACATGTACCACCTAGAAAGCTGAGTGACGGCGACCCCCAAGCACGATGCATGCTGCGCAAAATGGCTTTTTGCAGATGTTCTCGAAAGATACCAATTCGAATATCTTTCGCACACTGTTCTAAAACATTTTCAAGTACGCTTCTCATGACCATACCTGTCCATGTTCAGCATCCCATGCCTTCTCTTCATCAATGTTGATGCCAACCATGTTTGCAAATGGCACCATTCTCTTGTCGAGAAATCGATGTGCGTATCGAATCAATTTGTCTTTATCAAGCAGCAGATAATCAAGCCTGAGTTCTTGAAGCCAGTCGGGATTCAAGCAGTATTTGAATCGACATACCCAATCAAGCAGTGCCTTTTCAGGTTCTGCGAATAAATAGTATGTGGTGTTCACTCGACCAAATCCTACATAGTGACAGCCAAAAGCGTGTTCACGAGGTGCGCTACGAAACAGAATGGCTCGAATTCCGGTTTCCAACTCAAAGTATTCTTCTCGCTCTTTGATATTCACTCCATAGACTGTGGTTCGAAACGTCGTTTCAGGAATGACACCGTAATACGAGAGCGCTGCTTCCGCACTGATCCATGAACCTGCTTCGATATTGTCAAAGAAGTCAGCACCGCCAGATGGCGCACCTTTTCGCCAAGGTGCGTTGAGCGAATAAATACCTCTGCGAACCTTGGTGATTTTGCCGGATTTGCACCAGCGACCAAGCTGTATGCGAAGATTCTGTCTCTGTTCAGGCTCCACCATCAAATCCTGCACAAGGAAACAAGGCCTATCGCCAACACGTTCAACTAATTCTTGAAATTTCATATGAATATTATACAAGACTGTATAGCATTTTTAATATAACGGATGGGATTCTCCAACGTCGCGCACCAAGGCGCTGAAGAGCGCACAATCCAGCATGTCTTAAGAAAGCATGCCTCGGACGGCAAGAGTATATGCTGTTCGTATTCGTTTGCTGCGATACGCTGGTAGGGTTGATGCCGCGCTTGCTCACGCGCCCGCCGATCTTGCCACCCTTCGCGCCCCTTGCCGCCTGCTTCGCCCGAAACTGTGCGCTATGCCATCCATTCGCCGCTCATCGGTCGCGGTACTTGCTCACGCTCTTGGCTGTGTCTCGTACCTCGTTCTCAGGCAGTGGATGGGCGAATGCCCGGTTGATGGCCATTGCCTTGTGCAGCACATCGTACCGGGCATTGCTCTCGCGCCCTGCCCACTGCATCAACGAGTCGAACAAGTGGCAGTTGCGCCCGACCGCGCCCGCCATCGGTTCGACCGGCGCGAAGTCCACGGGTATGACTTCCGCCAGTTCCTCAAGCGAGTAGGGTTCTTCGCGTCCCCATACTGTCTCAAGTTCAGGGTAGTACAAGAGAGGCACTGGGTTATGCGCCAGCAATCCGTTGTAGCCGGTGTCCGCGCCGGTGGTCTGCAAGTAGTAATCCTCGATGCGCGATAGCTCGCGCAACGGTTCTAGCGCCGCCTTGCTGTGCCGGTGGACTGGTGCGGCAAGGGCATAGACAACGTGCGCATGTCCGTTTGCGATTCTGAACGTCTGCCAGTTCGGTAGAGGCACTTGCCCGCACTCGATGGCATTCGCCCGCGCCGCCGAATCGTCACAGTCAAGCACGATTGCCGCAACCGCACTGCCCGCATGTCCGTACTGCACGGACGGGTAGCGCCATGCCTTCGATGGCGCAGTGCGCCATGACCGCATAGGCTTGCCTTCGCGCTTGCCCGGCGAGACCATCGGGCAGGGTGCGCCTGCCTCATGCCGTGCGCGATCATGCCGCCCGGCATGTAGTCGATGGGTTCTAGATCTAGGTCTAGTTGCCTAGCGGTGGAAGTTCTTGTAGGATTCGACATTGCATCGCTCCACAGTCATTAGCGATTGCTCCCGCCCGAACCCGTGTTGACGCACGGGTTTGGCATTTCTGGGCTTCGGGCTCTTATCCTACCACCTTGCGCCGAAAGACGTGCTAACGAGGCAAACAGTCCCTCTTTCGCCATTTTCTCGAGCGCGTTTCCGCCTTCGATGGCCAGTGCCGTTCAGCTCGCGGGCACGAGCTTCATGCGCACGAAACGCACCGATCTTCGATGATTGAGGGTATTTACCTGGCAATCCGCCAATAACGGCTTCGTGTAGTGCCGCCTGTTGAACGCTTAGCGGTCGGGTAGTGTGATGGGATAGGGCGAATAAGGGGGTTACAGTCGCTTCCTACTCGCCTTCGCCAAGGCGTTCCCACACTTCCTCGATGCGCCCTTGCAGTCGTTCCGCCTTCATGTGCGCTTGGCTCAAGTCTCGATCATCAATCGTGAGCCTGCCTTCATTCCTTCCCTTTTCGGTTTCTCCAACGAACTGTATCGGTTTCGGTCAATGTCCGCTCGATGCGTAGGTTTTCCCTTTCTCGATTGCGCCTCGATCTTTTTCGTAGGCTCTTCTTGATTTTGTGACTCATGCGATTCCCTTGCGTGTGCTATTGTCTTGCTGCCATTTTAAGGAATCATCCTATGCAGGATTTTCATGTCAGGTTCCGCCTACAGCCTAGCGGCACTGAAACCGAGACCGTAATCAAGGCTTCATCATCTACGCAAGCAAGGCAAATCATTGAAGCGCAATACGGCAAAGACAAAGTGCAAATACTGAGATGTTCACCATACCCCCGCGGCTAGAAGCAATCGGTACTAGAACACAAGCAACAAGATTGCAGCCATTCCCCCGGCACCCACCGCCGCGCCAGCAATAAACGCCACGCCGCCTACTCGCGTTTCGTCAATTTCCTGTGCTGTTTGATCGACAAGATCATTCAGCGATTGCCGTTGCCTGTTAGTCAGATCGTAGATTGGCTTTGCGTCCATTTTCACATTCGCCCGGTGCAACATGCGTTGTAAGCATTCATGCGTCACTCTCTCGCTCTTGTTTGCAAGAAGTTTAGTAATGCTCATGGCAATCCCGCCTATGATCAGTACGGGCACAAGCAAGATGGCTACTAATATGCCCAACCACACCATGCGCCTTCTCGCATCATCCTCTCGATGGCCTTTGGGTTCGCGTAGTTATGGTTGATTGGCCATAACAAAAGACGCGAATCTAGACGCATGTTAGATCTATCGTATGTCGTAGCTCGCGACATGCGTTTGCGCAATCGCTTCTTTTCCTTTCTACACCGTCCTACCTTTTCGCAATCGCTCTAGTTCCTGAACGAGGAATTTACAGCTTTTGTTAAGGTTCTGTAATTCGATTTTGATGCCTTTTAGTTCGTCCTTGATGCCTTTTACTTCGTCTTTGGTGCTTTTTGCTTCGTTCGCAGAATCACGCGCAGCATTGGCAAGTTTGATTCCATAAACCTTGTCTACCAAGTCTCCGTTGGACATGCGTTTACTCCATTCCGTGCTTCGGATCAAGTCGCATTATAGGCTCTCTGCCTGCATCACCTATAATGCGACTCCCTTCCCACTAGGAACACTCAATGAAAGATTGGTATGCCAGAATAAAAACCAGTGCAGGTGCTGCTTTGTGCGTCAAAGTGTCGGCGAGAACCGTAGCTGACGCAAAAAAGCATATTGAAGCGCAATATGGCAAGGTTAAGAGTTGGTTGAACAACCCGGTTTCACCATCAAACGGCAAGCCCCCCGGTTGGTTCAGATAACATGCCAGTGCCGCTGAGGATGACTGCTTTCATTCTTCCGCGCCTGCTTCGCGTAACAGCTTCGCAACGTCCGCACGGTCTTGCATTTCCGCAAGGTGAAGCGGCGTATCGCCGTCATTGTTCTTGGCGTTCAAGTCCGCGCCCGCCTCGATCAGTATCGAGGCAATGTCCGCATGGCCTTGTGCTACCGCAAGGTGAAGCGGCGCAAAGACTAATCACCCTTCACCGCAATGGGCAACTCATAATGAAACTAGGCGCGTTCATCGGTGTGCTTTCGGCCCTGATCGTCTTGCTTGTCTTGTACCCATCCGACCTTGCAGCATCCATCGTTACGATGATATTCCTTGCTGTGCCTCTTGGTGTGTTTCTTGGTGTTCCGTTCTTGGTTCTGCTCTACTTGATTCACTTCTGGCACAGAGAGAAGCGCCGAAAGGATTAGTCCGGTCGGTGGAAGCGGTTTTGTGGCGGACGGCATCCACGCCCCACTATTGCCACGCGCCGCGTTTCGTGCAGATTGCAAATGCCCTCACTTTCTCCCCTTCTGTGCCAGTAAACGAGTAAAGCCTATTATCCGGCAGCATTTGAAGTGAAGAACCGTCTGGGAATCTCCATATGCGGCGAGTGCCTGTCATAGAGTAATACCCTTTTTTCACGTCCCCATCAAAGTTGACTTGCCCATCTGGATAGAGACTCAAAAGCCATTCGCCATCTTGCGAACACGTCCACCTTGCCGCGCTTGTGTCATTTACGGATTCGCAACCGGCAAGCACGATAATAAGCATTGCGAGCATCAGTGCTTTCATGGGGATCGTCCTTGTGGAAAGAAGGGCATCGTAGCGCACAAAGTGGCTCTGATTTACGTTGCATATATCGCGCTAAGGTCGATGATGTGTGCATCAGCGAATGCGCTTTACATTTCGTGTACTACGCACTACACCCTCTTTTTATGCGGCGTGAGTGCCTTCATGTCGATCTACCTACCTCGCGCCCTTCCGCCGGTTCTCTTCCTTAGAAACCATCTGGCAGTTGTCCGCAAGCGTCTTGCCGCCTTTCGACCACGGGATGATGTGGTCGGCATCCATATCCCCAATGACCATCGGTTCGCCAGTGATGGCACAGCATCCGTTCTGACGTTCATATGCCCTCGTGCGCATGGTCGGCGTGAATAGGCGAATGCTCAAGTGACGCTCGTTCTCCGTGAGCACATACGGATAGATGCCGGGCAACTTCGTTACATCATCGTCTACCATCAGCTTCGAGACTCGTTCCTCTAGCTCATCGGCATCCCAAGGTTTTTCGATCATCAACCTGCTAATCCCCATCGCTACCCAAGGCTCCCGCTCACGCTCGGAAGCTTCCTAGCGTGAAGATATATTTGCACTCAGTAGTGTCCCAAGAAAGTAAGTAGGATTGACCGTAACCAATTGATAACGTGAAGGAAACAGGGATTTTCTGGCGTTACCGACTTGAATTGGCGATA
>JAPYNO010000041.1 GCA_028283025.1 Pseudomonadales bacterium | reverse complement strand
GCGCACCGGCAGTCGGGGTTCTCCTGCCAGACCACGCCGCCGGGGGTTGAGGCCGGTAAGGCGCAGTCGTCGGTATCAAAGATGTCGAAATTAAACCGGCCATTTGTCGGGTGGACGGTGTAGCCGGGGCCGTTGGCGATCACGACCATGACCTCGCTGCCTTCGGAGTCGATGATGTCATTGCGCCAGCAGATGCCGGTCGGCACAGCGGCACTGGAGCCTGCCCCAATGAACACCGGTCCGCCACTGCTGATCACTCGGTTGTCGTTAGGGGCGAGCCGGCCCGGTGCGTCCCGGAACCGGTTCGGTCCACTCTGGGTGATGGCGAACACATTGACGTTTGTGTTTTGTCCGGAAGCAGGGCTCAACCGAACACTGATCACGTTGCCTGTGCAGGCCGCTTCCTCGACAACGTTGCCTCCCTGTATCTGGCCGGTTACGGTGAGGCTCGCCACCTGCGCTATCGCCGGCACCGCCATCGTCATTGCCACTAGGGCCGCGGCCATCATCATCAATCGTTGCATTGCGTGTCTCCCTTGGTGTGCCCGCGAACAAGGTATAGTCTGCGGACCAGTACATGTGCGACGGAGTATAAAGAGGGGGGGGGCTGTCAATGCAAGCCGGCCAACATAAGGCCGGGTATCTCCTGCATGGTGTGCGGAGCGGACATCCGGCACAAAAACGCCCATGCGACAACCTGTTGTGCCAAGCGCAGGGCCGCAAAGCATAACGCCAAAAAAGTGATTATCCTGCACCTGCTGCGGCCCGAGGCGAGCGCCGACGCGCCGCCCTCCGGCAGCGTCCGCCTTCGCGATTCCTACGGCGCAGGCTCTAGGCTAGTTTACTTGCGGTAATGACCGGGACGGGCGATTCATAGATGTCTTGATACCTTTTCTCGATCCGTGATAACACTTCTTCAAGTTTCCATTCACGCACATGCGTATGAATAAGTTCCCAGTCAAGCGGGTGCTCGGCACGAAGTATTGACACCACATCAGCTTCGTCTTGAGATCGGTCGGCAATCATTTTGTGAATGATGATGTCTTCAGGAGCGAGCACATGGACAGTTCTCCCTTCAAACTCTGTCACTCTCGCACGCAAAACAGCTTGCTTTTGATATTCATCTTCAACACGAATGATGTCGAGTCCACCTAATGTTTCGTGTTTGAAGCGAAGTAGCCAGTCGGATTGCGTATGAGTTGTTTGCCAACCTGATGCTTGTGCTCTTTCGATGATGTGCTGAAATTTGTCTGAGGGTATAGAGACAAGCACATCAACATCAAAACTTGTCCGTTCTTCAGCGCGGTATAAGTTGGCAGCGACTGCACCAAAGACTACCCATTGATCATCAATGATGCTATCAATCGATTTGAAAACTTCAGCGAGCATGTTCGTGAGCAAACCTCTCCTGGCTCTTTTGACGATAGCGAAGATGCCCGATTATCCAATCCATATCATTTTCAGGCGGCGCTTTGACCATCTTGTTGAGTTGCTCGCACTGTTTCCATGTTTCGGTTGCTGTGCGGTGTTTGGATCTGGTTTCGTGTGCTTCAATACTCGCCCTACCAAGCCTTTTGAAATAGGCTCTGTCGAGTGGCGGAATCTTTTTGCTAGATTTGCTCATCTGTATGCGAACTTTGCATGTATGAGTAGCGTATCACTACCTTCATAGACTCATGTAGCAAAATCCGCATCACGCCTCTTAGTCGGTGGGCAGTGCCTTGCCTTGCTTGCGATCAACCGCCCGCTACGGCGATTGTGCGGACTTGTGCTAGAGTGCCAGCATGTCCACTGAAACTCGAATAGCAGTTCTTGAGGAGCGTATGAAAACCATGCAGGCAGAAGCGAAGGCAATGCAGGCTGAATACAAGACTGACATTAAAGACTTGGCGAAGCAAATAGCAGAGCGTGACACGCGCTTCATTGGATGGATGGCCGGATTGCTGGCTCTCGCGGTTTCAATCATCGGCATCATTGTTTCGGCGAACTAGGGCCTAACAGGCTCTTGCCGCCACAATCACCGGGAGTTGGGCTGGCTTGAGACTGGTGAAGGGAAGGTGCCGTGCTAGCTGATAAGTTTGCCCCCTCCTGGAGATCTCCTAGTTTCAAGCTCTGTATGGGTTCTGATGTTGGCGGAGAGGGAGGGATTCGAACCCTCGATGGGTGTGAGCCCATACACGCTTTCCAAGCGTGCTCCTTCGGCCTCTCGGACACCTCTCCGGCAGGGGAGAATGATACTTGAAGTGTGCTCTGGTTCGCTGACCCGCTCGCCGCGAGCGATAAGATCAAAAGAAGCGGCGACACGGAACCCGCCTGTTCCCGGCGCCCGATGAAATCTGCTACCGCTGCTCCCTTCCGGGCCTGACGGGTTTCACAGCACATCGTCGCGAGAGGACCAATTCCGGTCGCCGTGCCCTATGTTACCCCAAGCGGCGCTTCATTCGCCGCATCACTCGCCGCCTGCCTGCCTCCTGAAAGATTGTATTTCTTAAGCAGTCCGCGAAGCTGATCGTAGCTCAGCCCGAGCAGCACGGCTGCCTTGCGCTGATTGAAGCGCGCGTGCTCAAGCGCCTTTTCGATAATCTCTTGCTCCTCTTTTTCCATGTGGCTTCGCAGATCCAATGGAAAAGACAGTTTCGAATCCTCATCGCCCAAGGCCTCGTTGATGGGTCGGTAGGGTGACTCAAAAGGGTCGAACACAAGTTTTGAAATCAATCGTTTCGGGTCGCCCCGATAGACGGCTCGCTCGACAAGGTTCTTCAGCTCACGCACATTGCCCGGCCAGCGGTAGTCAAGCAAGGCTTGCGCGGCTTCTTGGGTGAATCCAGGGAAGAGTTCTCGGCCGAGCTCCACCGACATGTTGAGCGCGAAGTGTTCGGCGAGCAGCAGCACATCCTCTTCGCGCTCCCTCAAGGGCGGCACAGTGATGACATCGAATGCCAAGCGGTCAAGGAGGTCTGCGCGAAACTTCTTGCGCCTCGCAAGATCGGGCAGGTCTTCATTGGCTGCGGCAATGAGTCGAACATTGACTTTGCGCGTGACATCGCCGCCCAAGCGCTCGAATTCGCCGTATTCGATGATGCGCAGCACTTTTTCTTGCACCGCGGCCGAAGTTGCAGGCAGCTCATCCAAGAACAATGTGCCTTGGTCGGCGCGCTCGAAGCGTCCTTTGTGTGTCCTCGTGGCGCCAGTAAAAGCGCCGGCTTCATGGCCGAAGAGTTCCGATTCGAGCAAGGATTCGCTCAAGGCGGCGCAATTCAGCTTGAGATACGGCGCGTCCCATCGCTCTGAGAGGAAATGCAGCCGTTCAGCGATCAATTCCTTACCGGCGCCACGCTCGCCGACGATGAGCACCGGTCGAGCGAGCGGCGCGACCTGGGAGACTTGCTCAAGGACATGAAGAAAGGCACGGGACGCGCCTAGGCACTGATCTGATTCTCGTCGCATCGGTCAATTATGCCAATCATTGGCAAATGTTGCCGTGCAAAAGTATCTCTGACGCTTTGGCTGGATTCACAAACTGCGTTCATTCGTCATAGCATTCAATGAGTTAGTCGCTCACGCTCGGACTTGGCACGGCAATTGTCTTGTCTTAGATGTCATTTTTTCAATTGGAGTCCCGCATGGGCATTTTCTCTCGAATTACCGATATTGTGAATTCCAACCTGAATTCAATCCTTGATCGCGCCGAGGATCCTGAAAAGATGGTCAGATTGATTATCCAAGAAATGGAGGACACGCTCGTTGAGGTGCGCACGACGACAGCGCGCGCCATCGCCGAGCAAAAGCAGGTTGAGCGCCACAAGCGCCACGCCGAATCCGAAGTGTCCGATTGGGAACGCAAGGCGCAGGTGGCCGTTGACAAGGGTCGCGATGACCTCGCAAAGGCTGCGCTTCTTGAAAAGCGGCGCGCAAGCGAAAAATGCCAACAACTCGCCGCTGAACTCAAGGTGCTCGCGGAGACTTTGGACAAGCTCTCCTCGGATACGCAAGGTTTGCAGGCCAAGCTCAAGGACGCCAAGGCGCGGCAGAAGTCAATCAGCATTCGGGCGAAGACCGCGCGCACGCAGATCGGCATCCGTAGACGCCTTGGCGAAAACAATGTCAATGATGCGCTCGAACGATTCGAGCAATACGAGCGCAAGCTCGACGACCTTGAAGGTGAAGTCAACGCTTACGACCTCGCGCAAAGAACGCTCTCTGAGCAGATTGACGAGCTCGAAGTCGACGAAGAACTGTCCGAAGAACTTGCCGAACTGAAGTCTCGGCGTGCACAATCAACTTCCGATGCGAGTCGCTAGGCTCGCATCGGCTGGTTTGAAAAGTGATTGGTGAAACAGATATGTCTTTAACTGTGCTTGCATTTGTGCCAACTTTGGTGTTCGTGTCGGTGGTGCTGCCACTCTGGCTTATCCTGCACTACCGCGGTAGGCGTCACGCCGCCTCTCAGCTCAACGCCGATGAGCGCTGCGAGCTTGAGGCTTTGGCCGACAAGGCCGAACGCTTTGCTGAGCGCATTGAGGTGCTCGAAGCTATTCTTGACGAATCCGTACCCAACTGGAGGGCCTAAGCGGTGCCAAACTATGATGAAAACGACCATGGCAAAAGATGGGACAGAGGCTGGGAATCCTTCAATCGGCCGCGTCTTGTGCGCGATATGGAGCGAAAAAAGATCGCAGGCGTCTGCGCAGGGCTTGCGGGCTACTGGGGCGTGGACACCTGGGTGGTGCGCGTTGCAGCGGTGGTGGCAGGACTGTTCTTCGCGCAAGTTGTCCTGATTGCCTACATCATCGCGTGGATTGCGATGCCGCGATCAAGCGATGTGCGTGCAAGGCAGCGCGCGCGGCGGCCAGACGTTTCGCGTCACGACCCGGTGGCGCCCGAATTCGGCGGGCGCTATGCTGGCCGAATCAGTCTGCGAACGCTCTCGAAGGCATTTCAGGAGATTGATCGACGTATCCAGAAGCTTGAGCAAACGGTGACCGACGCGAATTTTCAAGTGCGCCGCGAATTCAATAGTCTCTAATATGTACTAGCGAACGGCATCTGCCTCGAGTATTCAAGAAAGCAGAGATAAACCATGAATTTATGGACTTTTCTGACCATTATCGTCCTTGCTAGCCTTGCTCTTTCGGCATATCAGGCGTGGCTCAAGCAGCAGCGCCGCAAGCCGCGTGATCAAGGCTGCGCACGCGATGAGGACATCGAAAATCTGAAGGCTCGGGTGGCAACTCTAGAGTCGATTGTCACTGACGGAAAGACGCGCCTGAAGGACGAGATTGAACGGCTGTAGCTCCGGCCTCTGGTTGAAACCAATCTGGCGAGGCACTACAATTCCCGCTTCGCGCAGCAGCCAAGCGCACATGCCAAGATTCGTAATTGGCCGTGCCTGCAAGGTAAGCGCATCCGCCTTGAGGAAACTTCATGAGCAGTGTCGAAGAGCGAGTCAAGAAACTCATCGTTGAACAACTAGGTGTAAACGAATCAGAAGTGACGCCCGATGCGTCGTTTGTAGATGATTTGGGTGCAGACTCGCTCGATACCGTCGAGTTGGTGATGGCACTCGAAGAGGAATTCGAAACCGAAATCCCCGACGAGGACGCCGAGAACATTACAACCGTGCAAGAGGCTATCGACTATGTGCTGAAGTCTGCCGACGACTGACGAGCAGGCCAAGACTCAAGCTGGCGAGCACACACCGGCTAGAAAAGCGTGAAGGGACGACGTGTTGTCATCACTGGGCTTGGCCTTTTGTGTCCGGTTGGGAACTCGGTTCGAGAGGGCTGGGCGGCGATCACTGCTGGAACAAGTGGCGCCGCGCCGATTACAGCATTTGATGCGAGCGCGCATCGCGTCAACTTCGCAGCCATGGTCAAGGATTTCGAGGTTGGCGAGTACATGGACGCGAAGGAAGCGCGACGGCTCGATGCCTTTGTCCAGTTCGGTTACGTTGCGGCTGATCAAGCCATTGCCGACGCTGGCATTGCAGCTGACAAGGACAAGATAGACCCCGCACGCATCGGTGTCGCGCTTGGCTCTGGCATTGGTGGCATCGGTACGATCACGCAAAACGCCAATCTCTTGGCGGACAAGGGGCCTCGCAGGGTATCGCCATTCTTCGTGCCCTCAAGCATCATCAACATGGTGTCGGGCAACGTGTCCATCAATCATGGCTTCGCAGGACCGAATATCGCGCTTGCGACCGCATGCACGACCGGGGCGCACAGCATCGGCTTGGCGGCTCGCATGGTGCAATACGGCGAGGCCGATGTGATGGTCGCCGGTGGTAGCGAGGCATCCATCTCCGAATTGACGCTTGCCGGCTTTGCCTCAATGAAAGCGCTGTCGATGCGAAACGATGACCCAGAGGCTGCATCGAGGCCGTGGGATGTTGATCGCGATGGCTTTGTCCTCGGCGATGGCGCAGGCGTCATGGTGCTTGAGGCATATGAACATGCGAGGGCGCGTGGTGCCGAGATCTATGGCGAGATGCGAGGCTTCGGCATGAGCGCGGACGCCTTTCACGTCACGCAGCCGCAGGAAGGCGGCAAAGGCGCGGCGGCATCCATGCGAAACGCCCTTGACGATGCTGGCATGAACCCTGACGACATTCACTATATCAATGCGCACGGCACATCCACGCCCTTGGGTGATGTCGCAGAAACTGATGCGATCAAATCTGTGTTTGGTGAGGGAACGCGCATTCCGGTGAGTTCGAGCAAATCCATGATCGGCCACTTGCTCGGTGCGTCGGGCGCGGTGGAAGCCATCATCACACTACTCGCCATGCGCGACCATGTCGCGCCACCAACGATCAATCTGCACCAGCCTGACGATGGCTGCGACCTCGACTATGTGCCGCACGAATCACGCCAAATGCGCATCGACTGCGCGCTGACCAATTCCTTTGGCTTTGGCGGCACCAACGGAACCCTTATCTTCGGGCGTGTCTGACGCATCGACGCCGCTCACCTGCAATGCCCTGCGATGGGGCGTGTTGGCAGCATTTGTTGTCGGCGGCGCTCTGCTCGGCGTGCTTGTCTATCTCGTTTCCGAGGTGCGTCTCGAAGCTATCAAGACGAAAGAGGACACGCACCTGCTTGTCGTGCCTTCAGGTCAAGGTCTGAACCAACTTGCCGCGCATCTCGAAGCAGCTGGCTTGATCGAATCGGCATGGAAGTTCAATGCCTATGCACGAGTGGTTGGTGGGGATGAGTATATTCTTGCGGGCGAATATCTACTCAGGCGCGGCGAGACGGTGCGTGATTTGTTGCAACGCTTGCGCTCAGGCGATGTGGCGACCTACCGGCTGACGCTGATTGAAGGCTGGCGCATGGCGGATGTGCTTGAGCTTGTTGCAAACAGCGAAAAGCTCGCATTTGACGAAGAATTGCCATCTATTGAGTCGCTCGGCACTTGGCTAGGTCTGCCATGGGCGCACGGCGAAGGCGCGGTGCTGCCAGATACCTATGTCTATACGAGCTATCAGCGTGGCGAGGATCTTCTACGCCGCGCCGCACAACTACTCAAAGTCGAGCTCGATCAGGCTTGGCAGGCACGCGATGCAGATTTGCCATTGGCAACACCTTACGAACTTCTGATCCTCGCATCTATCATTGAGAAAGAGTCTGGCGCCCCGACCGACTCATTTCGCATCAGCCGCGTGTTCGCGAATCGATTCGAGCTTGGCATGAGGCTGCAAGCCGATCCGACGGTGATTTATGGTATGGGCGATGCGTTCACAGGCGACCTCTTGAAACGACACCTTCGCGAAGACACGCCCTACAATACCTATACTCGCCATGGCCTGCCGCCATCTCCTATTGCCCTTGTCAGTCCCCATTCCCTCCATGCTGCAGCAAAGCCTGAGAAGGGCTTATGGAAATACTTTGTGGCGCGAGGCGATGGCAGTAGCGAGTTCAGCACCAGCCTTGCTGAGCACAATCGCGCAGTGCGCAAATATGTGAAGCGTTGACAAGAAGATGGGATGGTTCATTACTTTGGAAGGCGTTGAGGGCGTCGGCAAGTCGAGTTGTATTCCGCATATCGCGAATTTTCTTGCAGGGCAGGGCAAGGCCGTGGTGACAACGCGCGAGCCAGGCGGCACGCACGTCGCCGAGGCTATTCGCGAGATACTTCTTTGGTCGGACAAGGGAGCGCTCGATCCTGTCACTGAACTGCTGCTGCACTTTGCGAGCCGGCGGCAGCATCTTGTGGAAGTCATCGAGCCTGCGCTCGTGCGCGGTGAGGTCGTGCTCTGCGATCGTTTCACCGATGCCACGCACGCCTATCAGGGCGGCGGTAGCGGCCTTTCACAAGCGTGGATTGATTCGCTCTCGCGCATCGTGCATCCAACGATCAACCCTGATTTGACGCTGCTTTTTGATCTTGTTCCGGAGGAAGGGCTAAAGAGAATCGCCTCGCACAAGGCCGATCGCTACGAGCGCGAATCCTTGGCGTTCTTGGAGCGTGTTCGGCAAAACTATCTTGCGCGCGCGCGCGCATCGAACCGGTTTGTCATCATTGATGCTTCGCAGTCAGCCATCGAAGTACAGCGCCAAGCGGTGGCGGCGGTTGAAACACACATCTGGCCCGGCGCGTGAAGCAGCTTCCACCTTGGCTCGAAGAAGCATGGCAGCGCCTTGAAGCACTTGAGCGCCAGGACAGAATGCCGCATGGGGTGCTGCTGACCGGGCCTGCTGGTATTGGCCTTGAGCATCTCGCTGATGCCCTTGCCTTACGCGCGCTTGGAGAACAGGGCGGGAAGTTCCCGGAACTGAAGAGCCATGCGCTTGCACATGCCGACCTCAGGCTCGTTGAGCCTGAGAGCGGCAAAGCGAGCCTCTCTGTCGAGACGATTCGCGAACTCGACACCTGGCTGCATCTCACGCCGCAGTTGGTTGGACGCAAGGTCGTGGTGATGGGCGAAGCGCATCGCATGACGCGCGCCGCGAGCAATGCTTTCTTGAAGACGCTTGAGGAGCCGCCGCTCGGTAGTCTCTTGATCTTGCTGACACACGCGCCCGCCCGCCTACTACCGACCATACGAAGTCGCGTGCAGCGCATTGAAGCGAAGGCGCCTTCACAATCAGCATCCGTTGCGTGGATCTCCGCGCGCCACGAAGGCGCAGAGCAAGCTGACATCGAACGCTACTTGTTCGAGGCGGGCGGTGCGCCGCTCATGGCCGACCGCGCGCTCTTCCGCGCCGCGCCACTTCTTGGCCCTATGCTGATCGATGCCTTGAAGGGGCGCGGGCAAGCGAAGCTCGTTGATGTGCTGTGCGACCTCGATGCCGACACATGGCTTGCCATTTGGATGCGCTATTGCGCTGCAGGTATGCGGCCAAAGTCAACGGCCTTGGGCGATGCTCACCTTAATCCTGATCATATCTGGCGGTTCTGGTGCCGATTGACAGAGGCTAGGCGTATGCTGCACGAAGGCGTTGCTTTGAACGCTCGGCTCACTGCTGGCAATCTTGTTGCTGAGTGGTCAGGCATAGCGTAGCGATGTTCATGAATGTCGAGCAGGCCAAGCGTTCGAGGTCGCTCGCAAGTATCTGTGTTCGTGCTCGAATCATCAAATAACAGTCAAATAAAAAATGGAGACTAAAAACCATTTTATATCAATGCCTTAAGACGATTTTCAGTGTGCTGGGCAGCCCTCGGCACAGTAACTTGTCAAATAAAATTCCCGGCTCCATTCGTATTCGCGGCCGCCCAATACGGCAGGTAGGCGCGGTTTCGCGGCCCCGCGGCCTCATCCTTCATGACAATTACACCGACTGTCAGTGCATCGCGAAGAATACGGGAGACGATGGCGGAGTTTGCGCTTGATACGCCGAATCGCTCACGCAAAGTGGCGTTGGTGGTCTTTTCCCCCATGACGTAACGAAGACAGGCGTGTTGATACACGGACCGGATTCTGTCAGCGCGCGACATGTTCTTGAGTTCCCGGCGTGCGAATAGGGTGACCCGCGTCGCTCCTGGTGGTGTCTCGAACAATGGGGCAGGCAGTTGGGCCAATTCGATGGCCAGCATGGCTTTGTCGATGCCGGTGCCGCGCTCTTCGCAAATGCCGGCGCGGCGCATGAAGGCCGCCATCGCCTCGTTCCGAGTTCGGGGCGGTGCATCGATCAGCCGGTCAAGTTCAATTAGCGATTCGCCTGGATTGGTGATTTCGATGCGGTCCGAGAATATCTCCACCATTGGCCCGGCACCAGTGACTGCAAAATCCTGATGCACCAGCATGTTCGCCACCAGTTCGCGAATAGCCAGTATCGGAAACATCGGGATATCTTCGCGAATGGCTTTTCCAAATGCTTCCTGTTTTGGAATCAACGTATCGATGTAATTGATCAATTGCTGGAATCCAACCGCATATCCGCGATGAAAGACTTGTTCGCGGGCGGCTTCTATTTTGCTTTTGCCATCATATTGGATCACCCGAACCGCCTTGCGCCGCAGATTGGGAAAGAACCGCAAGTCTTCGGCGAGCAGGATGGCGCCTTGATTCGTGATGTTCCAGTTATCCGGCAAAGTATGCTGAAGCATTCCGTCATTGAGTAGTGTCTCAGCAGCAGGCCGCAAATTTTGCGTGACGGGGAGGTGAAGGAGATTGAAGTAAGATCGAAAATCCAGCGCTTCAACAGCTTTCTCTGCATTCATGCTGCCGTTGATTGCGCGCTTTTCGAACGGTGTCTGGTCAAAGGCCTGCCACAAGGCGCGCTCGCGCTCTGGCGCTTGTCGCAGTGGCCGCGTCACCGAGCCTACCCGAATGTAATCCATCCCCTCGAATCGCACGGGAACGCTCCGGGCCTGTTCTATTTCCGCCAGCACGACCCTAGTGCCATCCAAATCGACCACGTGAAAACTGAAATTGATTTTCGGGTCTAGCAAGCGTAACAGCCAGTTTTCCAGCGGCTCATTGCCTTTTTTCGCAGTATGCGGATTGAATTTGGTTCCCACGAGCTTGCCGGTGCCGTCTTCCAATCCCCACAACAAATACCCAAACGGCTGTTCGTTGAGCACCGCGGAATTGGCGAGTGCCGAGATGTATTGCCCAATGTCTTTCGGGTTGGCGAAGTCCTGCTTAAATTCGACCCACTCGGATTCTCCGTCCGGGCAGGCGAGAGCGCGAACAAGGGCGGCGTAATCTTTTGCTAGCGGCAGGGGTGCCATCGCTGCGCTTCCTCTCCACTGCTATCCCGCCGAGAAGCGTGACTGCGGGCACAGTCTCGGCGAATTCCGATCAGACGAGAGAATGTCCAGGTAGAGTTCGCGGTCAATATTGCTGCCGGACAGTACGACGCCGACACGCTTGCCTGCCATTTTTGATCGCTCCTGCATGAGCGCGGCGAGCGCGGCCGCTGCCGCGCCTTCCGAGATCTGATGGCAGTCGCTGTCATAGCAGCAAATGGCGCTGCGAATCTCACTTTCGCTGACTTCGACGATGCGCGCTGCGTGCTGCGTAATAATCTTAAGTGCTTGCGGGCTCGCTTTTCTGACCGCAAGGCCATCGGCGATCGTGTCCGCCGAGTTGGTCGTCACCGGATGGCCGGCGGCCATTGACAAGGGATAGGTGTTGGCTTCTTGCGCGACCACGCCGATGACCTCGGTGGTGAGCCCAAGTGCTTCGCGCATGGCGATGACGCCGCAGATGCCAGAGCCCATTCCGATCGGCACATAGATGGCGTCAAGTGCTTGCACGGCCTCAAAGAACTCAAGCGCATAGGTAGCGACGCCTGCGACTAGGCAGGGATCAAACGATGCAATGGGAATCAAGCCGGCCGAGCAGGCAAGTTCGCGAGCATGTTCGGATGCCGTGTCAAAATCCTCGCCATGCTCGATCAGTTCAGCGCCGAGACTCTGCATGGCGTGATTCTTCGAGACACTGTTGCCTTTTGGCACGACGATGACTGCTCTGATGCCATGCTTGGATGCCGCGAAGGCGATGGATTGGCCGTGGTTGCCTCGCGTCGCCGTGATGACGCCAGGAATCTTGGAGGCGGACTTGGCGAGACTGTGCATGTAGTACAAGCCGCCACGTATCTTAAAGGCGCCGACGGGCAGCATGTTCTCGTGCTTGACCCACACTTCGGCACCGATTCGATTCGATAGCAATGGCCAGTGAATCTGCGGCGTGGGGGCTAGGTCTCGATAGATGACCGCGCCTGCTTGGCGTACATCTTCAAGATTTGGCAGTCCCATTTGGCGCATCCCGGCAGCAAAAGGGGTATTGTGCGCCGCTTAGCCTTAAATTGCACGGACATCTTCGTGACTCGGTTTGCGCTAGAGCTCTCGAAATCGCGGCCTGACGAAGTTGCGCTTTGTGATGAGCGCGGCGACATTGGCTGGCTTGAGGTGCATGAGACGCTCAATCGTTTCGCGAGTGCGTTGCAAGCGTTTGACCTTGGGGCTGAGCGGCGCATCGCAGTGTTCGCCGAGAACGCCGTCGAAACGGCGCTCGCCAACCTTGGCGGGCTTGTGGCAGGCGCATCCGTAGTACCGGTTAATTTTCATCTGACGGCGCCAGAACTTGCCTACATCTTGAACGATTCCAGTTCGCGGGTGTTGTTCGCCGGTGCCGAGACCCTTGAGCGAGCCCTTGAGGCTGCTGCGGATTCCGGCGTTGAGGCCGTCATTGCTTGGCACGTCGAGGGGACAGCCGCCTTGCGTTGGCAGGAATGGCTGCGCAGCGGTCGCTCGACGCCGCCTGCGCTTGACCATGCGCCTCGTCCGAATTTGCTCTACACATCCGGCACCACCGGTCGGCCAAAAGGCACAGAACTGCCTCCGACCATGTTCGCGGGTGGCAAGAGTGTGGAAGCGCACCTGCAGCTGCTCGCGCAGAGTCCCATGGTCGAATTTGGCACGCACCTCGTTGCGGGTCCCATGTATCACACAGGGCCGCTCTCTGGTTCCCGTTTGCTTGCGGCGGGAGTGCCGTCCGTCATCCTTGGCCGCTTTGACGCTGAGAAAACCTTGGCGGCGATTGAGACGCACAAGATCGGCAGCACGGTGATGGTGCCTACTCATTTTGTGCGCATGCTTGCGCTTCCGTACGATGTGCGCGAAAAGTATGATGTCAGTTCAATGCAGCGTATCGCGCACACGGGTGCCAAGTGCCCGGTCGATGTCAAGCGTGCGATGATCGAATGGTTCGGCCCTGTGTTCGTCGATGCTTATGGTGCGTCTGAAGTAGGCACGACATGCGCCATTACCTCCGAGGAGTGGCTTCAGCACCCTGGGTCTGTGGGCCGTGCCATCCCGCCTTTTGAAGCCATGATTCTCGATGATGAGAACGAGCCCGTGCCAGTCGGTGAGGAAGGTAGATTGTTCTTTCGAGACGCGACTGGTCGCGGTGTGATGTATCACAACGACCCGGAAAAATCGGCTGCGGCGCACATCGCGCCGGGCGTGTTCACCCTCGGCGAAATCGCACGCATGGACGAGGACGGCTATGTCTACATCACAGATCGTTTTAGCGACATGATCGTCTCGGGCGGCGTGAATATTTATCCTGCGGAATCGGAGCAGGTGCTCATTGAGCATCCGGTCGTCGCGGATGTTGCCTGCATTGGCATTCCGCACGCCGAGATGGGCGAGGCGCTGAAAGCGCTCGTGGTGCTTGAGCTTGGTATCGAGCCGCCGCCTGAGCGAGCCTTGATCGATTGGTGTCGTGAGCGGCTGAGCCATTACAAATGCCCGACAACGCTTGACTATGTGTCGTCTGTCGGGCGCACGACCATGGGCAAGGTCAACAAGCGCGCGCTGCGGGCGCCCTTCTGGGAAGAAGCCCGTGCGCAAGAACGATGTTCATAACACTGCATCCAAAGGAGCACATTCAATCATGTCAATTGTCATCTACGCCGTCATCGATTTTCCACCGGAGAAGGTCGATGAATTCTTGACCGAAGGAGGTGCCTTCATCACTGGCGCCTTGAGTCAACCAGGCTGCCTCAACTACGACTGGTCGAAGGACATCAACCAGCCGGGTCGCGTGCGTGTATTCGAGCAGTGGGCCGACGAGGATGCGCTTCGCAATCACTTTAGTGGCCAGTGGTTTGCCGGCATGGGCGGGCATGTCGGCAAGTACGGCCCGCTGTCAATGGACGCATCTAAATATCGTGTTGACCTCGTTGAACCGGTGATGGATGAGAACGGCGCGCCGCGCCCTGATTTCTTTACGGCTTGACGACCCGGCCAATGAATTCGCTCGAATAGTCATCATCGCCACGTGCGCCTCGAAGTTGATCTGGCATGAGGCGAAAGTAGTCGTCGCTTGGCGCATCGTTTCGCGTCCAGTCGTTGACCTCGGCCCGATGAGCGATTTTCCACACGCCGTCGCGTCGCTCGTAGCGGTCCGAATAGCGGCCTGAGATAAAGAGTTCAGTATCTCCCGCGCCCAGGTCGAGCCGATGCTGGGCTTGGAAATAGACCTCGCCAAAAGCCGTGTCATCATCCTCGAACCCGATCAGAATTTGACCGATCATATGGTGGTTTGTGGCTTGTTGTGCGAGCGCGTTATGCGCAAACTCGACAAACTCGCTTGCAGGCGCTTGCATGAATCCGTAGTCAGTTGTGGCATCGTCATGAAAGACGGATGCCAGGAGCGCCTTATCGAGGCGGTCGAGCCCGCGCATGTAGCGGGCGCTCAATTCGGCGATGACAAGGCGGGAGTGAACTTCATCGAGTGTATCCATGTCGAGTCTTCCAGTGTTGTGGTGGTTCGCATTATGCAGAAAGCAACGCCTACTTCGCCCGCCCCTCGATGTCTTGCAAAACGCCTATGATTCTGGCGAAATTACTGTTTCATCTAGGGTTGCATGCGGGAGGGTAATCATCGCCGTTCTCGCCCGTGAGGATGAAACCAAAACATCATGAAACACCGCGCTTCTCTCTCCGCCCTTCCCCTGCTGGCGGCCCTCGCCGCTGACGCCGCCGCGCAGACCTTGTGGTGCGGCGGCCAAGAAGTCAGACCCTTCAGCAGCTACACGGTCTCGGTCGGCCGCCAGAAGGGTCCCAACATCACCCTCAACCAACAACTCTTCAGCGGCTCCGCACACAACGCCATCATCTCGAAAGGCAGCGACACGGAATCGTATCTGGTGATCGATGGCCAGATCGGATCCGAGGCGGAGCTCGTCTCCGAAACAACCGAACAAGCGGCCTGTTCGACCCCGGGGATGAAGCCTAAGTTCTACAGCACCAATAACCGTGCCGGCAGGATACGTCTCATACCCAACATGCCCTTAAGCGCATCCATCAAGGCCTGCCCCTACCGGTGGCTCGCGGCCAAGTGCTCGCGCACCATCACCATCGGGGGCATTTCCTACACCGCCAACCGCGGGTATCCGCCCTGCACTGGCATCGGCGGCGGGGATGAAGTGGCTGCGGAGAATGTCCCCGATCCCAACCCCAACCAGCAGGTGGATCCCGGCGGCTTCACCGCCATGCCCAGAACCACCGCATCCGGCGCGACCCTCAAAATCCGGGTCTACGGCAAGCTCTGCATCCGCGGAAACCAGCTCCAGAACTGCACCCAGTTCGAAACGGGAAACCGCAGGCGGCCTGTCGGCATCGGGGTCACCTGCAGCGATGTCCACCGCAGGGGCTACACCGCCACCTTCGTCCCCGGCCCCAATTGCGGGCCGCCCAAATGGCCGAGCGCCCAGCTCAAGAAAGCCTACAATAACGGCGATTCGCGCTTTCAGCCCTATTCCGAGTGGTACGATTTCACCGTGACGCCGTGACCCGCACCCGGCCCGACAGGCAAAATTCCCAAACGTCCTGAGCCGCTACAACACATTGACAGGCACAGGCAAACGCATCTACGATGCGAAGCCTCGCTTGGGGCCATAGCTCAGCCGGGAGAGCGCTACAATGGCATTGTAGAGGTCGGCGGTTCGATCCCGCCTGGCTCCACCAGCCTTCAAGGAGAATGCGATATGAGGCGCTACTTTGAGTTTGCAGGCAGAACCTATGTTTTGGCGGTGACGTTTGTTGCCACTTGTGCATTTCTGTTCTTGGTGTTCCCGAGCCTCCCGATCAATGGGGAGATACTCGATCTCAAGCCCAGCTACTCCTTTGAAGAGGCCATGGCGGCCATGGAGGAATACGGGGAAGACGGCAGGACAGTATACGCTTGGGCTAGCATGACGCTCGACACCCTCTTCCCCTTGTGCTACGTCACCTTGTTCGCAGGGCTCATCTATCGATTCAGGCTCACCGAGCGCACTTGGCTGCTCGCGTATCTGCCAGTGATCTCGGGCATTGTCGATCTTCTTGAGAATGCCCAAATCACGGCGATGCTCTTTTCCTATCCGCACATCGGCGGAACGCAGGTTGCGCTCGCTTCCGCAGCCACATCGACCAAGACTTTCCTTGGCCATGTGTATCAGGTTCTCGGCGCAGGACTACTACTCATTGCGGGCATCCGAGCGGCTTATTCGAAGATTCGCAGCGACGAAAGCGCTTAAGGCTCAGCGCCGCGCCTCATGCGACATTCTCATGCAGTAACTGGCAGAGATCGGTAGCGAACCCCGCTTGCTGCGAACAGAGCGTTCACCAACGCCGGTGCGACGGGTGGCACTCCCGGTTCGCCAACACCGGCTGGCAGCCGCCCTTGCGCAGGTACCAGTTCAACCTTTGTGGCGGGCGCTTCGGCAATGCGTAGCACGGGATAGTCGTGGAAGTTGCTTTGCACGACCGCGCCATCCTCCATGTCGATGCTGCCATGAAGCGCAAGCGACAAGCCGAATACCACCGCGCCTTGCATCTGCGCGATGCAGCTATCCGGGTTGACATAGGTGCCGCAGTCAAGCACGACATATGCGTTCGATATGTGTGGGCGCCCGTTCACCATGCTGGCTTCAAGTACGGTCGCCACATAGGAGCGAAAGCTCTGATGGACGGCGAAGCCGAGGCCGACACCCTCTGGCCTTGGCCGCTGCCATTGCGAGAGCTTGCGGACGCGCTCGATCACCTCGCGCAGGCGGGCAAAGTCAAGTTCATGTCCTGCCGGCGCAGGCATCCCGGGCTGATTCAGCTTGCCGCCTGTGGGCAGCATCGCCAAGCGATGTTCAATGGCATCGCGCCCGGCGGCAGCGGCCATCTCGTCGGCAAACACATTGGCGGAAAAGCCGTGAAAGACATTGCACACCGAGCGCAGCCACCCTACGCGCACGCCGGGGCGAATGCCTGTTGACTCCATGCGTTGGTGGTCAACCGCATAGGGGAGGTTCGAGAATCCTTGTTCGAGCTCGAACGGCGCTGGCGCTTGTGCTTGAGCGGCGAACACTGTTGTGATGGACGGAAACGCCGTTCGCTGCAACCATGCTTGCGGCATGCCTTGGTTGTCAATGATCGCCCGGTGATGCTGAACGGATGGCGCGTGGTAGTAGTCGTGGCGAATGTCATCCTCGCGCAGCCACTGCACGCGCACTGGCCGAGCTAAGCGCTTGGAAAGCTCGACCGCCTCCAATGCGAAGTCCGGTTTCGACTTGCGCCCAAAGGCGCCGCCGAGAAGTGTCAGCGTCACTTCGACCTTCTCTAGCGCCATGCCCAGATAGCTGGCAATCAAGCCTCGCGCCGACTGCGGGTCTTGCAAGGGGGCGCGCACGAATGCGCCCTTTTCGGACACATCGGCAATAGCAACTGGCGGCTCCATGGGTGCATGTGCAAGGAACGGCGTTTCGTAGATGGCTGAAACTTCATTGCCGCCCTTGGCAAACACGGCATCGACATCACCTTTGCCAGACCCAGGCACAGGTGTGCCCGGCTTCATGACCGCCTCACGCAGGGACTCCTGCAACGCCTTGCTGTTGAAGCCATGGTTTGGACTATTTGTCCATTCAATCTCGAGGCTGCGCGCGATTTTGATGGCCGTCCAAGTGTCTTCGGCCACCACAGCGACACCGCCAAGCGGCGCGAACAAAGGGCCGGCGCTCGGTGCCGGAGGCAGGATTTCGATCGCTACAAGGCCCGGGGCATTGCTTGGCTTGTTGCGTATTGCCCTGACGCCGCCACCAAGCCATGGACAGCGCACGATGATCGCGGTCGCCATATTGGGCAGGGAACAATCGGCGCCGAAGTGACTTTGTCCGCGCGTGATCGCCTCGGCATCAACATGCACGACAGGTTTGCCGATATAACGGTGCTCAGCCTCGCTCTTTAGTGGTGCGCCTATGGGCACGGGCAACAGCGCCGCATCGGTTGCCAGCTCGCCGTAGCCGAGCCGGCGCTTGCCATCGGCGTCAATCACCTCATGGTGCACCGCACGCACATCCTCGACATCGACTGCCCAGCGCTTGGCGGCGGCTTGCCGCAGCATAAGCCGCGCTGAAGCGCCCGCCGTCCGCAGACGCTCGTAGTTGAGGAGGATGCTGATCGAGCCGTCGGTGTTCTGGTCTCCGTACTTCACATCACCTGGCGCTTGCGCAACTTCGACCCTCGCCCAGTCGGCATCGAGCTCATCGGCAACTACCTGCGCGATAGCTGTGCGTATGCCTTGGCCCATTTCCGAGCGATGGCATGTCACCCGCACCGTGCCGTCGCTGCTGATGGCGAGCAGTAGATTCGGCTCAAAAGGCGAGGCTTGGTGTTCTTGGCCGAGCATGCCGCGGCTCGGCAGGCATGCGCCGAGCACCAGCACGCCGGAGACGCCGAGAAATCCTCGGCGCGAGAAATCGGGAGAAAGGTTTGCGATGGCGTTCATTCGCTAGCGCCTGTTGAGGTGCGCTCGGCAGCCGCATGGTGAATGGCTGATCGAATGCGCACATAGGTTCCGCAGCGGCAGATGTTGCCCGTCATGGCGGCGTCTATTTCCTGATCGGTCGGGTGCGCACTGGCGTTGAGCAGCGCGGCGGCGGACATCAGTTGCCCGGCTTGGCAGTAGCCGCATTGTGCGACGTTTTCCCTGACCCAGGCGCCGATGAGTTGCGGATGCTGCTTGTCAAGAGATTCAATGGTTGTGATAGCCCTGCCGTCAAGGCTGGAGATGGGTAGCTGGCAGGACCTGACCGCGCTGCCATCCATATGGACGGTGCAACTGCCGCAGTAGCCGCTGCCACAGCCGTACTTGCTGCCGGTCAGTCCGAGGTGGTCGCGCAACACCCAGAGAAGCGGGGTGTCGGATGCGGCGTCAACCTCGACTAGCTGTTCGTTGATCTTGAGCGTGTATGCCATGCAATATCACCGGAGGGGAAGGGCTAAGCGGATGTCACTGCGCACAATCGAAGTGAGGCGCGTTTCTTGTGAACGCGGTGCATCATAGCGCAGAGAGGATGCGTTGATGGGGTTTGCCAGCGACGAAGGAGTGGCCGTCCATGGCCTGCGCATAGAAGCGATTCGTTAAGCGGTCAATGTGAAGGATAGCCTACCATGACCTCCTGACTTAGTCCGAAGCCCATCATCTCAAGAGTTTGTCGCTTCTCTTCGGTTGATTGGGACGGTAGGGAAGGTGACTGGCGCGGGGCGGGCAGGTGGTCGTATAAGCCGCCGCCGGCAACTAGCATGACTTGGGATTGAGTGAGTTGTTGTTGCATTGAATGCTCCCTATTGTGAAGTTGAATAGTGTGAAGTTGAATGACGGACTGCCAACATGACAGCCCTCATAGAGCATTGTGAAGTCGCGATGCAAGTGCCATGAGGGATGCGTTCTGCAACGCTTGTGGGAAATTGCCCATGTTTGGCTACAGAGTTCACGGCGTGGTCAAAACGAAGCATCCGAAGGCCAAGCATGTCTGGCTGTGGGTGGCAAAAGTCACCTTTTGCGCTGTAGAATGCATCAATCTTCAGACAACCCGCTTCAAGCCCGTTTCGATGAGTTCTACACGCAGCTATCAGACATTCAGAACAAGCTTCGGCATGACCGAAGTCATTTAGAATGTTGAAGTGGACTTGCGCAGAGGGCTAGAACTTGGCCGAACGACTCTATTTGGCGATCATGGGGCTCGCGCTCGCGGCTACAGGTCTGTTTGCGGTTGTGAGCGACACGATGGCAGCGTCGCTTGGCATCGCTGCGCTGGGTGTTGTCGGCGATATCGAGATTCGTGCGGTCCATGGCGGCCTGACGCTCGGCTGGGGGCTGCTTCTGCTCTTGGGTCTTCGGTTTCGTGTGCTAGCGCTGTCCGGCCTCGCGTTCACTGTCGTTGGTGGTGGCTGCTTGCTGCTCACACGTTTCATCACCGCGCTTACCTTTGGCTCGTCTGGATTTACTGGCGTGGTCACGTCTTTGATACTGATTGAAATTGTCATGGTGGGATTCGCTTATGTGCTGCTGCGACAAGCGACCCGCACCGGAGGCCTCCCTGAAGTTGTTCAGTAGCAGGTATGTGTTGCCGAGGGCAGACGCATGATCGTTGACGCGCGCGGGCGCCGATTCAGAAATCTGCGCGTGAGTTTGACGGCGGCGTGCAACTACGCCTGCACCTATTGCGTACCCAACGGCCGCAAGTTGATGGCGGCGCGCAATGAATTGACTGTCGAGGGATTCTTACAGGCGGTCAAGCTGCTGATCGACGTCGCAGGTATTGACAAGCTGCGCATCACCGGTGGCGAGCCTTTGATTGCGCCTGGGTTCGATGATTTTGTTCGCGGGCTTGGCCGCCTTGCGCTCGAAGATGTGGCGGTGACCACCAATGGTCAGTTTCTTGGCAAAAAGCTTGAAGTCCTGCAGCACTCGCCAATTTCGCGAATTAATTTGAGCCTCGACACGCTCAACCCGCTGGCCTTTCGTCGATTGGCAAGAAGCGGCGATCTTGAGACTGTGCTGAGTGGTCTTGACGCCGCCCTTGACAGAGGCTTCAAAGTCAAGGTCAACATGGTGCCGCTCAGAACTGGCAATCTTGACCAAGTGCTTCCGCTGCTTGACCACTGCTTGGCGCGCAATGTTGAACTGCGCATGATCGAGCTGATGAACATGGGGCATCTGAAGTCTTCTCCTGAGTTTCATCGCGACTATGTTGGTATGGATGAATTGCTTGAGGTGATTGCCAAGCAGTACGAATTCGAGCGCGCCGATGCGCCCTATGATTCGACCGCGGTGCGCTTCGCTATTGAAGGCAAGGGGCACTTCGGCATTATCGCCAACCACAGCGAGCCTTTCTGTGCGAGCTGCACGCGCTTGCGGCTGTCTTCGGACGGCCATCTCTACGGCTGCCTGTCAAGCGCGAAATATCAGCCAATGCGCGACCTGCTATCACTGCCTATTGAAATCGCCCGCGAAAAACTCCAAGACCGCCTCGCTCTAGCCCTACAAAACAAACAGCCAGTAGCATTCAGCGGAGAAACCACAGTAATGAAATTTATTGGTGGGTGAGCCCCGGTCGCGCAAAGCGCGAGGCGGAGCACTGCTCCGCCAGGGGCGAACGGGCTGCCAAGGAAGGCAGCCCTGGGGTCACTCCGAAGCAAGGACCTCGGGCAGGACGCCAACAACAAGGGCAGTATGAGGCGGCGCGAGGCGGAGCACTGCTCCGCCAGGGGCGAACGGGCTGCCAGGGAAGGCAGCCCCGGGGCCACTCCGAAGCAAGGACCTCAGGCAGGATGCCAGCAACAAAGGCGGTATGAGGCAGCGCGAGGCGGAGCACTGCTGCGATTGAAAAGGATGTCAGTGCACGCGGTCGCAGAGCCGAACACCATGCGCCAAACACCTATTGATCGCAGCTACCGTCTTCGTCCTCAATGCCGCTGATAGCGCAGAGTTCGCGCACGATGCCTGTGTGACCGTTTGCCGCTGCGACCTGCAACGGCGTCTGACCGTTCTCATCCCGAATGTTCATATCTGCGCCTGCCTCGATCAGTGCGCGTATCGATTCCTTGCTTCTCGCTGTTTCGGCTGACTGACCGCATCCAGTGAGCAGCCAGGTGATGATCAGAATTGAAACGAGTGCCTTCATTATCTTATTCTCCTTGGTCTTCCCTCCTTCACATTGAGGGACCTACTCCCTCCCGTCCGACGCACTTTCCGCCGCATAGTGGAGCGGCGTCTCACCGCCGTCGTCCTTGGCGTCCGCATCCGCCCCTGCTGCGATTAAGGCGCGTATCGCGTCCGCATGACCGTTGCCTGCGGCAGCGTGCAGCGGCGTGCGATTGAAGTATCCCTTGGCATTGACATCCGCGCCTGCTTCGATCAGCGTTTGAATCACACTCAGATGTCCGCCTATTGCTGCGCGGAAAAGCCCCGGATAACCGCTATCATCCCTTACATTCACATCTGCACCCGCATCGAGCAGCGCGCGCACGGCATCGTCATGTCCGTTCGCCGCGGCGCGCGAGAGCGGCGTGTAGCCACCGCCTTCTGCATCGACCTTGGCGCCTTCTTCAATGAGGTGGCGAATTGCTTGCGTGTGTCCATACCATGCCGCATAGTGAAGCGGTGTGGTGCCGCTGTAATTGCGATCATTGACAACTGCGCCTGCTTCGATCAGCGCTCGCAAGGCATCCATATGACCATACCAAGCCGAGTAGTAGATGGCTGTGCTGCCGTAGGCGATATTTCTGAGGTTGACATCAGCGCCAGCATCAAGCAGCGCGCGCACCGTGGCCGCATCTCCGTGACCGGAAGCGAGGTGAAGCGGTGTCTCGCCTTCAGCATCCTTCGCATCGACTTCCGCGCCTGCCTCGATGAGCGCAACCACACGATTGGCATTGCCGCTTTCCGCCGCATCATGCAGCGGAGTGCTGTCTTGCTGCGCTTGCAGCGGCGCGAGCCATAGCAGGGACGCTGCGAGCAATGCGCCAAGCCGCAGTCCTTTGATGCCTTTTCGATCCTTCACACTTGTCATGTCAGTTCCCAAAATTGAGTCTCGCTTGCGCGACATACTGTATCACTTGAGGGCGCAGACTCATCGGATACAATTTGTCCAATCACACTGCCATCCTCAGATTTGACTTGCACTTGACTTGCAATGGTCACTGCGACTTCAGTGCCGTAAGGCATTGAAGTCGCGAGCAAATCAGAATCATAATTCTGATTTGCGAGTCTGAACAAGTCCAAGGATGGACTTGTTCAGAGCTTACCTAGGGGCGCCAACCCGGCGCCGAAAAAAGAATGGGCAGAGACATCATGAATCACACCTTAAAGGCTGGCAACGCCGCCCGAGCGATGCCATTTGAAAAATACCGATCATTCACGCCGATTGAGCTTGAGGACAGGCAATGGCCGAACGCCATGCTCGCTAAGGCGCCGCGCTGGTGCAGCGTCGATCTTCGAGACGGCAACCAAGCACTGCTCGACCCGATGGATGTTGATGAGAAGCTTGAGCTTTTTGAGCTGCTTGTCAAAATCGGGTTTATTGAAATTGAAGTCGGTTTTCCATCGGCGTCGCAGCCTGATTTTGATTTTCTGCGCAAGATCATTGACGAGGACAGGGTGCCGGAAGGAGTGACTTTGCAGTTGCTCTGCCAAGCGCGGGAAGAATTGATCGACCGCACTGTTGAAGCGTTGCAGGGTGCCAAGCGCGCCATTTTTCATCTCTATAACTCGACTTCGACTTTGCAGCGGCGCGTGGTGTTTGGATTGGAGCGCGATGACATCGAGCGGCTTGCGGTTGAGGGCACGCGCATGGTGCGCGAGCGGCTTGAGGGACGCACTGATATGGACGTGACACTCGAGTATTCGCCGGAATCCTTCACTGCGACCGAACTCGACTTTGCGGTCAAAGTGTGTGATTCAGTGGCCGAGGCATGGGGGGCAAGCAAGGCCAAGCCGATGATTGTCAACCTGCCTTCTACTGTTGAAATGGCGACGCCAAATGTATATGCCGATCAAATCGAGTGGTTTATTCGGCACTTCTCGGCGCGTGAAGCGGCGATTGTGAGCCTGCATACGCACAATGACCGCGGCACTGGCATCGCCGCCACGGAACTTGCACTCATGGCGGGCGCTGAGCGCGTGGAAGGCACGCTCTTTGGCAATGGCGAGCGCACCGGCAATTGCGACCTTGTGACGATGGCGATGAATCTCTTTTCGCAAGGTGTGGACCCGGAACTCGATCTTTCCGAAATGCCATCGATTCGCCGCACGGTGGAGCGCATCAACAAGCTGCCTGTGCATGAGCGGCACCCCTATGCGGGCGACCTCGTGTTCACCGCCTTTTCCGGGTCGCATCAGGACGCTATTCGCAAAGGCATGGCGAATGTTGATCGGTCGCGCTGGGAAGTCCCGTATCTGCCAATCGATCCAAGCGATGTCGGACAGTCCTACAAGGAATCTGTGCGCGTCAACAGCCAGTCCGGCAAAGGTGGCGTTGGTTTCGTCTTGGAAGAGCACTTTGGCGTTGCGCTTGCGCGCCCCATGCTGATTGAATTCAGCCGTCATGTGCAGAATCTCACTGAAACGCTCGACCGCGAAGTGAAAGCGCAGGAGATATTCGATGAGCTGCTGCGCGTGTACCAGTCACCAGCGACGCCTTTCGAGTTGATTGACTATCAGCTTTCCAAAGGGGTATCGGCGCTGCAGCGCTTGACTGCGGATGTGCGCTTTGGTGAAAAAGTCAACGAATTGCGCGGCGAGGGCACAGGGCCGATTGAAGCCTTTGTCAACGCATTTGTCGATGCCTTCAATGAACCGCTCAACATTCTCGATTACCGAGAGCTCTCACTTTCCACTGGCAAGGATGCTGAAGCCTTATGCATCGTGTGCATTGACAATCCGCAACAGGACACAGGCGAGGCTGCTGATCAGTGTTACGGCATGGGCAAGAGCAGCAATACGATCACGGCATCGCTGCTAGCGATCATTGCGGCAGCGAATCGGCGCTGGGGGCATGAGACCGTTCACAGTTAAAATATCGTCATCGAATGCATGGCCTTGATGGAGCACTAGCAGCCTGTTGAAAAAGTCGCATTGAAGGATAATAGGGGGACGGGATTCGGAGGCGCAACGGGATGCGTGGCGAGGCCAACGGTCAAGTGTCGA
>JAPYNO010000040.1 GCA_028283025.1 Pseudomonadales bacterium | reverse complement strand
TCACTGGTTTGTTCGTCAAGGGATTGTGCCGGAATGCCGCTCCCAATCTGGCAGAGAGTAAAGCGCTGAGCGCAGTAGACTTGATCAGACCTTTCCTAGGTGCTTGGCTCATTCGTCAAACCTTGCGATGAGCTCGGCGAAATTGCAGGGTCGGCTCGTACTGTTCAACTGATGACTCAGCATCTTGCGCCAGCCGGTTTTGACCGCATTCGGGCTGCCCGGTAGCGCGAACACTAATGTCGTGTGGATGAGGCCGCCAAGGGCTCGGGACTGCACGGTCGAAGGGCCGATCTCTTCATAGGAGATTTGCCGAAACAACTCGCCGAAGCCGTGAATGGTCTTGTCGAACAAGGGCGCGAGCGCTTCTGGCGTGGAGTCTCGGCCAGTGAAGCCAGTGCCGCCAGTGGTGATGATGACCTGCACCGATGTGTCAATCACCCAGTTGCAAATGCGCGCGCGAATCAAGTGCTTGTCGTCCTTTACGAGGTCGCGCGCGACGAGACGGTGACCGTCTGACTGCAAGGCTTCGCTCAGCGCGTTCCCCGAGTCGTCGCTCTCGAGGCGCCTCGAATCTGAAATGGTCAGCACCGCAATGCCGAGCGCTGCGGAGGCGCCAGTTTCGTTATTTGTCAAGGTGGAGGACATTTTCCTCGGACTTCCTCGGACTTTTCCCTGATTTTCAGTCAAATTGGAGACTTGGCTAAAATCATTTAGACTAAGCACCCCCTCTATTCTAGCCCTTCGCGGACGGAGCCGCCGAGAGAAGATCATGGCAAGCGCCATTCCAGCCGACATATTTCGCGAACTCCCGGAAACCGACAATCTTTTTCAGATCGCCGAATCGCTCGCCCAAGAGTTCTCCGTCTATCCTTCATCCGAAGGCAAGCAGAGCGGGACGCTGCCCGGGCTGTTATCAAATCGCACCTGCGACCATCGGCGTCTCGCGCTCTCGAAGCTCGATGTCGATACCTATATTGAACAGGTAGTCGCGCCAGCGGAAGACGCCAATCGACTCGCGGCGCCCGGCATCATTCGCGCGCTCGGCGATTTGCAGGAGCAGCATCTCGACGGGCCTTTCTATCAAGCTGTACTGAAAATGGAATTCGAGGGCCGAACGCGAGAAATCGCCTTTCTTGCCCACAACCGCGCGAGCAACAACGGCGTCTGGATGCCTTCGCATCACTTGAAGGCGGCGGAGTTCATCGAGTTCTGCAGTCGCCGATCGCTGCCGATCGTCACCATGATGGACACTCCCGGAGCCGATGCTAGCGAGGCAGCCAACCGCAATAATCAAGCACACAGCATCTCTCGCCTGATTGCTGAGATGTGCAACCTCACGCTGCCCAATCTCGGCATTATTCTTGGCCTTGGGTATTCGGGCGGCGCCATCCCACTTGCGGCGAGCAATATCATTTTGTCGGTCGGCGACGGTGTCTTCAACACCATTCAGCCGAAAGGCCTTGCGAGCATCGCTAAGCGACTCAATCTCTCTTGGCAGGAGTGCGCCAAGTATGTTGGCCTGTCGCCATTTGAGTTGAAGGCGCAAGGCATCATCGACGGCATCATCGACTATGTGCCCTCGCGGCACGCTGAAGAGGTCGAGAATCTTCGCCTCGCGATTCTCTCTGGCATTGATAGCATTGAAGCGCGCGTCAAGCATTTTGTCGCTGAAAACCCGCACATCCTTGAGCATTACGCGCGCATCCTGAGGCGCTACCTCGGCCCGACCGAACGCGCCAAGCGACTTGACGCAAGCGCTTCCTTGACCGCAACCGGTACGCCCACCGAATACCCCAATGTCTTTGGCGTCGCCTATCGCTACCTCAGGTACTTGAGCACGCGCAAGCGCATACACGCCACTCGAATTCGGCAGTACGGGCGTCTCGCACGAGTGGAATTGCCGCACGGCGAGCTCGACCGGCGTGCCGAGCGCGAACGGCGCCACAACTTCATTGGCTGGCTTCAGGATCCCGAGCCAGCCGCCTACGACGAACAAGTGTCGCGCGCGCTCAGAAACTATATCGACAAGCGCGATGCCCTGACCGCCGAGCGCGGGCGTATCGCGCAGCTTTTGCTTGGCGAGCCCGGCAAGAACTTCGATGAAGCCAAGACGCAGCTTGTCAGGGTGCTTGGCATGTACCTCTACAACCGCTTCAAGGATCAGTCGAAAGACAGTCTTCGCCTGCTGCGGCTCGCGCTTGCCGACCCTGAATCCGTCGCTGGCTTCGTCAAGCTCTCCGAGGTGACCGAGGCGCGCGCGCTGCTCAAGACCCTGCAAGATGATGTCGGTCTTGCTCGCATATGCCGAGAGCATTTCAGCCACGAAGGCCGCAAGCTCCTGAGCGGCGGCGCCAAGGATATGTCGTCGAGCTATGTGCATGCACTGCTTGTTACTGAGATCAACCTCCTATTGGTCGGGCCTGCGCTTGGCAAGCGCATGGACGAGTCGAAAGACGCGGCGCTGATCGAAGATCTGCCGATCAGCGAGATATTGAACGGCAGCGGACAGGTGCGCAAGAATCGCGAAAGGCTCGAAGGCAAGCTCGCTGGAGCGTTGCCGAGTCCGCAAGGCGAATCAGGCACGGAGCTGACGCGAAACGCGACGATTCTTGAAGTGCTGCTCAGCGAAGACCTGCGCGAGTCATTCATTGAAGAGTGCGACAACCTGCTGCTCTTTGACGCTGTCTACGACCATGTGGTGCTCGGACTTGATCAAATTGCCGCCGAGGCCGATAGCAGTCGCGCGCTGTCCGAGCAGTCGATTCGCAACCTCCTGCGCGGTGCGCTCACGAGCGGCTGGCACAGCGCATTTGACGCGCCGGTCAAGGAAACGCTCGAAGAAGATGAATTCCTGCGCCTCGAAAAGCGCTTCTTCGATTGGTATCAGGTGCTCATGTCCACATCGAGAAGTGGCGGTTTTCTCAACACGGTTGAAGAGTGGAAGCGCGCCGGTGTCGCGCACTTGTCCGACACTTTGCTGGTGGTGGTGACGTTCTTCTTCTCGCGCCTTTTGCCTAATTATCTTGCGAGCACCCGCGATGGCAAGCGCTTCGATGGGCGCATCGCGCCGGTGAGTATCGGCCGACGCAAGAATTTCTGGTATCGGTTGACCATTGCCTATCGCGACCTGCTCATTCAAAACCTCCTGCTTCGCTACAAGCGGTCAGTCGATCTCGGCTACGAGCGCTTCATTGACGCCTATTTTGATCAGTTTGATGAGCTGTACGCCGATTTTTTGAGTTCCGATCCTTGCGAGTTCCCAGGCTTTCGCCAATCCATTGACGGCGCCATTGCACGCGGCCTGCCGCCCTGCGGCATCGTCACGGGCGTTGGTACGCTCAAACCCGGCATCCTGCCTGAGCAAAGCAACCGGCAGGTGGGGGTGGTGGTCTCCAACATCAAATTCCAAGCGGGCAGCTTCGACATGGCGAGCGCCGAGAAATTCTGTCGATTGCTTGTGGATTGTGCGCTGCGCAAGTTGCCGGTCGTATGCTTCATCTCCTCGGGTGGCATGCAAACCAAGGAAGGCGCCGGCGCGCTGTTTTCGATGGCGGCGGTCAATGACCGCATGACGCGCTTTGTGCGCGATAACGACCTGCCGGTCGTAGTGTTCGGCTATGGTGACTGCACCGGCGGCGCGCAAGCGAGTTTCGTTACCCATCCGCTCGCGCAGACCTATTACTTTTCCGCTGCCAACATGCCCTTTGCCGGGCAAATCGTCGTGCAGTCCAACTTGTCGTCTTTATGCACGCTGTCCAACTATCTCTCGCTTGTCGATGGCGCCATGCAAGGACTCGTCAAGCATCCGTTCATTGATGATATTGATGCCGAGTTGCGGCAAATCGATGCCGACATGCCGGTGCCATCAGAGAGTGTTGAGGATGTGCTCGGGCGCGTCCTGCAGGGCGAGTTTGGCACGGCGCTCCCTGAGACGACGCAGCGCGAGGTTGCGGAGAGCGACTTGATTCGCCCAGTCAAGCGCGTGCTCATCCATGCCCGTGGCTGCACGGCGGTCAAGCTCATTCGCGTTGCGCAGCGTCTCGGCATCGAAGTCGTGCTCGTGCAGTCGGACCCGGATATGGAATCGGTGCCAGCGAGCATGCTTGCATCCAATGACCAGCTTGTGTGCATCGGCGGTAATACCCCGGATGAGAGTTATTTGAATGCGCAGAGCGTCATCAGGGTATGTCAGCAGGAACAGGTCGATGCCCTGCATCCCGGCATCGGCTTTCTTTCCGAGAATGCGAAGTTCGCCGAGCTTTGCCGCAGTCACGGCGTCAATTTCGTCGGCCCGCCTGTGATCAGCATGGAAGTCATGGGCAACAAGTCCAATGCCATCAATACCGCGCGTGAGCAAGGCGTGACCGTCGTGCCCGGTAGCCACGGTATCTTGAGCGATGTTGAAAGCGGCCTCGACATGGCGAGCAGCATCGGCTTTCCGGTGCTTATCAAGGCTGTGCATGGCGGCGGCGGCAAGGGCTTGCAGGTGGTCGAGTCTTTTGATCAGTTTCACGAGCTCTACACGCGCGTCACCGTTGAAGCGCGCGCCGCCTTCGGTAGCGGCGATGTGTATCTGGAGCGTTATGTCACTTCGCTGCGCCATATCGAGGTGCAGGTGCTGCGCGACACGCATGGCAACACGCGCATCCTTGGGCTGCGCGATTGCAGCGTGCAGCGCGACAAGCAGAAAATCTTCGAGGAATCCGGCTCGACCATGCTGCCGGCCGAGTTGCGCACGCGCGTGCTCGAATACGCAGCGTCGCTTGCAGATGCAGTGGAGTATGTGGGCGCTGGCACGGTCGAGTTCATTTTTGATCTCGCCAACAACGATGTGTATTTCATGGAGATGAATACGCGCTTGCAGGTGGAGCATCCCGTCACCGAATTAGTCTCCGGCATCGATATTGTCGGCGCGCAGTTCGAGATTGCCGGTGGCGCGAGCATCGAGCATATGTCGCCCAAGGAGAAAGGCTATGCTATTGAAGCGAGGATCAACGCTGAACGGCTCGTGCGCGACTCCAACGGAAAGCCTGTGTTCCGTCCCGATCCGGGTGCCGTGACTACATGCGTATTACCCGATGATGACAGGGTGGATGTGATTTGCTGCATTGCCGAAGGACGCAGCGTATCGCCCTACTACGACAGCTTGGTGGCGCAGATCATCGCGACCGGGCGCTCGCGAAATGACTGCATCAAGCGCTTGCACGGATATTTGAGCGAAGTTCGCATTGAAGGCATCTGCACCAATGTCGAGCTCCTCAAGTCGATTTTGAGCGACGATGTCTTCAAGAAAGGGCGCTATGACACCAACTTCATGGAAGAGTTCATGGCACGCACCGATGTCGATGCCCTCGCGGCGCGCATCAATGCGGCCGCAGGCGCGCGCGCCGATGCGCTTGATGCCGATGCGCTTGCTATCGAGGGCAGTGACGAGGTGAAAGTGCTCGCCGCGAGCACCGGCATCGTCTACATGACGCCGAGTCCCGGCGACCCTGAGTTCGTGTCGATTGGAGATGTTGTGGGTGTCACCGACATTCTCTGCCAGATTGAGGCCATGAAGGTGTTCACGCCGCTTCGCCTCGTGGATTTCAATCAGGGCGATCAAACGCTCTACGATGAGCGCAAGCGCTACCTCGTGACGCGCATCAACCGCTCGTCCGGACAGCAGATCAACGCTGGCGACTTATTGTTTGTGCTGCGGCCTGAGGAGGGCTGAGGGGATATTGCCAACCAGAGCGTAAAGGAGATTCGCCGGAGATCGACTATTGCTACTGCGGTTTGTCCATTCAGATGCGATTGTTAACGAAGTGAATGAGCGCTATCGCGTTGCCCAATAAATCGCATATATCTATCGAGTGCCTCTAGCGCTGCTTTCGCGAGTGCTTTGTGGTGGCTTAAAAGCGCATCAGTGTGAGGTGATCGGGCCTGCGGTGCTCCGTGCGGGGGCGATTCAAAAACCTTTGCGCTTTGGGCAAGCGTATCAAATGCTTCGTCTTGTATCTCGTCCTTTTGTGCTTGAGACAGTGTTTCTGGCAGGGACTAATCAGACTACGGACTTTGCGACTCAACGCACAATTGCGCGAGCGCCTTGACCCACTGCGCATCGTCATTAAGGCAAGGCACAAGCGTGAAGGATTCGCCGCCAGCGCCGATAAATACTTCCTTGCCGCGAATGCCGATTTCTTCGAGTGTTTCAAGATTGTCGGCGGTGAAGCCGGGGCAAGCGACTGTGATGCGTTTGATGCCTTCTGCGGGCAATCGCTCAAGTACATGATCGGTAGCCGGCAGCAGCCATTTGGCGCGCCCGAGACGAGATTGAAAACTGATTCGATACTGGTCTTGCGCAAGCCCGAGTCGCTTCGCGATTTCGTGGCTGCTGAGAAGGCACTGGTGCTTGTAGCAGGTGGCGGCGGCATCGCCGGGCGCTTGGCAGCAATGTGCTCGCGCGAGGCAAGTCTGGCCGCTTGGGTCGGCGCGCTTGATATGCGCTTCTGGAAGCCCGTGGTAGCTCAAGAGCAGACAGTCCGTATCCTTGTGAATAGCGGGCTTGATGCGTGTTGCGACCGCATCGAGCCAAGACGCTTGCGAATAAAAGGGTGCAAGCATACGCAGGTCTAGTTCGAGTTTGGCGGCCTCGATTGTGGCTCGCTCGACGCAAGTCGTGGTGGTGGAATCGGCGAACTGCGGGTAGAGGGGCGCGAGCAGCACATGCTTCGCGCCGCGCTTAGCGAGCGCTTCTAGACCTGACTGAATCGAAGGCGAGCCATAGCGCATGCCAATCGCAACTGGCAACGCGATCTCATCTTCAAGCGCAGATGCGAGCGCGCTAGTGAGTGCAATCAGCGGCGAGCCATGGGGTGTCCAGATGCTCTCATAGGCTTCAGCTGTGCGGCCTGGTCGAAACGGCAGGATGAGCAGGTTGACGAGTGCCCAGCGCGCCGCGCACGGCATCTGCAGCACATGCGCATCCATCAAAAACTCGCGCAGGTACATGCGCACGTCCGACGCGCGAGGAGAGTTCGGCGAACCGAGATTGCACAGCAGCACGGCATCCATGACGCGCATCATAGTCAAAATCGGACGGTCAAAAAGGGACACACACCTCTTGGTAGAATTGCGCCCTCAATCTCACCTAAAGTCATTCAAATGACAAGAACACTTGCCGCTTCGCTGACTGCACTCGTGGCTGTCGCCATCTCTCCCTTCGCTTCTGCGGATAGCGAAAAGCTCGCGGCAGTCCTCGCCGCCCAGCCTGAAGCGGTGCAAGCACGCTATGCGCACCGGCATCCGCAGGAGACGCTTGAGTTCTTCGGTATCGAGCCGGGCATGACCATCGTCGAAGTGCTGCCGGGTCGCAGCGGCTGGTATACGAAAATCCTGCTGCCCTACCTTGGCGCCGAGGGCAAGGTGATCGGCGCTGACTATCCGCTAGAAGCTTGGGCTGCCGTCTATGACAATGAGCAGTTCCTTGCGTCGCGAAAGACTTGGGCAACGGATTGGGCGGCTGAGGCCATGAACTGGATGGGTGAGGATGGCGGCAACGTGAGCGCCTTCACCTTGGGCGCGTTGCCTGAGGACATGCAAGGCAGCGCCGATGCGTTCCTGTTCATCCGTGCGATGCACAATCTGAATCGCGCGACCGAGGACGGCACACATCTCAAAACTGCCATCAAGGATGCGTGGAACGCCCTCAAGCCAGGAGGCTTCGTCGGTATCGTGCAGCATGAAGCGCCCGAAGAGCGCACCGATGCGTGGGCGCACGGCGCGAACGGCTACCTCAAGCGCAGCTATGTGATGGGTCTGATGGAGGCTGCCGGGTTTGAGCTTGCCTCAGAATCCGATATCAACGCCAATGACAAGGATCAGCCAACGGAGGAAGACATCGTCTGGCGGCTGCCGCCCAACTATGCGGGCGTAGACGAAGATGATGAGGAGGCTCGGGCCGCTCGCGACGCTATCGGCGAGTCCAATCGAATGACGCTGAAGTTTGTGAAGCCAGCCTCTTGACCGCGATCATCATCGACTATGACGCGGGCAACCTAAGAAGCGTTGCCCGCGCTTGTGCTGAAGTCGGACTCGCCGCCAAGATCGCAGCCGATCCGCACATCGTTTCGGGTGCAGACCGCATCATCTTTCCGGGTGTCGGTGCTGCCCCGAGTGCCATGAAGAGTCTCAAGCGAGAAGGCCTTGACGTTGCGCTTATTGATGCCTTTCGCGCAGGCACGCCGATGCTCGGCATCTGCCTTGGTCTGCAAATCTCGCTTGAGCATTCCGAAGAAGGTGACACGCCAACCTTGGCGCTCGTTGCAGGTCGAGTTCGGCGCTTCGATTTTACCGACAGACACTTGAAGGTGCCGCACATGGGGTGGAATGAAGTCAAGCCCGTGCGTGCGCACCCGCTCTTAGGCGGGCTCGAAACGGGCGATGCGTTTTACTTTGTCCATAGCTTCTTCCCGCAGCCGGAAGATGCATCAATCATCTACGGACAAGCCAACTACGAACACGACTTTTGCTGCGCGCTCGGCGTGCGAAACTACTTCGGCGTGCAGTTCCACCCTGAAAAAAGCGGTCGCGTCGGACTGCGGCTCATCGAAAAATTTGCTTCTTGGGACGGTGCGCTGTGCTCACCAAACGCTTAATCGCTTGTTTGGATGTGCGCGACGGAAAGCTCGCCAAGAGCGTCAAGTTCGTGGACACCAAGGATATTGGCGACCCCGTTGAAAAGGCGCGCGAGTACTATCGGGACGGCCTCGACGAGCTGGTGTTCTATGACATCACGGCATCAAGCGATGAGCGGCGGATTCTGCTCGATGTAGTCGAGGCTGTGGCCGCTGAAGTGTTCATTCCGCTTTCAGTGGGCGGCGGCATTCGCAGCGTCTCGGATGCCACCGACCTGCGTTTGGCAGGTGCCGAGAAAATCAACGTCAACTCGGCGGCGGTGCAAAGGCCAGCGTTGATTGCTGAATGCGCCGAAGCGATCGGGTCGCAAAACCTCGTGCTGTCAATGGATATTCGGCGCGTGGATGGCGATGCAGGCCTCCCTTCCGGTTATGAGATTGTCATTGACGGCGGTCGCCGATCCATGGGGCTTGATGCACTTCAATGGGCACTTGACGGCGAAAAGCTAGGCGCTGGGGAACTGGTCGTCAATTCGATTGACGCCGATGGCACGCGCGATGGCTATGAGATCAAGCTCACGCGCATGCTCTCCGAAGCCGTTCGCATCCCTGTGATCGCTTCGGGCGGTGCGGGCAAACCGGAACACCTGCGAGAGGTGCTTGAGGCTGGCAAGGCAGATGCGGCGTTGGTCGCATCTATGGTGCATTACGGCGATTACCGCGTCAGCGAACTGAAAACTTGGCTTCACGAGCATGGGGTCAGCATGAGAATGTCATGGTGAATCTCTGATGAAAGCGATTGTGATTGAAGAGCCCGGCGAGCAGCCAAAGCTCGCTTGGCAGGACGTAGAAGATGCGAGACCTGCGGCAGGTGAAGTCTTGATCCGGGTGGTCGCATCGGGTATCAACCGAGCCGACTTGATGCAGTGTGCGGGCGGCTACCCGCCGCCGCCCGGCGCGAGTCCCTACCCCGGACTCGAATGCGCTGGCGTTGTCGTTGAAGTCGGTGCGCAGTGCCAGAGATTCGGTGTCGGCGATGCGGTGTGCGCGCTACTCTCTGGCGGCGGCTACGCTGAACTGGTTGCAGTGCCCGAAGGCCAAGTGCTGCCTGTGCCGGAGGGCATGTCGATTGACCATGCGGCTGGCATCCCGGAAGTATTCGCGACCGCCTATGCGAATCTCTATATCGAGGCGGCGGCTCATTCGGGCGAAGTGTTGCTTGTGCATGCCGGCGCGAGCGGCGTTGGCACCGCAGCCATCGGACTCGCGCACTTTCTCGGCAATCCGTGCTATGTCACCGTCGGCGGAGAAGAAAAAGCAGCACGTTGCCTCGACTTGGGCGCATCGGGTGCTTGTGACCGCTACGCTGAGTCTTTCGTGGAGAAAGTCCAAGACTGGACTGATGGGCGCGGCATGGATGTGATCTTGGATCCTGTCGGCGCGGGTTACTACAACGACAATCTCTCAAGCCTCGCGCTCGACGGACGGCTCGTGCTGATCGGCTTGATGGACGGTCATCGCATTCAATCGTCTCTGCTGCCGGTGCTGCGAAAACGACTAAGAATCGTCGGCTCTACCCTTCGCAATCGTTCTTTGCAATACAAGGCTCGCGTGATGTCATCACTGCACGAGAAAATCTGGCCAGCATTTGAATCCGGGAGAATTCAAGTGCAAGTTGACCGCATGTTTCCGATCAGCGACATTGAGGCCGCACACAGCCATATGCGCGCCAATGCGAACATTGGGAAGATCTTGCTGAAAATATCTGATGAAGGCTTTTAGCGTTCGAGCGACCACTAGAATGAACGGGGCGCAGGAGAGTTTCACGGGCTGTGCTAATGGAGCGCGGCATGTTCCTGTTGAAGCCGCGTCAATTTTGATTCGAGCGTTTGCGCCTTCTGCTGCTCCTCCAGCACGATCGCCTCTGGTGCTTTTTGCAAGAATTGCGAGTTCGCAAGCTTGGCGCTTGTTCGCTTGAGCGCCTGCTCGGCTTTCTGAATGACATTTTCAATTCTGCGACGCTCGGTATCCAAGTCGAGTACGCCTTCAAGCGGCACCATGATTTTCATATCACCGACCAACTCGAAGGCTGATGGCGGCGCTGCTGCACCTTCATCCAAAAAGACAATCTTTGATGCACGTCCCAAGTGCCTTATGGTGCCTTCAAACTCTTGGAGACGCAGCTTCGCGGTCGCGACAACACTGTCAGAGCCCTGCAACAGCAGCGGCAAAGGCTCGCCCGGCGGCAGGCCGCGCTCACTTCGCATAGTGCGAAGGAACGTCACCACCGCGCGCATCCAATCGAAATCGCTCGTCGCGTCCTCGTCAATCGAAGCCTGATCGAACACGGGATAGGGCTGAAGCATTACCGTGTCGCCTTCAATATTGAGCCGCTTGGACACTTGCTGCCAGAGTGCTTCGGTGATAAACGGCATCAGTGGATGCAGCGCACGCAAGAGTGATTCGAGCACTTCAAGCACGCATCTTTGCGTCGCCGCTGCCGATTCGGGGTTCGATTCGGCCGCCCACAGGCTCGGCTTGGCGACCTCAAGATACCAGTCGCAATACTCGTGCCAGATAAATTCATACAGATTGGACGCGAGCCAATCGAATCTGTACTCCGCATAAGCCCGCCGGCACGCCTTGATGCGCGTTGCCAGCCTACTTCGAATCCAACGCTCGGCAAGACCGCCATCACCTGCACCGTGCGCATAGTCTTTCGTGTTCATAAGCGCAAAGCGCGTGGCATTCCAGAGCTTGTTGCAAAAGTTGCGATAACCGTCCACACGCGACAAATCAAATCTGACATCGCGTCCAGTTGACGCGAGCGCCGCGAAGGTGAAGCGCAGCGCATCCACGCCGTGCGCCGCAATGCCGTTCGGGAATTCCTTGCGTGTCGCGCGCTCGATCTTCGGCAGCAGTTGCGGTTGCATGAGATTGCTGGTGCGCTTGGCGAGCAGCGAATCGAGGTCGATGCCATCAACAAGGTCGAGCGGGTCGAGCCCATTGCCGCGCGACTTGGACATCTTCTGACCTTGCGCGTCGCGCACTAGGCCGTGGATATAGACCTGACGAAACGGCACTTCCCCAAGGAGACTCTGCGTCATCATGATCATTCGCGCCACCCAGAAGAAGATGATGTCGTGACCTGTGACGAGCGCGGAAGTAGGATGAAAGTCGCGAAGCGGGGCGGTGGATTCAGGGCATCCTGGCCATCCTAGGGTTGCGAAGGTCCACAGTGATGACGAGAACCAGGTTTCGAGCACATCCTCGTCTTGGTGCAGCGGTGCGTCCTCAAGCCCATGCTTTTCACGCACCTCGTTCTCGCTTCTGCCCACATAGACCTTGCCCGCCTCATCGTACCAGGCCGGTATCCTGTGGCCCCACCAGAGCTGGCGACTGATGCACCAGTCGCGAATGTCTCGCATCCAAGCATTGAAGAGATTGGCGTAGTGCGCGGGCACGAATTCGATGCGGCCATCTGTGACGGCATCCACTGCCGTATCTCGCAGTGCGTCCATGCGCATGAACCATTGGTCGGTGAGGTACGGCTCGATGATCGCGCCTGAGCGGTCGCCGCGCGGTATTTGCACGCGATGTGACTCGACTGCAGCAAGCAGCCCAAGCTCTTCGAGCGTCTTGACGATGGCCTTGCGTGCATCAAAACGCTCGAGCCCTTGCAAGTGCGAGGGCGCGGCTTCAGTGAGCTTCGCCTCTGCATCAAAGATGTTGATTTCGGGGAGTCCGTGGCGCTTGCCGACCTCGTTGTCGTTGAAGTCGTGCGCGGGTGTGATCTTGAGGCAGCCGGTGCCGAATTCCATGCTGACGTATGAGTCGCCGATCACTGGCACCTCGCGACCTGCAATCGGCACGCGCACGCGCTTGCCGATGAGATGCGCAAAGCGCACATCTTCAGGATGCACAGCCACGCCCGTGTCGCCAAGCATGGTTTCCGGCCGTGTCGTCGCGACGGTGACGAACTCGCCATCGTCTCCGACCACAGGATAGCGAATGTGCCAAAGCGATCCGTCTTCTTCCTTGCTTTCCACCTCCAAATCGGAAATAGCGGTCTTGAGAACGGGGTCCCAGTTGACCAGCCGCTTGCCGCGGTAGATATACCCCGCCTCATGGCAGCGTACAAACGCCTCGCGCACGGCGCACGCATACTCGGCATCCATGGTGAATGTCTCGCGCGACCAGTCGAGCGACGACCCCATGCGCCGCAACTGTCGGCTAATCTCGCCGCCAGATTCATTGCGCCACTTCCACACCTCGTCGATGAAGGTATCACGTCCGAGCGCAGACTTGTCGAGGTTCTTGGCGGCCAATTGGCGCTCGACGATCATTTGCGTGGCGATGCCAGCATGATCTGTGCCCATTTGCCAGAGGGTGCGCTTGCCATCCATGCGCGCAAAGCGCACGAGCGCATCCATGAGCGTGTGCTGAAAAGCATGGCCCATGTGCAGGGTGCCGGTCACATTGGGCGGCGGGATCATGATCGAGTAAGGCTCGCCGGATGCCCCGGCCTTGAAGAAGCCGCTCGCTTCCCACCACTCGTATAGGGAGGACTCGATCGCATCCGGTTCAAATCCGCGATCAAGTAGGCTCATGTCAAGCTGTGGGCGGCGCGTGTCGGTCTTAGGCATCAGGTTTCCCAGTCATCGAGTCGATGGTGGCGCAGGTCTTTCACCTGCGTGCGATAAAAGCGATATTTTTCCCGCGACGCTTCACGCGATGCACCGACGATGATCTCGGCGATGCGCGTGAATCGCTCCCAGCCCTCCGGCCACTCGTCTTTGAGATTGATAAGCAGGCCGTTCTCGCCGTCGTATTCGCCGATTGCGCCTGCCGCCCTTTTTCCTTGCCGGTCTTCCAAGCAGTGCCAGCGATGTCGAGATGCGCCCAGGACATGCCTTCGGTGAAGGTCGAGAGAAACGCTGCGGCGGTGATGGCGCCAGCCGCGCTGCCGCCGACATTGGCGAGGTCGGCGAGCGGAGTTTTCAATTGCTCGCGATAGTCTTCCCACACGGGCAAGCGCCAGACGCGGTCGCCGGAAAACTCGCCAGCTTCGATCAATGCATCGGCGAGCGCATCATCAGGTGTGAACAGGCCGGAGGCGCGCTCGCCCAAGGCAACGACGCAGGCTCCAGTGAGTGTCGCCACATCGATGATTGCGCGCGGCTTGAGTTCGCGCGCATAGGTGAGGGCGTCGCACAGGACGAGCCGTCCTTCGGCGTCGGTATTGAGGATTTCGACGGTGGTGCCGGACATGGCGGTGACCACATCGCCCGGTCTTGATGCCTTGCCGCTCGGCATATTCTCGGCGGCGGCGGCAATCGCAATGACATTGAGCGGAAGCTTCGCTTCAAGCGCAGCGAGCAGGGCGCCGAACACTGCCGCTGCGCCGCACATGTCGAACTTCATCTCATCCATGGCATCTGGTTTCTTCAGGCTGATGCCGCCGGTATCGAACGTGATGCCCTTGCCAACGAGGATAATGGCCGGCGAGGATGGATCGTCCGCCCCGAGGTAATCAAGCCGAATCAGACGACCTTCGCGCGCGCTACCACGACTCACCGAAAGGAACGCACCCATGCCGCGCGCTTCCATTTCGCTCTCGTCCATATGGAAGCATTGGATTTCATGGGTTTCCGAAAGGCGCTTGGCTTCGGCGAGCAGATGGTCGGGCGTGCATTCATTGCCCGGCAGGTTGCCGAGTTCGCGCGCGAAGGTCTGGCCGACATTGAAGGCTTCAATGAGGGCGACGGTGCGCGAGATGTCTTCGCTCGCTTGAATTGTCAGCGATTCGAATGCTGGCTTCTCGCGTTCTTCCTTCTTGTGCGCGCGAAAGCGATACAGCTCGCTTGCAATGCTGGCGGCGAAGGCTCTTGTCGCACGAGCCGAATCGACGCCCGCGACTTCGATTTCGGGCGGCGCAACCGCGGCGCTTGTAATATCGCAGGACTTGATGGCTTGACCGACGGCGGTGCCGATCTTGCGAAGCTCCTTGAGGGTGACGACATCGCCAACGCCAAAGGCGATGAGCTGTTCGGCACGCGCGCCTTCGGGCATGGCGATGTGCGTGACTTCGCCTGCCTCGTTCTTGGCGTGGCGCAGCGCGGAGCGCAGGTAGCCGCGCGGCGCGATTTGCTCATCAAGGTTCTTGGCGAGCGCCAATGGCACGGCGAGGCATGGTGTCTGAATCTCGGCCAAAGCCGAGTCGGTGGAGTCAAAATGCATGTGTGCTGGTCGATCTAGCGTAAAAAACGAATGGTAACGGCATTCGAAGGATGGTGGTGTGTTGATGGTCGTAAAATCCGCTCGGAAGCGGCGTGCTCACTTCTGGAGAACTATGGCAGGATTTTGGCTTCGAGAACTTTTGCGCACGGTAAAGTGAACTCACGAAACGACGAGAGGCATATGGAAGAAAAAGACAAAGAAGTACTTTTTGAGATTTCAGATCACTCTCTGTATGTGGCGAATGGAGGTGCTCAGTTTTCGCGGAAAGGCGTGATAGGAGTGTGCGCTTCCCATCTCAGCGAAAAGGGCGAGATTACCTCTGACATTTTTGAATGTACAGATGAATCCTTGGTGGAAGAGATTCGCAAGTGTGAGTTGGAAACTTATGACCTAAATCGAAATCGAATAACAAGAGATTCTCAAGCCGAGAAGGAGACCACAAGCGACTACGCCGGTCGCTTCATCTGGGAACTCCTACAGAATGCAGATGATGCGATGAGAAGCCAGTCATCAGAGCATGGTCTCATCGGCTCAAAAGGGCTTGGTTTCAAGTCGGTCTTAGAAGTATGCGATGAGTTGGAAGTTCACTCAGTCCCGTTTCATTTCAAGTTCTCGTCTGAGCAAACACACTCGCTTCTCGTGAGTGAGCAGCTTCACGAAAATCCTCCACCGCTGACCTTTTCCATTCCGCATGACTGCAAACCTGATTCCAAGACAGCTAATCTCTTGGAAGCTGGCTATTCGACGGTAATTCGCCTGCCGTTCAAGCACGAGATTGCCGAACAGACAGTCTCAAAACGGCTCAAGGAGCTCGATTCTCCGCTATTTCTGCTACTCGTGCGTGAGATTTCTAATGTCCGCATTCGAACGGCGAAAGGCGAATCCATATATTGGATTGATCGACTCGGGGGCGGTCAACAGGCGAATAAAGTGCGACTGCATTGCAAAGAAAGTGGCTACGATGGAGTCACGGAACATTCTCAGGCGTGGCAGCGGTGGGCAAAAGCCTTTGAGTCTTGCCGAGGAACTCACTTGGAGGTCGCCATCTGCCTTCCAATGTCGGAACACGGAGTTCCTGAGCCCTTTGTAAATAAAATCCCCTTCCATGTGTTCTTCCAAACTGACGAACCGATAGGTGCAAGGGCGCTCATTCATGCGCCGTTCGAGCTGCAGCAGAACCGAAAACACACTCGTGAGGGTGAAAACGACGAAGCAATTCTTGAGGCATTCGGCGAACTGCTGAGCGAAGTGGTGGATGAGATTCCGCCCGAAACCACGATTCAGGTATTCAAAGAAGTGCCGTGCCTTGAAGAGCACTCGCCATCAGCAAAGCTGACAGTGACAATCTGGAAAACTCTCCTTAATCATGCTTGGGTCCCTGTATTGGGAGGCAGCCGCGTCATGCCCTATGAAGTCAAGCTTTGGGAAGATGGTTTAGGCGAAGTGCTCAGGGAGGATGCGGATGATGTGAAGGGCGCCCACTTGCTAATCCCGAGACTTCAAGTATGGGCGAGCAGCTTGCAAGACGATTTCGATGCGGATTTTTTGCCCGAGAATGAGTACTTCGAGATGCTGTGCTTCTGCAAGAACGACTCGTTGGAAGCGTGCTTGAGAAGTTACAGAGTGTTAATTGAGCGACTGCGATGCCATGGCGAAACGAGCGGTTTTGAGGATGTTCCATGTTGGTGGACAGCTGACGAATCCGCACGGCCGCTTTGGGGAACGAACGCTTTCCTCTTCAAGGAGCAACAGGAATGGCCCGAGTGGTTGACCATCGATATTTTGCATCCACAATTTGCCGAAACTTGGAGTGAGGACAAAGAGAACTTGGAGAACCGTACCGCCCAATTGGTAGCATATTATTTCCTGCAAAGAAACGAGGATTTTCTCAATCGCGCCCTTGTTCCTACAGTCAGAAAATGGGATGAGACGACTTGGGAGAAACTAGGGTGGGATGCCTTGCGAGCAGCGCATTCTTGGTGGAAGGCTGAGGATTTCGCAAAGATCTCTCCATTTGTGCCATTCCAAGGTGTCATATGGTTAGGGCGAAGGGAAGAGGAGGATTCGCGCACGAAGTGCTCCGAGGCGTTTCGAGTGCCGACCAACAGAGGATGGATGCCCGCAGCAGATTGCTACGCAGGCATGGACTGGGAAGGATTCCAGTCATTCGATGAGTATTTTGTAGACGTTGAAGACCGAGGAGTCGTGTTGCCTCTATCGCAATGGACTGAGTCTTTGCAAGAGTTTCAGATTGAAAGATGGAAGCCGCTACTCAGGTATATTGGGGTGTCGTGGGAGCCGAAGCTTCGATCTTTCAAGCCGCACTTGACTCATGCTATGTACCCGGAATATGTCAAGTCGCTCCCGAAAAGAGGCTTTTCGAATTTGAAAGGAAGAGTGCCCGGCTATGAATGGTCTTTCAATTTACTTCTGGAACATTTCCCCGGTAGCTTGGCGCATATCAACGTTGAAGCATCGACCAAACTCTCGATTAGGGAAATGCTCCCTCTTCTAAGAGCAGTGCAGAAAAATCTAGCCTCTCATACCCCGTCCAGTAGACCGTACCCGTGCAAGAGCTTTGCGTTCCACCAACTCTCCCATGAGGCATGGCTGCCGTGCCAGCCCGCCTTACTTCACCCCCAGTCCTTCATCGCGCCAAATAGGGTATTTGGTATTAGCTTATCCATAGGTCTCGGTAAATTGCTTCCGTTAGTCGATAAAACAGGCATTGACGAAAGAGAGTGGTATCAGGATATGCGGGACACGTTGATCGGTTTCGGAGTTCGGGAAGAATTGCCTGACAAAGCTTCTGATTGGCACGAGTGGATGCGCGCACTTTCCGAGATGGCCCCCAACGTTATCCAAGAAGAACCTGACAAGTTCCGAGCGGCAGCAAGGGCACTATTCAAAGGCTACCTCAACTCCGAGATAGATGATTTCGAATTTCCATCGGACATTAGCATCCCATCAGAACAATGGACTGCGGAAGGCAAAAAGATGGTTTTCTCCCCTCCCGATGAAGTGTACTTCGTGGATGAGCCACATTTGGATGAGGTGTTGGATGAAGTCCTGCGTAGGGGTCAGGTCAAGACGTTTCTTCTGAAACTCAAATCTGCAGAGAAAGCGCCCGAAAGTCTCCAATTGAAGCCGCTCTCGTCTTGCTTGAGATCAGAACCTTATTTCGAAGCAACATCTGATGTGCAGGATCGAAAGAGGATCCTTGGTCGTTACTTTGAGCGTCGAGAAGGACTCAGGCTTGCAGCGGGGCTAGCAAACCCACTGCCAGAAGATATTAATGTTAATCCAGTCAAGGATTTGCACCTCAGACTATACAAGCGTTCGGAACATATCGCAGATGTTCCGGTGCTGTCTTGGCAAAGCGAAGATGGGACGTTACTGGTGAACCTTGACAAGAACAGGTGGCGCTCGCTGGCACACGGCCTGTCAGTGAGAGTGCTGAAAAAGGTTGATCTCATGGATTTGTTTGAGAACCTGTTGAGGGAAAACTCTTTGCAAGAGTTTCGGGAACGACTGCGTGATTCAGGTGTTTCTGAAGAAGAATTGAGTAATGCTGATTTTGATTGGTACACGCCCGAGAAGAGCGCCGAGATGAAGGAGGATAGAGGCTGGCGCGTCACATCTCCAGTGGAATCGCAGGAGTCATCGGAGGGAGAACTCGCTTCATCCACGAATCCCGAGTCGGGTCATGAACCGATCAGTCAGCTCACTCTTCCCCGGCAAAAGCGTAATCTTCCAGGACAGCATTCGAGCCCGGATCCGGATGCCGGAAGAGAAGCTGAAAACTGGCTCTGGCACCAGTTACAAGAGGCGTTTCCCGGACAAATCGCCCGGAATGAGCGCGACCCACAGGGCCGTGAGAGCGATTTTGTTGTTCGATTTCCTGATAACAGAGAAATTCACATAGAGGTAAAGCACGCGCAAAACGCTCCATTCACAATATTCTGGTCAGGGCTGGAGTGCGACAAGGCTTGCATAGTTGACCGTGACCCTAGATGTTCTTACTACATGGCGCTCCTCACTCCTGACGAAGAAGACGAGTATGAGATACGCTGGATCTGGAAACCTCTGGAGGATTTGAAACAAGCGAAACGAGATGTTCAGTGGTCTGGAACCACCGATTACAGACGCTTCGACTCAGACTCTTGGGATGTTTCGAAGCATGAGGATCTGGAGATTGCGAGTTTGCGTCACAAATTCCGTATTCAACTGAGCATCGTGATGGCTGAGCAATTGGACAGAGACACCGGAGCACTTCAAGCTCTTATCTCAAGAATCTCGTAATGCCATTACCTACCGGGCGTTCGCACTGATCGCTACACTAGTTCAGAGAGCAGTGGTTTCCACGACATGACCTGCACGTCATCCTTGCTTGTGAATGCGCGATGTCCCTTCATATGCACCTGTATTGCGCGAACCTCGGGAAACTTCCGCTTGAAGTAGACAAGATGCTTGCTGATGTCCCGTTCCGTGCTCTTAACCTCAATCGCGAGCTTCGGTCGCTTGTTCAAAGTCACCACAAAATCGACCTCTCGGCCTGTTCTGTCTCGGAAGTAAGTGAGATCATAATCTTCACCTTCGCCATCCTGCATGGCATGCACCCACTTGAGCAGATGGCAGGCGACGAGATTCTCAAGACGCGCCGCTTCATCGTCCACGATGCCCCAATCGTAGTGATAGTGTTTTTGTTCTTTCTTGACCGCCTTGATGCGGTCGCTGCCGAAAGGCGGAAGTCGAAAGATCATATACATGCGCTCAAAGATATCCAGCCATTTGGTGACCGTGGCGTGGGCGAGCTGCAAGTCTTCCCGCAATCCGTTGATCGAAAGTGGCGATCCTACGAGGCGAGGCAGGCGCTCCATGAGTAGTTGCATATGCGTAAGCTGCTGCGATTGCTCAAGTGCCGTGACTTCCTCGTACACATATCGTTGCTGATAGTCCCGTCGCCAACGTTGTGCTTGCCGCTGCGACCCTGAAAAGAATGGTTCGGGGAAGCCGCCGAGGCGAAGCAGCGCATCAAAGTCCTTATCGGTGGTCAGCCCAAGCTCGGCGACACTTAATGGATGTAGCCGGTGGAGGTGGTATCTGCCTTGCAGAGAGTCGCCGCTGTAGCGGTAGTAGTCGAGCCGCGCGCTGCCGGTGACAAGAATTTGCTTATGCTCACGGTGCGCATCAAACATGCCCTTCAAGTAATTTCGCCATCGGTTGAACTTATGCACCTCGTCGAATATGAGAAACGACTCTTGCGGAATCTCTTGGTGCAGAATGCGTTGCCGGTCTTCCTCAACGTCCCAATTGAGGTAGCGGCTATTCTTCGGTGCGAGCATTCGCGCGAGCGTGGTTTTGCCGACTTGCCTCGGCCCGCTGATGAACACCATCTTGCTTGAGAGGTCTTCGCGGATCTGGTCTTCCAAATAGCGGGGAATGAGCGATCGGTAAGCGGGCAAGCGAGTCATCCGCTTGGCGTGAGGAGACTATTTTACATAGGTGTGGAAAATAGTCGAGCCTATTTTCGACACCTCAAATGCCCTAGGCATGGTGCGGGACACCTGCCAGTGAAATGTGTGCTCGTAGCTACAAGCGAGGAAACAGCCCCGCTACTCGACGAATCTTCCGACACCGCGTTCTGCCTGATCGCGCGCTGGGTCTGAGACTGAGCTTACGCTGCAAGGCAAAGCTTGAATAGTTCCACTACAGTTCTGCAAACGGGAAACATCGCCAATCGCTCCTTGCCACGACATGCCAGACTCCACAATCGCCCCGGAATCCTTATTGCAGGGCGATTCGAGCGTGCAGTCCATATTGACGATGCACCTGAATGTGAAGGCGCATTGCTCAGCCTTTTCAGCGGGCGAGCCAGATATCTGTATTGGAAGGCATGTGCGATTCGCGTCCGATTGCACCCATTGATCAAAGCAATCTTCCTTTGCGGCATCAGAGGCGTTTGCGCTGATGGATGCTGTGAGAAGGACGGCGAATGTCAACAGGCTTGCAGCAGCTTTTTTGATTGTAATCACGTTGAATGCTCCAGTGACTTACAATGCGAGTCTATCATATTCTTTTGTTCGGCAGGGCAATGCCCTCTGAGAATTCGATGAGTGGCCGCCAATCAAGGTGCGTCATCGCATATGTTGGATCGACCGTCCAGTCGGAATGTGACAGTTCGCGGACTTTGCCTGGAGAGAGCATGGCAGGATGCCCCAAGAGGCGTCCGATGCCCACATTCACGGCGCCAAAGAACACAAGCAAGGACTTGGGCAGACGCATGATGCGCACGCGATGCCCGTGGTAGTCGCTGAGTATTTCGGCGAGCTGTCGCCAGTCGTACCCGCCTATCCTTGGGTCGGAGAGCTCGAAAATCTGCCCTGACGACTGGCTCAACCGCAGCCAAGCGAGCATGGCTGTGACGAGATCATCTACATGCAAGAGCGATACGCGGTGGCGCGGATTTGATGGCACCGGCAAGAATCCAAGCGAAGCAAGCTTCAGTAGTGGCTTTATTTCCGTGTCGCCAGGCCCGTACACTGCAGGCGGGCGGAAAATCGTCCAATGTCCTTCAGGCAAAGTCTCGGCGAGACGCTGCTCGGCAAGGTGCTTGCTGAGCGCGTAGTGCGAAAGCCTTGGTTCACGCGCCGCGAGCGACGAAACGAAGAGCACCCGAGGCGGTGTATTCATTCGAGTGCACAGCTCAAAGAGTGCTTGACTCGCATGTGTGTTAGTGCGCAGGAAGTCGTCCGGCGTGTTGCCGCGCACGCTCGCGGCGAGGTGAATGAGATGTGTCGCACCTTCTAGCAGCGTCTCTAGACTAGCCTCCGATTCGAGCGAACCTTGAATCCAAGCGAAATGGTCGCTGCTCACAGGCCGTGCGGCGCGTGTGAGCGCACGGACAGGGACACTGAGGTCAATCAGTGCGCGTATCAAATGCTGGCCGATAAAGCCGGTGCCGCCAGTGACGGCAATCGGGCCGGTCACCGAAATCGGCTTTGAAGAGAAGAATACAGCGACCCTTAGCTCGCTTGTATATCTGCGCGTGCGGCAGCGAGCCCGCCGGAATGCATATAGTCGGCGCGCGCTCGTGAGCGCGACAGCTTGCCTGACGATGTGCGCGGTAGCGTGTGTGCGGGCACGAGGTCTACAAGGCAATCGATACCAAGTTCGCGTGCAATGTCGCTACGAATACGGTCGATCAATTGAATCCGCGCTTGCGTATCGCGTTCCCGGCATTGCACAACGATGACGGCGAATTCTCCAGAGTCGCTTGGGATTGAAAACGCCAGCGCGTCGCCCGACCTGATGCCTTTTTGGGATTCAGCGATGTACTCAAGATCTTGCGGCCACACATTGCGCCCGTTGACGATAATGAGGTCCTTGGCGCGACCTGTGACCACGAGTCTCGACTCAATCATATAGCCAAGGTCTCCGGTGTTCAGCCAGCCATCGCCGGAGAGCGTGTTCCAAGTCACTTCCGGTTCGTTCAAGTAGCCAGCCATGATGCTCGGCCCGCGCAGGAAAATGGTGCCGATTTCGCGGTCTGCGAGCACGCTGCCGTCTGCGTTTCGGACTTCTATTTCGTAGCCGGGCAGCACTTGTCCGCACTCAACGAAGCTGCGTGCTTGTTGCGCAGAGGCGCCGAGCGGTTCGGCAATGCCGGAACTCGCGTGCGCATCGCGGTCGATTGTGTCGCAGCGGAAAGTTTCGGTCAAGGAGGAGAATGTCACGCCAAGCGAGCATTCGGCCATGCCATAGCAGGGTAGGAACGCACGCGCATTGAAGCCCGAGCCTTCGACTGTTTGCGCGAAGGTGTCAAGAATCTCGCCACGAATCATCTCTGCGCCAACACCAGCGACGCGCCAAGCGGATAAGTCGTATTTTTTGGCTTCCGCTTCGCGCAGCCGTTTGGCAACCAGTTCGTAGCCGAATGGCGGGCTGAAGGAAATAGTGGCTTTGGTGCGATGCAGCAGATCAAGCCATAGCCGGGGTCGCATGGCGAAGTCGCGCGTACCGAGATAATCAACATTGATTTGCGAGGCGACTGGAACGAGCACGAGGCCGACAAGGCCCATGTCGTGATAGAAGGGTAGCCACGACAGGCAGCGGTCTTTAGGGCCAATCTGCGCACCATGACGAATGATGCCTGAAAGATTGGCCATCACCGCCGCCGACTTGACCATGACCGCGCGCGGAAAGCGTGTGCTGCCGGAGGTGAATTGCAGGTAGGCGACTTCATCTGCATCGACGGGGGTCAACGGATAGTGTGAGCGTGGTAGCTTTTCGAATTCGCTGAACGTGCCGACGAATTGCAGTGAATCGAGTTCGGCGTTTTTCGCGAGTTGTTCTGCGCACTGCTCAAGATAGGGTGCGAAGAACTCTGATCCCACTGCGACAGATGCCTCGACGAGTTTCAGCATGGCCGAAGTTTGTTCAATGAACGCCTGATGGCCGCCAAGATTGAGCGCGGCGGGAATCGGCACGGGTACGAGTCCGGCATACTGGCAGGCAAAGAAGAACTCGACGAATTCTGGACGTGTTTCAGCGACGACCGCCACGCGCGCACCCCTGCGAAGGCCAAGACCAGCTAGGCGCGCGCCAATCTTCAGCGCCTTGTCGCGAAGGTCGGCATAAGACAAGGTGGTGTCCAATGTGCCTCGGCGATCATAGAAATTCATGCCGTTCTCGCCTTCGGCTGCATAGTCGAGGGCTTCGGCGAGCGTGTCGAAATCTGCGCTGCGAAATGCCAGCCCGCCCGGGGCTGTCTGGGGAGTCAGCGTTTGCCCGACCGTTGGGACGGACAGTGGCGTATCGCCGTAACTGCTGTCACTCATCAAGCATGCTCCTTTCTCTTGTTCATCCAAGTCTCTTGAGGTTGTCGTCATTGACCGATTATTGACCGAGTTTTCCGACCACTCCACCGGCCGGAGGGGAGTGCGCCGCCAAGTGTCAATCCTAAGCACTTGGCGGCTCCGCCCTATCCCCTTTGTTTCCCTTGGTTGACGTTGACTAGGCTCGACAATACGTTCACGGTGGTCTTATGTGCTTCTCCGGCGTGAACTTTTCTGACCTTTTTTTGCGTAGATGATGCACTCTACACGCCTGAATCCAAAAATGTCAAGAGTATGCAGATAAAATGAAGAAAATCGCAAGAACGCGCATTTTTAGGGACTTATATAGCAAAATCCGCAAGGGGTGCGTCACGACTTGCTTTAAGCGTAACTCATCGATCCCCGGCATCCCGATTATGC
>JAPYNO010000004.1 GCA_028283025.1 Pseudomonadales bacterium | reverse complement strand
CCCGCATGACCGACATGTGCTCGCAGCGGGGATTGCGGCGAAAGCCGATGTCATCGTAACCTGCGATCTCAAAGACTTTCCTCGCGACAGCCTTGAAGCATACAGCATCGAAGCTCAGCATCCAGACGACTTCATACTGCACCTGATCGAGCAAGCGCCTGAGAAAGTCTATTCTGCTGTTACCGTTGTACGAGCCAGATTGCGAAATCCGCCTACCTCAGGTACCAAGTACATCGACATTATTGAGAGCCAGTCCTTGCCGCGCACAGCACAAGCGCTTCGGGCAGTCGAGGAACGAATTTAGCTATCAGCCTAGAGTGTTCAATCATAATTTGACGTTGAATATCTGCGTTGTTATCGCAGGCGAACCCTGTCCGCGACTAGTAAGGGGCGCGGTCGTAAATTCTGTTAGCCAGCTTATCAAGCTTATCCATGATTTTCTCCAGCCGACCCTGGCTCTTGAGCCACGCGCCAGCCTGATTGATCTTTTTCTGGTCCACTGCTTTCAAAGCGCGCTTCTTTGATGTTTCACTATCGTGCGCTGCGTAGTTCCTGAGTGCGGACAAACGCTCCAGTGCTTGCTTGCATGTCTGTTCCGCAACCTCCTCGACAAGGTAATGGTCTTTTGGCAGGAATTTCTTAAGCTTCCCGACCAAATCGCTGCCGCCGCGAAAATTGAAGTATCCATCTCCGACAATAATATAGCGACAAACCTTGTCATTCAGATGCTTTGGAAAATGCACATCCGTGACATCAGACAACTGCCTAGTATCATTGTTAATCGCAGCAATTAAGCAACTCAAGATCAGATTCTCAAATGCTCGATAGAGTCGAATGACTGCTTGCTCGTAAATCCAATTTTGGTATTGGGCCGAAAGTTGTGGACGTAATTCAAGCATGTCTCGAACGAAATTCCGAATCTCGTCAGCCTCCATCCTGAATTGCTCAACGGATTTTCTCGCACTCTTCTTTTTCATTCATCGACTCCCTTCGGAACGAACCTGTGAGGTGCTCCCCATTCTTTGGACGGTTCGAGGGCGGAATAAGGTGTGCTCTGGTGAATGAATGCCCTCTGGAAATATAGTATACGCGCATGATGGCTGTCCGGCAAGCTCCGGTGTCCCGCGATGATTGGGGCGGGGCAGCCCGGCCGCGTCCCCGGCGGCGGCAGTGACGCCCGTTCCCCGGGCTGGCGCGCCCCGCGAGGCACACGCTCGCGGGCGTGCGCCCACCGAGCGCCGCCAGGCAGAACCCGACATCCATCGTGTTCGACAGCCGCCAGGACAGCACGCGCCTCGTCGCCCAGTCCATCACCGCCACAAGGTGGAAAAAGCCGCACTTCACAGGAATGTACGTGATGTCCGCGCACAGCTGCCGCACGCCGTAGAACGGATGCGCCGTGTGCAGCTCGTCCATCCGCCTCATCAGTGCCAGGTTCTCCCCGCTCTCGCCCGCCGGAATGTAGTACAGCGACGAGCGGCTAACGCCCGCCAGCGCGCACCGCCGCCAAGCGCTCCGACAGGCCGTTGCGTTGCGCGATCCCTTGGACCGTGTCCAACTCCTTCAACGCCTCAAGCGCAACGCGCGCCTTGAAGCCCGCCGTGAACCTTCTCCTTTTTTGACCCATTCCTGTGTCTCCTTATTAAGCTTGGAGCACACCTTAGCAACCTGTCCGAAAATTGGGGAGCACTTCAGGATCGAGAAAGATCTGCGAAAGTCAAGTTGCCTGGGGTATATGTCTGCGCGATCACCGAAGACGATATTTCGGGTACGGAGTTCTCTTGGCGACGCGACATCGTTTACGTCGGCATGACCAATTCAATTGCGGGGCTGAAGGGTCGGTTAAAGCAATTTGACAACACCATTGCCGGCAGGCATGTTTCGCATGGCGGCGCTGACAGGATGAAATTCAAGCACCCGAACTACGAAGATCTCTATAGCAAATTATTTGTCTCGATTTTGCCGTTCGAGTGCGATGTCAGATCAAATGCCCCGAAAGATCTTAGAGTTATGGGAGCGGTAGTGAAGCGTGAGTATGAATGCCTCGCAGAATATGCCGAGCACTTCTGCAATAGGCTACCTGAATTTAACTATAAAGATAATAAGAAGGCGCCGAAATACAGTAGAAGACACAAGAGCAACCACTGATAACGCACAGCTTCAGACATTTCATGTCCGAGAGGACGAAACGCTATCACTATGTAACGAATTCAAGCAGGTGTTCAGCCACCGCAACTGCTGACCACTCCGTAACCCCTCCATCGGCACCAGAACCTTGATGTTCATGCTGTCGAATTCGTGCATCAGCCACTGCCGGTAAGGCACGCCTGCGAGCATCACAACCTTGCGTACATTGGTAAGGTGAGGTTTGAGGGATTTCAACACCCTGCCAGCCCACTGCTGCCGTTGCCGGGAACGCATATTTCGAAGCGTCTCGTCATAGGGCTCGATGCTGTCGGTTGGCCAAACGAGGCCGTGCTTCGCCGACAAGATCGCCCAAGTCTGTCCGGTTGCCTCCACGCATACGCGGGCTTTGCGAAACCATGGAGATGCATATAGGTCCCGTGCTGCCATACGAGATTTTTGCTTAGTTTTGACGCACGACACAAGGTAAAGGTCGGCATCTGGCAGTTCCGTCTTGCTTGGAAACGTGCCATCGGCGGATGGATTCGATGAGGGAGCGCCCGGCGTCATATCAACCTACATTCAGCTCAACGCCCGACTCTTCTCCTCCACAAACGCCTCCATTGAAGGAATTGGCACCCGGCAAGTTTCGTCCGGCCCGTCGGTTGTGACCAGCCCTAGCCGCCGCACCCATTCAAAGGCCTTTTCGCCGGTGGAAAACCGTCGCTTCAGGGATGTAGCGCCTTTGTCCTGATACCGTGCGATTATTTCTTCGAGTGTGTCTTCACACGCCAGTTGTGAAAGGCATTCGGCTCTGATGGCTCGATATAAGTCGGCTAGGATTGGTATTGGAATTTTCGAGGTATTCAATCGCTCTTGGTAGTAGGCTTGTCTGTATTTGTTGCCCGCTCTGATGGCATCAGTCAGACGAAAATCCACCAAAGAGGGCTGGTCTTGTTTCGCCAACTCTTCACAAAGTGCGATGAGGTAACAGGTGAGATGGCGAGGCCAATTGTCGGACTCCGCTGCAATACGATCAGCAATCAGGTCGCGTTCCTGGTCGCTCGTCCCCTGTACACCTGTCTTCTCACAAATCACATCCAAGGCATTTCTTACGGTCTCAGCAGATTCTTCTGGTTCCAGTAGACCTAACGGAAAATAATGCCTAAGCGTTGACCTGCTTATCAACTTCAGTTCATGAAGTCGGTCTTTTGTGTTCGCAAGTCCGGTGCAGACAAGCAGAATGGGCAATTCGGTTTGCGTGTGAAGCATATCAATCAATCTAGCAACATCGCTGCCTTTCTCAACGTTTTGCGCTTCATCAATAGATACAACAACCGGCCGATTCGCTAGTCTCTTGCTCAATGAGATGAGTTGATCAAGACTGTTCGCATCCGGCACTTTGACTTCGCGCCCGTATTCTTTCTTCACAACGCCCAGAGCTTCAGCTTTGACTTCGACTGAAAACAGGGATTTGTGCTCGCTCCTAAGCTTGTCTTTGCTTGTTCCTGTCAGCGCCGATGCTAAGTTCCATAGTAATTGCTGGTAAGCACCGACGGCTGAAGGGCTGGCACAAAAGACAGATTGAACAGGCTTGCCCTCTGTGGTTCTTTTCTCCAGCCGTTTGATGACTTCGTGGACAAGCGATGTCTTGCCCGAACCCGGAGGGCCGCCAACGATAAAGGTGTCTCCTCCCAAAAACCGCTCTGTATCGAAAAGATACTGCGATATTTCGCATATGGAGCCAATAATGTTCTCTCGTCCGCCGAAGGCGATCGGAGGTTTGCGCTCACCATGATCCGCTATCAGCTTCTTGAGCTTTTCATGAACGGTTTTTGACATTGAGAGGTATCCAGCCAATTACCAGCATGGCTCTTGCGCGGATTATAGCCAAGGGCTTACTTCCCCATAAGGTTCATGATCAAACGGATCATCAGATCCTTGTTCGCCGGCTCGCTTTCTGCAACGAGGAGGGTGAGTGCGGTCAGCGCGCTTGGCTCAAGCCGACGCTCAATCCCCTCCTGCGCCAAGTACAGCAGGAACAGGAGAGAACCGATGCGTTTGTTGCCATCGGTGAACGGATGATCTTTGACAACGAAATACAGCAGGTGCGCCGCCTTCTCTTCACGGCTGCGATACAGAGGTTCACCAAACATGGTTTGCTCCAAGTTGCCAAGAATGGCTTCGAGCGCATCGCCGCGCGGGTTGCCGAATAGCGGCGAGGCTTCGCCTTTCGTGGCCAAATCGCGCCGGAATGTGTTTATCGCAGCATGGGCGCGATGAAAATCAAGGGCGCTTGTCGCAGGTTGCGCATCTCTTGGCGCCTTCAGGCGATCCTCGTCATATTCGAGCAGCAGACGCCATGTATCAGCGTATGCCGTGATGATGTGCAGCACGGCGCTTCCAGTTTCGCTCACCAGTGACTGATTCCTGAGCGTGCGGGCGAGCAGGTCAAGTGTTTGGCGTGCCTCGTCAAGGCCGCGCTCTGCAAGCCGTCTTTCGTTCAGTGTGTAGCCGCTTACGAGATGATCGCGCAAAGTTTGGGTGGCCCAAATACGAAACTGTGTGCCACGTAGCGACTTCACCCTGTAGCCAACGGAAATAATCATATCGAGGTTGTAGTGGTCCACTTCTCTCGACACGCTTCGTCCACCTTCGGCACGAACCTGTGCAAATTTTGCACTAGTTGCCTCTGGCTCCAACTCCTGCTCGTCATAGGCATTGCGGATGTGCCTCGTGATCACAGAGCGGTCGCGTTCAAACAACTGCGCCATCTGCGACTGTGTCAGCCAAACTGTGTCGTCCTGAAAGCGAACATCCACACGCACTTCGCCCGCAGTGGCCTCGTACACAACGACTTCGCCTCCGGGAACTGATAGTCGATCACGCTTGGTCATGTGCAGCCCCTACCGCTATTTCGGCCTCGCCCAACACCACCCGAACATACGCCCGTTTCCCAAAGCGCCTGGTCAACTTGGCGCCCGTATCAGCGAGCCACATCTGCCATCCGTACTTGTCCCTCAAGGCGTTAAGCGCGCACGTGACATCGGCCTCGTCAACGATCAGTTCGGCGCGGGCTTCAAAGTATTCGCCGAGCAATCTGCCGCGCGCATCGCACTTGGCGAGGCGCGCACGGTCAGAATTGCGCAGCCGCTTGACCTTGCCCGCATCCCCGGCGGAGAAGATGTAGAAGGCGCCTTCCTTGAAGGCTGCCCACACTGGCGTTGCAACGGCCTTTCCTGATTTGCGGAAGGTTACGAGACTGACGTAGGGCGCTTGCTGCAATTCAAGAGTGTTCATGTGATGAATCCTGTGTGAAGTCGGATGCCGAGGCTATTCCCAAGCCCTCGACAAGAAGAAAGTATGATGCCCGTCCATCAATTGGTCATCATCAGTTCGCCCCATGAATGCGCAAGCTCCCAAGTTCCCGCAAGCCACTCATATCAAAACAAACGGCATCAACCTCAGTGTTCATGTCGCTGGCGAAGGCAAGCCGCTTGTCCTCTGCCACGGCTGGCCGGAAATCGCCTATTCATGGCGCTTTCAAGTGCCGCCCCTCGTCGAGGCGGGCTATCAAGTTATTGTACCGAATCAGCGCGGCTATGCAACGAGCGATGCGCCAATGGAAGTCGAAGCCTACGACTGTTCGCAGCTTTGCCAAGATCTCCTAGGTCTGCTCGACCATTTTGGCCATGATGAGGCCGTGTTCGTCGGCCATGACTGGGGGGCGATTGTGGTCTGGAACCTTGCGCTCATGCATCCAAGACGTGTCAGCGGCGTGATCAACCTGAGCGTGCCCTACATGCGCCGCGAGAAGAGCGAGTGGGTGGGCTTTTGGGAAAAGATGCTCGGCCCTGATTTCTACATCGTTCACTTCAATCGTCAGCCGGGCGTGGCCGATGCCGCTTTCGCTGAGAATCCGCGCCAGTTCCTTGGCAATATCTACCGTACTAAGGCATGGCTTGAACCGCCGCCGGATCCCGTGCCGGGCATGCCGTTCATCCATCTCGCCCGGTCAAGTAAGCCGCACGGCGAGCCGCTTATGGCCGAATCTGAGCTTGAAGTCTTCGTGCGCGCATTCGAGCAGAGCGGCTTTACCGGCGGCATCAACTGGTACAGGAACTTCACTCGCAACTGGCATTTGATGGCCGATTTGTTGGCTTGACGGGTTGCTCTAAGAATCGCGGGGAACTGGTCAGACCAGCCTTGCCAAGCCACTCATATCGCTTCGGACTATACTGTTGACATGCCCAAATCGCAGCGGAAAAGTCTCTTTCACCCCGTTCACGACGAGTTCATGGACCAAGACATGCGGAATTTTTGGACATCGCTTGAGCCGTTGCCCGGAGAATTGCGCCTATACGGGGGAACAGCGCTCGCCCTGTATCTGAACCACCGCCAGTCAACCGATTTTGGTTTCGCGACACCCCTTCCTGTTGTGGGTTTGGACTTTGTTGCAGGCTTGCCCGGTGTGATGGCCGCGCAACTCAGCGGCGGTGATGGAATGGTCGATGGCGTTGTCAAGAGTCGTGACCGCGACATACGCCTCACCTTCATGGAATGCAGGTCTCTTCTACCCCTGCCAGCGTATCGTCCAATCGAGGCTGAAAACGGTGTGCTCGTTGCGCACCCTGCCGATTTGATTGCAAGCAAGGCGCACGCGATATGCTCGCGCGGAGCACTGCGCGACTATCAGGACTTGGCTGCCAGCTTCCGTGCATGGTCGGAACTCTGCGTTGACACGCTACGTAGCGCCCCTAGCCGCTCATGCCTCGAAATCGCACGCGCGCTCAACACACCACCCATTGACTCGTATCAGCAGCTTGAACGTGACCAACTCTCCCTGCTCGCCAGCCTCGCACAGCGCGTGATGGGTAATCGTTGAACAAATGTTCACCGACATGCTCGGCTACGACCCTCATCCTGATCTCACTCTATGGCAAGGAACGCCTATCCCTTGTGTCAAGGATCCGCTGCCACGCACTGAAGAGCGTTGGCGTATCGCTAATTATGTGTGGTGGAACGGGCCGCCTTGGACCGTGCTGAGAAATGCGCACGTCTATCTTTGGCATGTCATGGACTTTGGCCAAAGCAACGATGTTTTCTTTACATTGAAGGACGTTCCAAAATCGATTTGGCTTGCCGCTCTTGATGCCGCGAGGCCAGGTGTTTTGTCCAAAGGCTCATACATTCTTTGGTCGGTCTATTTCAAGCGTGGAGATATTGACGCACATATGCAGACTTGGCCGGACGATGCACACCGACTCGATTTTCGCCCCCAGCGCAACGAGCCGCGGGAGCGCATGTACGAACGACACCGGCACGCACACGAGGCGAAGCTGCGTGCGCCGATTAGTGAAAACTTCATGTTCATTCAACCGTGCCCATTTGACTCAGTAAGTTCGACCAAACCACCCGCAGCGTCGGCTGAACGGTGAGCTTGTTGATTCCCGCCCCGACTTCTTGGAGAAATTGCGTTCTGGCTCGCTCGCCCGCAAACACAAATGCGACGCGCATGAGCTCATGCAACTGGGAGAAGTAGATGTTCGTACCTAACGCCCACTCCTCCTTCGCACGTTGGCGAATGGCTTGTTCGTCCAACGGATCAAGTCCCGGCACGACGAAAAGCAAGGCCGGGACTCGTCTCTCTCGGACTTTCTCGATGCTAGCGTTTACCTCAATCAGTGTGAGCTTCCGGTCTTTGACCTCCACAACCATAACTTGTTGCTCAAATGAAAATTCCTCATTGTTGTGCAAGCACATAATGTCGCCCGCTGCCTTGGAAGCGGAATCAGCCTCGTTGATGCCTTGCCGGAAAACCTCATCAAATAGCCCAAACACTCGTCCGACGGTTCGCATGAGCGCATCGGCCACAATGAGCGGCCGCTCTCCGCCGCTGCGTTCGCTCAGGAAGCGTTCGGTGATCTCAATGGTCTGTTCAAGGCTGACACGCTGAGGCACCGGAAAACTGACTTGAAGCTCGCGGTAACTTCGCGCAATGCTTCGCAGGCATCGTCGAAGTGCCGCTTCAGTCGTCAAAGGCTGGTTCGCCGACTGAACAGACGTAAGCAATCCTACAAGGTGCTCCCATTCGGACTTTTGTCGAAGCGGCGTGTTCCAATCGTCCAATCGGGTTCTTCGTAAAGGCTTCCCGACATATGGATCACTGCTCGTTCCAAGCACCCCGTCAGCGGCTTGAACCCAAGGCACAATGACCGAGCTACAGAAACTCCTTGGATCCCAACGGCCATCTTCCTTCGCGCCCTGGATCTTTCCCCGTTGCAGACACAATGCGTCACGACTCGGGTCGGCGAACTTACCAAGCAGTTGGGTGATAAGCGCATAACGGATGGACACCAAGCCAGAACGGTGCACAATGTCGTAATCGGGGTCTTCCTGCGTCAAGTCGCTCGACAACGCTTCCTGCCAAGCATCCTTCAACCAAGCTGATGCCTCTTGATCATTCAAGCTGAAATTGCCCGTCGCAATCAGGATAGGTTGAGCCGAATGCCGTTTTCGTCATAGTTCACCCACAAGCACTCTTGCCGTTCCTGACGAACAGAATGGCAGAGCTTTGCGGGCGCGTCCACCCGCCTAGCGGCGGCGAGCACCTCGTCGTAAATTGGATTGCGGTAGCCTGACAGTGCGAATCGGCCTTGCAGTCCAAGAAGCTGCTCGCCAAGCTCCTCATGCTGCGAGTCCGTCATTTCGCTCGCGTAAGCATGCGTATCGCCACGCGCTTGGTGAACGTATGGAGGATCCAAATAAAAGAGGGTCTCCGGTGAGTCATAACGCTCAAGTACTTCGAGTGCGGGTGCGTTCTCAATTTGAATCCGCTGCAATCGCTGGACGATTTCTGCGAGTCCCTCCACTGAACCGAGCCAGCGAGAAACCGCACCGGACATGCCTGCGCGACTTGTGAGCAAGCAATGCGCCCAACGTCCTTCCGAAGCCGTCTGCGCAAGACCGGTTCGTGTCTGGCGAGCACGGACAAAGAATCTGCGGGCTTTTTCAATCGGATCGAGCCCTACCGAAGGCTGGCAGGCGAGTGCAAGCTCTTCCCTTGAAAACGGAGTGAGGCCGATCGCTCGAATCAGCGCTTCGCTGGTCTTGTCGTCGCGAAGCGTTTTGAAGAAATTGACGAGTTCTGAGTCGATGTCGTTGTAGGTTTCAACTTCTGTGGGCTGGCGATTGATGATCACCGCCGCAGAGCCACCGAACACATCGCAAAAATGCCGCGCATCTTCGGGAAGGTTCGGCAATAGAAAGTCAAGATGGCTGAATTTTCCGCCGTACCATCCGAAGGCGATCATGCGCTTGCGCCTTGCGGCAGCGTTGCCGACAATCCTGCGCGTAGCTTGCGCGGTCACGGAACAGTCCGAGCGCCGCGGTCTAGAACAAAAACATCAAGAACTGCACGCACAGCGCGAGCAGCATCAAGGCGTTGACCAAAAGGGTCATCGCAGCACCTACAGCTCTCTTGGAGGCATCAGCCATATAGGTTCGCGCGTACAGCACTCGACCGACGAGGTAGAGAAACCCAAGCGCAACTGTGATCCACAGAAACACTTCATTGCCTAGCAGGCCAGTGAGCAGGATAAGGATCATGTAGCACGGCAGGAAAATGGCAAGCTGCTCAAGCGAGTTGGCCTGCACGCGAAAGGCGCGTTCGAACTCAGGGTCGCCGGTGACGGCGGGCGCTTCAATGCCTTTGGCGATGCGCAGCCTGCCGACGGTGAGCTGTATCCACATGTAGTGAGCGATGACGGCAAGCAAGAGTAGGACGCTCAAGGCGACGAGCGGTTCGGCGAGCAACTGATACATGGGAGGCTTTCCGTCTTAGGCTGCAAGGAGAAAGCCTAACACTCTTTGCGAATCTAGGGCCTAGGTTCACGCCGCCACATCAATGAGTGCCTTGCCGAAATTCTCGCCGCGCATAAGGCGGCAAAAGGCTTCCGGCGCCGACTCTAGTCCATGTGAGACATCCTCCCGAAAAGCAAGGCGCCTGGCCTGAATCTCGCCCGCAAGCGCTGCCTGCATCTCGCTGCGCAGGTCTTCGTGGTCATATACAACGAGCCCTTGCACGCAGGCGCGTGCGCGGATGATCAGGCCAGGATTCGGGCCTAGCGGCGGCGCATCGCTGTTGTATTGCGACATAAGGCCACAGAGCGCCACCCGCGCACTCAGCGCAAGCCGCTCCATCACGGCAGTGAGCACATCGCCTCCGACGTTGTCGAAATACATGTTGATGCCGTTTGCGCACAGGCGATCTAATGCCTCGCGAAGATTCTCTTGGCGATAATTGATGATGCCGTCGAGCTTGGCCTTATCGACAAGCCAACGACACTTTTCTTCGCTACCCGCGATGCCAATCACTCGCGCCCCGGCGATGCGCCCGAGCTGAGCCACAGTTGCACCAACAGGCCCCGCCGCCGCCGAAACGATAAGTGTCTCGTCAGGCTTCGGCTGCAATATCGTCTTGATGCCTGCATAGGCAGTGAGGCCTGGCATACCGAGTACACCGAGAAGAAGCGATGCTGGCTCAATATCGTTTGGCACGCGCTGCAACGCTTCTGAGCGTAAGCGCACTTGATGCTGCCAAGGGCCGTGCGCGCGCACGAGTTCGCCCGCATCGAAGCCTTCCGCCGCTTCGGCGACTTCAAGAATCAGTTCGCTCGACATGGCGTCGCCCGGCGGTATGACACCCGTCAGATGTCGTCCGCTCAAGCGGCCGCGTAGGTACGGGTCGAGCGAAATGTAGCGAGTGCGACATAAGACGCCTTCATCTCCGGCTTCGGCGACCTCTAGCGCGAAATCTTCCGGCACGGGCACGCCCTCCGGCTGCCGTTTCAATACGACCCGAAGATTGTCCGCCACTTAGCGCTCCACGAGCTCAAACAACGTCCCATCCGGGTCCTTGAGCACTTTGCAGCGCCGACCGTCATATATCGCGCCACGAAAGGCGTGCGCAGCGCCTTCCAAGGCATCGAAGTCAGGCGCTTCAATCGTCGTCATACAGATTCCGGGCGGCAGCATGTCTTCATGCCTTGGCCGCGGCCCGGCTTGCTCCGGCATCTGATCAACTTCCAAGAACACATCCCTGCCATGCGTAATCGTCGAAATGGCATAGAGCGTGCCACGCGGCGCACCGAATGCCTTGGCGAGCATGGTGTACTCGATCTCCATATGCGCTCGACCGATCTCAAGTCCAACTTGGTCCACCAGCCAGCGCTGCGTCGCTGCCATGTCGCTCGCCGCCAATACGTTGATGAACAGATGATCGATTGGCGAGGATGCGCGCGGCAGCGCGAAATCCGGTAGGTCGTCGTTTATTTGTGTGAAATAGCAGATTTCGCCGTCAGGGCCGCGAACCTGCATGGGATGGATGGCATCGAGTCCAGTGATTTTTCTCGGTGGGCCGATCACTTCAAATGGCGATTCACGCATCTGTTCGTGTGTCGCCAGCACATCTGTGACACAAAACTCGAGCGCCGCCCAACCGTAGGTGGTCAAGGGCACGAACTGATCGACAGGCGGCGCTTCAATGAGACGAACGAAGATGTCCTTGCCGGATGCCGGGCGCAGCACGGCAAAGCGCGCGCCTTCCATGCCAGGTGTTCCCCAACTCTTCACGAGCGGGCCATCGAGCGTGCCTTGTTCGACAAGCGAGTATTGGAGCCAGCTCTCATAGACTGCGATTGATGCCGTGAGATTGGAGACGCATACGCTTCCTGCGCGCAACAGTTGCATCTACATCAGTCCTCAGCCAGCTTGTTGCCAGCCGCTTCGGAGGTCACTTCCTCCGGCCTATGCAACGCTTCTCGTTGCTGCTGCAGGATTCTTAGGATACGGGCGATATACTCCTGATTCCATTGCGAGCGGGCGGTTTCTTGCTCGGCGTTTGGCGTGAAGGCTTCAATCTCTTTGCGGCTTATGTAGCCGCGCGCATCAAGCAGCGTTTCGATCGTGTCGAGACGCTGACGCATCACAGCAAGTTCCCCAGCCACCGCCATGGTGATCGACAGCACGCGCTCAACGTCGGCATCCTTGAAGAAGTAAGGCCGCTTGCCTTTCGCCTTGACGCCGGCGAGCGAGATCGGGTCGATGGAAGCCGGGCGGCTCACGCCACCCGCGCCCCGGTGATCTCCCAAGCCGGCTTGCGACCAAAGTCCTCGGCATCGTCGTCCTCAGCCGAAGGAAACAGAGCCTTATCGACCACTGCCACTACATGACCATGAATGAGCTCTTCGGGCTTGAAACCTGCCTCAATCATATAGGCGTCAAGGCTGATTTCGTGCAGCTTGGTCCAGAATGGCTCGTTGTTGTAGAAGGCATCCCAGTCACGCATAGCCTGCTCGAAAACAGGCATGGTCTCGGCATAGCAGGGCTGTTCGATGTGCAGCACGAGCCCGCCCGGCGCGATCAAACGGCGCGTCTCGCGCATGATGCGCTTGAGTTCCTTGTAAGAAGTTTCGTGTAGGAACATGGTGCTCTGAATCCAATCGAAATGCGCATCTTCGAACTCATCGAGTGCCGCCACATCGCCCTGCACAAAGGTGACATTGGTCACACCGAGGCTCATCGCGCGCGCCGCCCCGTAGCGCAGCATCGGCGCACCCGCATCCACTGCGATGACTTCGGCTTGCGGGAAAGCCGCCGCAATCGGCAGGACGTTGTGCCCGAGGCCGCAGCCAATATCGAGAATGCGCTTTGGCGAAAAGTCCGGGAACTTATCTTGCACATACTGCACCACACCGTGGCCGCCGCCGTCGGTGAAGCGACCAAGTGCGCCACCAGTGGTGACGAACATCCCGGAATCATAGTTGGCGGCGGCGCTCACATCGCCCGGCAGCAGCTCGGAATAGTAGCTGCCCGGCATGCAATGATGATCAACGGCAGTCAGATGCGCCGGCACCTCGAATCCATCCTTGAGTCTTAGCTTGTCATTGCCCGCGAGTGCTTGCGTGCGATCAAGCAGGTCTTCGAGTTGTCCGAGCACTACCGAGCGACCGGCTTGCTGGCGCATCTCCATGGTGTTTCTTCGTAGCGCGCTCCAAGTCTGAAACACCGAATCCGAGACAAGTGCGCGCCGAACTTCGTGGCGGGTCGCTGGCGCTCGGCCTTCATTGTTGACAAACTCAGGCAGGACGCGCGCTTCATAGGCTTCCATCACGCCGGGCATGACCTCGGTCGCCAAATGACGGTTGAGGTGCGCTAGAAAATTGTAGCGCTCGGTTTGATCATGGTCGGTTTTGGGGAACACATCGTGCCTTCCCACATGCCTGTAGTCGGGCGGGCCTGTATCATCTTGACGATGGTCTTGGTGATTTTTGTCTTGACGCTCGCTCATCTTAGTTCGCCACTCGGCACATGCCACAAATGACATAATAATAGGTCATTAGGGCATTATGCGTCCTGCACTCGACCACTGACTACAAAACCATACCATGAGCAAGTTCCCGAGAGATTGTACTTGGCCTGACGGCTCGCGTCTCGCCTTTTCGATCGTGGTGAATGTTGAGGAGGGCGCGGAGATGAATATCCGCGATGGTGATGCGCGGCCTGAGCCTGTCGATGAACTCTCGGCTGCACCGCGCAGCCAGATACGATCTTACGGCAATGAGAGCAACTACCTGTATGGCATCAAGGCAGGCGCCCCGCGGGTGTTTGACCTCCTTGAGGAATACGACTTTCCGGCAACTGTCACGGCAGCCGCGCTCGCCCTCGAACGCGCACCGGAACTTGTTCCGCTGATCCTCAAAGGCGATCACGAAGTCGCATGCCACGGCTATCGCTGGGTACATCAGCACCGTATGAGCGAGGATGAGGAGCGGGCGTTTATCCGCAAAGCTCGCGATTCCATTGAGGATATGACCGGCACGCGCCCCTCTGGCTGGCTGTCGCGCTATATGCACACCGAACACACGCGCAGGATTCTTGCCGAAGAAGGCTTCCTCTACCACATGGACGACTATTCTGATGACATGCCGTTCTGGGCCGAAGTTGAATCCCAAGCAAGCGAGGGGCAGCGCATTCTGATCGTCCCCTATGCGATCGACACCAACGACATGAAATTCTGGACCTCGCCCTCGCTCAAGCCTTGCGACTGGGAGGACTACATCTTGGATAGCATTGAATGGCTCGCCGAGGAAGCCTCGCACCAAGGCCCGCGCATGCTCTCGATGGGACTGCATCTTCGCATCATCGGCCGCCCCGGACGCATGGATGCGCTGCTCGGCGTGCTCCATGAATTGTCCGAACGCGATGATGTCTGGGTGGCGACCCGCCGCGATATTGCCAAAGCCTATATCGACATGGAAAAGAGGTACACAACATGACGAGCGCCCAATATGACGAAAGCGAAGAGCAAGCCATCCTCGATGCCATCGGCCGCTGGGTGGAAAAAGATGTCGCGCCGCATGTCATGGACATGGAGCACGACGATGTCTACCCGAACGAGATGGTCGAGCAAATGAAGGCCTTTGGCCTGTTCGGCGCTACGATCTCGCCCGAATACGGCGGCCTCGGACTCTCGGCCACCACCTATTCGAAGATTGTCACGTTGATTTCAAACGAATGGATGTCGCTGACAGGCATCTTCAATTCGCACTTGATGATGGCGATAATTGTCGAGAAGTTCGGCACTGAGGCGCAGAAACGCTACTGGCTGCCGCGCTTCACGAGCGGAGAGATACGCGGCGCGCTTGCGCTCACCGAACCAAACGCGGGCACCGATTTACAGGCGATCACGACACGCGCGCAGCGTGATGGCGAGCACTATGTCATCAATGGCACCAAGACTTGGATCTCAAATGGTATTGAAGGCGGCGCAGTGGCGCTGCTCGTCAAAACCGATGTGGACGCCGATCCGCCTAGGCGCGGCATGAGCATGTTGATCGCGCCTAAGTTCGACCCGGACACAGGGTCGCGCCATCACGGATTCGACACTGGCCGCAAGCTTGAGAAGCTCGGCTACAAAGGCATCGATTCCGCCGAACTGATATTTGAGGAGTATCGCCTTGACGCCGAGCGTCATCTTGTTGGCGGCGAAGAAGGCCAAGGCTTCTACATGGCCGTAGGCGGCCTCGAGCTCGGGCGCATCAATATTGCTTCGCGCTCGGTCGGCATCGCGCAGCGCGCCTTACATGAGGCCACTGCCTACGCCCAGACGCGGCGCACGTTTGGCAAGCCGATCGCCGAACACCAAGCGATCGCTCTAAAACTCGGAGAAATGGCGACGCGTACGCGCGCCGCTGAACTACTGACGCTTGATGCCGCCGCCGCCTACGACGCTGGGCAACGCTGCGACATGGAAGCAGGCATGGCCAAATACTTCGCCTCGGAAGCCGCGTTAAGCAACGCGCTCGAAGCCATGCGCATTCACGGCGGCTACGGCTACTCCAAGGAATATCCAATCGAGCGGCTCTATCGGGAAGCGCCGCTGATGTGTATTGGCGAAGGCACCAACGAGATGCAGCGCATCATCATTGCGCGCCAGCAAATTGCCCGCAATCCGGTTTAGGGCATAGTGTTCACACTCACACGCCCTAGTGCTCCATGAAACTCGAAGGCATCCGGGTGCTCGACCTGTCGGCTTTTCTGCCGGGGCCGCATTTGTCGATGATGCTTGCCGACCATGGCGCGGAGGTCATCATGGTGGAGCCTGCCAATGGCGTTGGGGAGCCGACGCGCGAGATCGGGTACCGAACCGAAGACGGTGTGCCGGTCTGGTTTAGGAACATCGCGCGCGGCAAGCGTAGCCTGAAGATCAACCTCAAGGATACCGAGGCGCACGCTTTCTTCCTGTCGCTTGTCGGCACCGCTGATGTGTTGATTGAGGCTTTCCGTCCCGGTGTCGTCGCACGTCTCGGTATTGATTATGCGCGCCTCAAGGAAGTGAATCCAAGGCTCGTCTATTGCTCGATTTCGGCTTTTGGGCAGGACGGCCCCTTGCGCGACCGGCCCGCGCATGACCTCGCCATTCAAGCCCTTGCGGGCACCCTTGCGCTCGGCCTTGGCCTTGAAGACGGCAAGCCCGCCGCGCCCAACATGCCGAGTGCCGATGCCATTGCTTCGCTGATGGCACTCGCGGGCATCTTGATGGCGCTCTATCGCCGCACAAGCAGCGGGCGCGGCGACTATATTGATCTTTCCATGTACGATGCCCTGCTCGCTTGGACGGCCAATGTCACCGGGCCTGTGTTCGCCGAGAATGCCGACCCTGAGCCAAAGACCATGCGCTCCTTCGGCGGCGCGGCCATGAACAGCATCTATGAGACCGCGGACCATCGATTCCTCGTCATCGGCGGCTCAGAAGTGAAGTTTGCGAAGAATCTGCTTGAGGCGATCGGTCGGCCTGACCTGCTTGCCTTCGCCCAGATTGAACCAGGGCCTGCACAGGATCCCCTGAAGGCGTTTTTCCGCGAGACTTTTGCGTCCAAGCCGCTCGCCTATTGGGAGGATTTTCTCGCCAAGGTCGATTGTTGCTGGGCGCCGATTCGCTCACTCAAAGATGCGTTTGCTGACGCGCACACAAGCGCACGCGGCATGTTGCTTGAAGACGAGTCAGGCAATGCGCATATCGGCGTGCCGATCAAGTTTCAAGAAGAAGCCGGCGTGCCCGACCTGCAACTACCCGCATACGGCGCTGACTCGGAGAGTCTCGCGCGCGAAGTGGGTCTCGATGCGGCCACTATTCATGCGCTCAAGAGCCGCAATGCCATCTGATGATTTGCAGGATGCGCTCGCGCGAGTCGTGAGCGACACTTCAAGCGGCGATATGCCGGAACAGGCCATTGAAGCCGCTGAGAACATCTTGCTCGACACCCTCGCCATCGGCATCGCGGGTGCTAGAAGCCCGTATCGCGATGCCCTCTTGTCGGTTATTCGCACTTGGGGTATCGAAGGACGCTGCCGCGTGCTCGGCGACGAAGCACACTTGCCGGCACCCTCTGCCACCTTCATCAACGCCTTCCAAATGCACTGCCTTGAATTCGATGCCGTGCACGAAGCTGCGGTCGCCCACGTCGCCACGGCGCCAATCGCCGCCCTGCTCGCCGAAATCGATGCGCGCAATGAGGCAGTCTGCGGCAAACGCTTCCTCACCGCGCTCATCGTCGGTGTCGAGGTCGCAGCCACCCTCGGCCTCGCAGCAGATGCCCCGCTCACGTTCTTTCGCCCTGCCACCACTGGCGTCTTCGGCGCTGCGGCGGCAATCGGATGCTTACGCGGATTTAACCTTGACCGAACCCACAAAGCGTTCGCTTACGCGCTCGCATCGGCCGCCGGCACCATGCAAGCGCACGAGGAAGGCATGCCGACCTTGCCAATTCAATTAGCAAACGCGGCGCGCGCCGGACTCATTGCAGCCGACTTGGCAGAAACAGGCATCCCGACAGCGCAACAGGCTATCACTGGCAAATTCGGCTATCTCGCGCTCTTCGAGTCGAAGGCATCGACGACAGGCCTCTTAGAGCACATCGCAGCGCCTTGGCGCATCACCGAAATGGCCATCAAGCCCTATCCGAGCGGTCGTGCCACTCACGGCGGCATTGAAGCCGTGCGCGAACTTCGCACCCGAGGCGTCACACCAGAGAACATCGATTCCGCCACGCTCATCGCGCCGCCGCTGATCAATCAACTCGTGAATAGGCCCGCGCACGAGTCTATGAACGCCAACTATGCGCGCCTATGTTTTCCTTATGTCGCCGCCTGTGCCTTGCGCGATGATCGTGTCCAGATCAAGCATTTCGCGCCGCACGCCATGCGCGATGCCGAAATCCTGTCAATCGCTGAGAAAATAGACGTGCGCACACATGAAATCGACGACCCGTCGGCGTTCACGCCGCAGCGCCTTGTTGCGCGCACCCGCGAAGGCGCCGAGTGTGATGCGACCATCGAGCATCTGCTCGGCGCACCGGCGCACCCCTTGACACGCTCATCGCACCGCAACAAGATCGAAAACTGTCTTGAATCCGCAGAGCGCTCCGACGCATTGATCTCAGCGTGCGACGGCCTCGCGCACTGTCAAGATGTAGGCGCACGCTTGAAGGGAAAGTTATGAGCTATCTGCAATCACTCGATGTTGACGCGCTGCTCGCCGACCACCCCATCGGCGATGGCTTTATCGAGCTTGCCAAGCATCTCAGCCGCGATGAGCTCTTTGCGCGTCAAGATCGGCTCTTCAAGCGTTGCATCGCCCGTGCTTGGCAGACTGGCTTTTATTCGCGCCTGTGGGGCGCTCAAGGCATTGAGCGCGGGGATATTCAAGGGCTTGACGACATCGCGAAGCTGCCGGTCTTCGATAAGTCAGATTTGATGGCGAGCATCGCTAAGCATCCGCCGTTCGGCGACTTTGGTGGCTTCGAGCGCACCGACCCTGCTCGCGATACCGTCATCCTGCATACCACAAGCGGCACCACGGGCACGCCGCAAGTGCTGCTGTTTGGGCCGAAGTCGCGCGAGGCGCAGAATCTTCTGCTTGCGCGCGCCTACCTCATGCAAGGCGTTGGCGCAGCGGATGTCGTTCATTCGGTCTATGGCCACGGCCTCATCAACGGCGGTCACTACATTCGCGAAGCGTTTCTGCATTGGACGAACGCTATTTTTCTCTCCGCTGGCACAGGCGTCGAGACGCCTTCCGCTCGCCAAGTCGAAATCATGCGCGACTTTGGCGTCACTGTGCTTGTCGGCTTTGCGGACTATCTCAAGCGCCTCGCTGAAGTTGCGAATGAGCGAGGGTTCATGCAGGACATTGCGCTTCGTATGATCAGCGGCCAGATGGGGCGCGAGGACAGGGTAAGCATCTCCGAAATGTGGGGCGGCGCCGAATGCTTCGACTGGTACGGCGTTGGCGACACGGGGCTCGTTGCTGCGGAGTCAATCGATCACGATGGCCTCTACATCATGGAGGACGCGCACTATGTGGAATTGCTCGACCTCAACACTGGCGCACCTACTCAGTTCGGCGAAACGGGCGAGGTCGTTTGCACATGCCTTTTCAAGGATGATGTCTATCCGATCATTCGCTTCAACACTCACGATGTGTCACGCGAGCTTGGCGGCGCCTCAAGCCTTGGCTTTGGACTTCGGCGCATGGACGGGTTTCTGGGACGCGGCGACAATATGGTCAAGGTCAAGGGCATCAATGTCTTCCCGCAAGCCATCGGCCCGATGCTTGATGAAGTGCCTGAATTCTTGGGTGAGTACGTGTGCCGCATGAGCGCATCTGGTGAGTTTTCTGTGCATCTCGAAGTCAGTTCGGCGAGCGGGGCGCTGCGGCAACGCATCTCGGCGTTGCTCAAGGCCAAGCTCGGCGTTTCCTTGACCCCGCATCTGGTCGGCAAGGGCGAAACCGCATCGCTCACAGGCGTCGAGCGCAGGCAAAAGCCGATTCGCTTGATTGACGAGCGTTTCAAGTGAGTCAAGTGTCCGACGCGGTGCTCTATGCGCAAGCCTTCGCAAGCCGCGAGACGACTCCCGCCGAGCTTGTGCGCACCTGTCTGGATCGTATCGATCAATATGACAAGCTGATCAACGCCTTCAATTTCGTGCGCCCGCGCGAAGCACTGAAAATAGAAGCCGAGCAGGCGGATGAGCGCTACGCGCACGGCAAGCCGCTGTCACCACTCGACGGCATCCCCTTCGCCGTCAAGGCCAATATCGCGATTCGTGACTGTCCTTGGCACGCGGGCATTGCTGCGCTCAGCGGTCAAGTTGCGGGCGACGATGCGCACGCTGTGGCGGTGCTGAGAAGCGCCGGCATGATTCCGCTCGGCATTCTCAATATGCACGAGGCCGCGCTCGGCATCACCACCGACAATCCGCACTTTGGACGCACACGCAACCCGCACAACGTTGAACATATCCCAGGCGGCTCGTCCGGCGGCAGCGCCGCGGCTATCGCGGCGGGCATGGCGCCAATCACGCTTGGTACAGACGACATGGGCTCAGTACGGCTGCCTTCCGCTTTCTGCGGCATCGTCGGCTACAAGCCGGAGTTCGGCATGATTCCGGTTGAAGGGTTGATCGAGCTGTCTCCGCGCCTTGATCACATCGGCGTGCATGCGCTGAGCGTCAGGGATGTTGATGCAGTGATGGATTTGTTTGGCGAAGGTGCCGAGGAGTCTGCGCCGCCCTCAGCGAAGTGGCAGATTTATTCTAGTTTGGCACCCGCAGTAAGAAGCGCTTTCGAGCGGCTTGACTGTACAGATTCTCTTGATTGGCAGCAGGTGGATTTAAGCGCATGGCGGCGCGCTGGCCTGCTGCTGTGCGAGCGCGATGCGTTGAAGACATTTGCGAAGCCGCTCAAGGAGTCACCGCAAGGATTCAGCGACGAGTTGCGGGCGATGCTTGACTGGGCGAGC
>JAPYNO010000039.1 GCA_028283025.1 Pseudomonadales bacterium | reverse complement strand
CCTTAGCGTCCCCCTAGCCATCCTCGCCGCCTGCCTTGTCGGCACAGCACATGCCCAAGTGGACTGGACGACCATTTTCGGCAGTTCTGGCCCTTCCGCCTGCACAGACGTAACGGAACTACACCCATCCCGCCTTGGCAACATAGGATCAGCCGATATCACAGCGTCTCAGGTCACAGTGAGGACGGCAGCGGTGAACACCAACGACTTTAGAGTTGCATATACCTTTACCTATAGTTTGCGAGTGCAGGAGCCTAATCAATCAGGTCAAACCCAGCAAGGCGGCAGGGTATCTTCACCAGTAATTCTAGCCCCCATTTCCAAGACCTTTACTGGTTTGAAACAGAATACGAATTATGTTGCATCCCTTATAGCTGGTGGTCGTGTTGTGTCACGAAGATGCTTCAAGACCGCAATCGACACCGCGACCGCCTTCAACAGGGCGCTTGGATACCATTCAGATATAGACCTGTACGCAGGTGGATGCTTCGCCTTCGGCGGCACGCCCGCTCAAGTCCAGACGTGCCTGTGCGGAGCAAGGAACAGAAACAACCAGTGGGCACGGACAGGCACGCTTGAGCCGAACGGCCAGGCTATCGACAGCCGCCAAACTGACGACACGGTCTACAAGTGGATGCTTTCCTCTGCTGAACGAACCCGCCTCGGCTGCACCACGAACTAACGCTCTCTAGTCCGGCATCGGTGGCGCGATGGCCCGCTCTGTGAGGCGTCAAGAAACAGGCGATATCCATGATGCGGATTTTGCTACATAACTCCCTTACGGATACATCCGCACCGGAAACGCCTCTGGTGCTCGCGCCGGCGCGAACCTTTGAAACTCCCTTGCCAATGCAGCTAGACGCGCCGCCCGATTGCCGGGGCTTGGGTGCGTGCTCAAGAACTCAGGCGGACTCGAACCGCCCTGCGCCGCCATCTTCTCCCACAAACTCACCGCCGCAAGCGGCTCGTAGCCAGCGCGCACAGCGAGCATCATGCCAATCTCGTCTGCTTCAAGCTCGGCAGATCGACTATTGGGCAAAGTGAGCGCCACATTCGCCAAGCTGTCCGCCGCTTCTGCCGCTTCACGGCTCTCCGTACCTAGCTGAATCGCGAGCACGGCGAGCCCTTGGGCCATTGCCATCGACATGCGCTCGGCAGTGTGATTGGCGAGTGCGTGGGAAATCTCGTGACCCATGATGTGGGCGATTTCATCATCGCTGAGGTCAAGCTGCAGCACGATGCCGCTATAGATCGCCATGCGCCCACCTGCCATGCACCACGCATTGATCGTCTCAGGATCATCGATCAAGGCGACGCTCCATTGCCAGCGCGCGGTGTGGGGATACAGGCGCACAGCCTCGGTCACGAGCCTGCCGGTGATTCTCTCGATGCGGCGAGACATTGCAGGATCATTGAGCAGTTGCCCGTCGCGCCTGAGCGCCTGTACTTGGTTCTCATACGCCGACCTCGACTGCGAAATTGCGCTTTCCGGCGACACCAGTATGAACTGCGAGCGGCCAGTGGGACTCGTCGTGCATGCCGAGACCAAGAGCAGCAAGCACGAACACAGCAATAGGCGGCACATTTTTCGCATCATTCCCTACCCCTGCAACGCTGACTTCAGCACGTTCAAATCGCGAATCGGCGTCGAGCAGCTAAAATTCGAGCACAAGTAAGCGAGCGGCTCGCTTGAGGTTTCCTGCGGCAGCCAGTCGGGGCCGACCTGATACCAAGGAATCGAGAAACACTGCCGCCTCGGCACATAGCCTTGACGGCACACAGCCTCCCAGTCCTCTAACTGACCCGCTTCGCCTCGAAGCACGCAGGTCTCAAGACCCGAACCATACAGATGCAGCGCTGAGAGCAGCGATGTATGCGCCGAAGGCATGCGCTCCATCTCCGGGGTCGCCCAGCGTAGTATCCGCTCGGCCGCTTCTCGATATTCCGCCGAATGGACGATCTCGGAGAGCCTCAAGAGCACCGAACACAAGATGCCATTGCCAGCGGGCACCGCCTCATCAATGGCGGGCTTCGGCGTGTGAATCAAGGCTTCGTGCTCGGTAGAGGTGAAAAAGAACCCGCCTTCGGCTTCATCCTCAAACTCGGCAAGCACCCGATTCACCAGGTCTTGCGCAAAAACAAGCAGGTCGTCCCGCCATCTGTACTGTAGAAATTGCAGCAGCGCGTCGGCAACATTCGCGTAGTCGTCAAGATAGCCGAGAAATCTCGACCGACCGGCAGCGTGCGTCGCCTGTAATCGAGCGCTCTCTTGATCAACCATCTGTGATCGAATGAAGTCAATCGCTTGCTCCGCGGCATGCATGTACTCGGCACGGCCAGAAGTCGCGCCAGCGCACACCAGCCCCTTGATTGCAAGACCGTTCCACGAGGCGAGCACCTTGTCGTCGCGCGCAGGGCGAATGCGTGCTTCGCGCGCTGCAAAGAGCTTTTGCTTCGCTGAAGCGAGTAGGTCAGCCGCCTTACCCGGCTCCATGCCCAATCGAAACACGACTGACCGCCAAGAATCATAGCGGTGCGGATTCCACGCGCGGCCCTCAAAATTGGGTTGCTTGTCAATGCCGTAGAGCGTTGCGAACACGAAGAATTCTTCCTCGCTCAAGTGCTTTTTGACGGCATTTCTCCGCCACAGATAAAAGCGCCCTTCCTCGCCTTCTGAATCGGCATCAATGGAAGAGAAGAAGGCGCCTTGCTGCGACTGCATTTCGCGAATCATCCAGTCGGCAGCCTCTGCCATGGACTCTCGATACAGGCTATCCGGGTCAATTGCGCAAGCATCGGACAGCACTGACAGGAGCGCACCGTTGTCGTAGAGCATTTTCTCGAAGTGCGGAATCATCCATTCCTGATCTACCGCATAGCGGCAGAATCCGCCACCTAGGTGATCGCGAATTCCGCCTCGACAGATCTTGGTGAGCGTCGTGAGCGCCATGTCCAAGGCCATTTGGCGCGTGCCATCTCGTGCATCTGCCACATCCGAATAGCGCAGCAGAAGATCGAGGCTCGTCGGCATTGGGAACTTGGGCGCACCGCCAAACCCGCCATGCTGTTCATCGTAGGACTGACGCAGCTCCTTGAAGGCTTTTGCAAAAACGCGCAAGTCGGCAATATCGCCCGAAGTTCTACCTGTGTCTTCACGCGGGCGCGTCGCCGTGCTCTTGAGTAGCTCGACCAAGCGCTCGCCCTGCTCGCCAAGCTCACTTCGCTGCTGCGCAAAGGCTTGCGAGATTCGAAGAAGAATATCCACGAAACTCGGCCGCTGATACATGGCACGCTTTGGGAAATATGTGCCGCTGAAGAACGGAATGCGCGTTTCGGGATCGAGAAAAATCGTCAGTGGCCAACCGCCTGAACTTCTTGTCAGCAGATAGTGGGCGGTCTGATACACCTTGTCGAGGTCTGGCCGCTCCTCGCGGTCTACCTTGATGCAGACGAAATGCTCGTTCATCACCTCAGCCGTGTCGTCATCTTCAAATGACTCATGCGCCATCACATGACACCAATGGCAGGATGCATATCCGACCGACAACAAAATTGGCTTGCCAGATTGCGCTGCGAGCGCGAGCGCCTCATCGTCCCACGGTTGCCAATGGACTGGGTTGTCCGCGTGCTGAAGCAGGTATGGGCTCGTCTCTTTGGCGAGGCGATTGCTCGTGGATTCAGTCATCTTCAAGACGCACCAACTCAAGCCAGTGATACACCGGCACGGACGATGCCTGCCTAAGATGCATCTGGCAGCCTATGTTCGCCGTGGCGATTGCCTCAGGGGAATCCGCTTGTAGATTCTGCAATTTCTTCTCTCGCAAGGCATTCGCCGCGTCTGGTTCAAACATCGAATAGGTGCCAGCCGACCCGCAGCATTGATTGGCATCGGCGACAGGTACGAGGGTATATCCTACAGACTTGAGCAAGGTTTCTACTTCAGTACCAAGCCTCATGCCGGAGGCAAGCGTGCAAGGTGCCTGCCAAGCGATTCTCCGCAGCGGCAGCGCGGCGCGCAATTTGATGCCGAATTTCGCGTCCGCCAATAACTCGGAGGCATCGACAACCAGTCCTGCGACGTGCCTAGCGGCTTCGGTGCCGAGCAATCGGCCATAGTCCTTCAAGGTTACGCCGCAGCCGCTCGCGGTCGAGACAATCGCTTCAACGCCTTCAAGATTCGAGGTGAGCGCCTTGAGGTTCTTGTTCATCACGCGCATCGCCTTGCGCTTCGCGCCGAGATGCAAGGGCAGTGCGCCACAACAGGTCTCCTGCTTGACTCGCACGACAGAGAAGCCAGCGCCTGCAAGCAAGCTCGTGAGGCCCGCATTCACTTGCGGCGTGACCGCGCTCTGCACGCAGCCATCCAGCAATATGATGCGCCCTTTCAACCCTTTCGTCGGTGATGCAGTCGGAGGCTGCGATGGTGGTGGCGCTGTGAACAACCCGCGAAACCGACGAGGCGACAAGACGCGCAATGCCGTGCCTGCGCGAAAGGCCAGCCGAAACAAGCGCGGCCGACTCGCCAAGGTGATCAGCCCAGCTCGCAGCACACGCTGATAGGGTGAGCGATGCTTCAATTTTGGCCGCGCGATCTCAACGAGTTCTCCGTATTCGACCCCCGACGGACAGACGGTCTCGCAGGCGCGGCAGGTGAGGCAGCGGTCAAGGTGCTGCGTGACGACGCGGTTGGTTTTGCCTTCTTCAAGCATCGATTTGACGAGATAGATGCGTCCACGCGGCCCGTCGAGCTCGTTGCCCGTCAGTCGATATGTCGGACACACCGCATTGCACATGCCGCAGTGCACGCACTTGCGAATAATCTCAGCAGCTTGCTCGCTGGCTTCGGCGCCTACGAAGTCTTCTGCCAAGTCAAGCTTCATATGAACACCCCGTTCGGGTCGAAGGCGTCACGAATCCGCGCCTGCAATCCGTCAATGACCGCATCGCCGGAATGAAGCCAGTCGGCCCTTGTGGGCGGCCAAGCAAGCACGCGACCGCCGACCTTGGTCACCGATGGCAACCATTCGCTGACCGGCACCTCGGTGGCGAGCCACCGTAATGCGCCGCCCCAATCAATGAGCCAGCTTCCCGGCATGTCGAGATGCAGCGTCGCGCTCGGCAGCGAGATTCGATAGACCGGCATGCCGGTCAAGAAGAAAGCATGGGAGGCGTTAGTGAGATGTGTCCAAGGGCCGTCCTCAATGCTGACCTCGCTGCCGCCGATTTGTGTCGAGGCCGCTGCAACTGCCGAGGCAAAGCCAGCAAGCCGGAGGTGCAGGACGCCATCGACAAAAGCGGCGCCCGACAAGGGACAGGCGCTTCTTACAAATTCGCACATGCGCTTCAAGGCATCTTGCACGCCGCATTCCAAGGCGATGCCTATTTCGCACTCAGGACGTGGCAGCACACGCACGCTGATGTGCAGCATCACGCCCAAAGTTCCCCAGCTTGCCGAAAACAGGCGCGAGACATCATAGCCAGCGACGTTTTTGATCACCTTGCCGCCAAAATTGAGCCGCTCTCCGCGACCATTCAGCACTTGGCAGCCGAGCACAAAATCCCTGATCGCGCCTCGATACGGCCGTGCGGGACCGGCAATGCCGCAGGCAACCGCTCCTCCAAGCGTCGCACGCTCACCACGAAGTGCTTCAAATCCGAGCATCTGGCCTTCGGATGCCAAGAGTGTGCTCAGGTCTTGCAATCTGGCGCCAGCCCCCGCGGTCAACACAAGCTCGGTCGGCTCGTAGGACAACACTTCATTGAATGCAAGCGTGCTGAGCGGCCAGCAATCGTCGGATGCCTCGAATTGAGCCTTGGAATTGGCGCCGACCGGTGCGCACTTGGCGCTCGATTCTGCTGCCTCTCGTATGCGCGCCGCCAGCGCATCTTGGTCTGGCTCTAGTTCGCTCACAATCGATCGAGTTCCGGGTGTGGCAAGCGCCCGCCGTGAACGTGCATGCCGCCGAGTTCCGAACAGCGCGCGAGCGTGGGCACGGCCTTGCCCGGATTCAACAGCCCGTGCGGGTCGAATGCCTTCTTGAGCGCGTGAAACTGCGCGATTTCAGCCGCGGAGAACTGCGTACACATCTGATCAAGCTTTTCGACACCGACACCGTGCTCACCTGTGATGGTACCGCCTGCCTTGATGCAGGCTTCGAGAATTTCCCCGCCAAGCGCTTCGGCTTTTTCGAGGTCTCGGTCGCGCGCAGCGTCATAGAGGATCAAGGGATGCAAATTGCCATCGCCCGCATGGAAGACATTGGCGACTTGAAGGCCGTACTGCTTTGAGAGCACTTGGATTCGGGTGAGCACCTGTTCGAGCTGACCGCGCGGGATCGTCCCATCCATGCAATAGTAGTCAGGCGCAAGCTTGCCCATTGCCGGAAACGCCGCTTTGCGCCCCCGCCACAAGCGCTGCATGGCCTCGGGCTCGGTGGCAGTCGTGAGGCGCGCCGCCCCTTCCGCCACGAGCAGCTCCTTCACCTTGCGCTGAACTTCGGCGACTTCTTCGCGCGCGCCGTCAAGCTCAACGAGCAGTATGGCCTCAACGTCGAGTGGATAGCCAGCGCGCGAAAAGTCCTCCGCAGCGTGAATCGCAAGCTTGTCCATCATCTCAAGACCCGCAGGAATCACGCCGCTCGCGATGATGCGGTTGACCGCCCGCGCCGCGGCGCCAATCTCGGGGAAGCCAGCGAGCAGCACGCACTTGTGCGGAGGTTTCGGCAAAAGACGCAATCGCGCTTCGACAATCACGCCGAGCATGCCCTCCGAGCCGTGCAATAGCGCGAGCAGGTCGTAACCGGGCGATTCAAGCCGGGCGCCGCCGAGTTCGATGACATCCCCGTCAATCGTCACGAAGATGAGGCCGGTGACATTGTGTACGGTGAGTCCATACTTTAAGCAATGCACGCCGCCAGCGTTCTCAGCAAGATTGCCGCCAATGCTGCAGGCGAGTTGCGATGATGGATCCGGTGCGTAATAGAGACCATGCGGCCGCGCAGCCTCAGACACGGCGAGATTGGTCACACCAGGCTCGACGCGAGCGCTGCGATTATCCGCATCGATCTCGATGATGCGCGACATGCGAGACGTGCTTAAGAGCACGCCCTCCTGTATCGGACGCGCACCGCCCGAAAGCCCCGTGCCTGCGCCGCGCGCGACCACAGGCACGCCGTGCGTCTTGCAGAGGCGAAGCACACGCTGAATGAGCTCGACGGAATCAGCGAGCACCACGGCACCTGGCAACTCGCGCTTGGCGGTGAGACCGTCTGTTTCAAATGGCCTCATTGCCTCATCGCGCGTGATCAACGCTTCGCGCGGCACTGCCTTGGCCAAAGCCCGCAGAAACACTCGATTCAATGCCACGCCCTTTCGGGTGATACTTGCAAGTAGTGTACTCGTCTGAATCGCGATTGCGCTATAGTTTTCGTAACTCCACACACAGCGGAAGCTCTATGCCAGAAAATGCCGATGCTACCCCTGAAGTCTCGCTTTGGCCGGATACGAGCGAGCAAGCAAGCACCGGCGCTTCTAGGCCCGGCTCCGAGGAGCAGGGGTTCGGTGTTCAGGAAAAATCCGAGGGCGCCTTGCTCGCAGAGCTTGGAACGCTTGAGACCAAGATCGAAGCGTTGATTGCGCGATGCGAAGAGTTGCAAAAATTGACCGACTCCCTCACCGCGCAACTTGTCAAGGAGCGAGAGTCGAAGGCGGCGCTGCTTGAAATTCAATCAGATGCCAAGAAGCGCGTGGATCAATTGATTCGGCGGCTGCAGGCAACCGAGGAGGCAAGCTGATGAGCGAATCGAAATCCATGGTGCTCAGCATTCTAAACCGCGACTACACGGTTGAATGCGAAGACGGTCAGCGTGAAGAACTGACCGAGGCCGCCAACTATTTGACTCGGCAACTCAGCCTGCTTGGCGGCAGGGGTGCGGGCGACCGTGCGTATCTGTCGCTTGCGCTGTCAACGGCATTTGACCATTTGCGAGCGCGCAAAGTGAGAGAGAATTGCCAAACCAAGGTGCAGCGTCTCTCAACGCGCATCGACACTTTTCTGGAAGCTGCCAATCCGTAGGGAAGTATGTCTATACTTCCAAGTCTCCTGGGGTGTTTGCGAGCTGGTCTTACGCCCTTGAGCCGTGATTACACGATAGGAGGAAGGGTTTTGTGTCCAAGCGTGCAAGCCCACGTTAAGCGGTATCAGCCGCTTAGCGCGGGAAGCCGGGGATGCTTACTCTTCCGCCGCCCTGATACCAAACGGTTCAGGGCTCGCCAGACAGCGGCATACCCGGGAGTTCTTTTCGTTATTCAATCGCATGACTGATCGCGCATCGCGCCGCCGCCTACGGCACGAGTTTCGAGAGCGTCGCCGCGCTCTTCTCCCTCTTGACCAAGAAGCCCACGCGAGAGCCGCCGCGCGCCGCTTCATGACAAGCGGACTTGCTTTTCTGGCACGTCGCGTCTCAGGCTATTTTGCGACAGACGGCGAACTCGACCCGCAGCCGCTCATTGCTCGACTTCACCAAATCGGCGCCGAGCTGGCGTATCCGGTGATGAGCGAGGAGCGTCGCATGGTCTTTAGGCCCCTTCGAGAGGGACAGGCACTACAGTTGAACCGAGTAGGCATTTGGGAGCCAAGCGCAGGACGGACGCGAAGCGTGCTGGCTTGGTCGATATCGGTCATGCTCGTACCGCTCGTCGCCTTCGATGGCACCGGTGCGCGGCTAGGCAGGGGCGGTGGCTACTACGATGCCTATCTGAGCGGCCTCGGTGCGCGGCGACCGCTGTTAGTTGGCTACGCCCATGCCTGTCAAGAAGCACGAGCCGTGCCACGCGCACCCTGGGATGTGCCGCTCGATGCGGTCGTGACTGAATCGAAACTGCATGTTTTTTCAGTGCGCGCGCAGCGGTTTGGGTGAGTATCGGCGCCATCCGGCCAGATAGCAGACTCCTTTTGCTATACTTCTGCGCATGGCATATCTACTTGAAATCCTGCCCATCATATTGCTCGGCATTGCCTTGGCATCGCTCTCTATTGCCCAAGCCCGCGGACATCGTAGTGATATCAATAGACTTGAGGCGAAAATGGACGCGAAAGTCGACGGACTCGAGGTGAAAATAGACGCAAAGTTCCAAGAATTGAGCGCCGAAGTCGGAGTGCTGCGTAAGGAAATGGGCGCACTACGCGAACGTATGGCGCATCTCGAAGGCTTGATGGAGGGGTTGCGCGAAGCAATCACCGGGCGCCGCGCCGCTTAACGCCACGTTCCGGCGATTCCTTGTACAATGCGCACACCGTCCGGCGCTACTCGTGTCGGTCAATTGACAGAGCACTCAAATCTCATATCACGATGAAATGAAATCATGATTCGAAATCGCAACATAGGTGGGCACAGAGCCCTGAACGCGCACATGCTGGCGAAAACGCCAGTCGTTTGGTCGTGCTCGGTGCATGGCAACTTCACTGAGCGCCCATCAACCCAAGCTGTATTCCGGGACAGTCCTTGGTGAGTGAGACACAATAGATCAAGCGGACACCCGCACCAAGAAAGCCCCGGAAACGAAAGAATCCGGGGCTTTTTTCTTAGGCAGGCATACAGAAAAATGACAGCCAACCATACTGACATCGACACACTAGGTGCCACACATGCCGAGCAGCGCTTGCGGCGTAACCTCGCGCTCATTATTGGCGTGAGCTTCTTCCATGTCTTTTCTCTGATCATGCCGGTCATCGTGCCTATCTTCGAGTCACGGGGCCTCGATCTTGGAGAAATCCTGCTCCTGCAAGCGATCTTCGGCTTTGCGGTGGCGAGCCTTGAAGTGCCGTCCGGCTATCTCTCCGACCTCATCGGACGTAAGCACACGCTGCTCATCGGCAGTATCTTCTATGCCTTCGGCACCTTGCTGCTGTACTTCTCCGATGGCTTCGGCATGCTCATCGCTTTCGAGCTGTGCATGGCGGTCGCTGTCAGCTTGATTTCGGGCGCCGACCTTGCGCTCCTCTACGACACCGAGCTTGCCATCGGCGGTCTTGAACGCCGACGTCCCAAAGCGGTGCGCAGACTCTTCCTGCTCGATACCCTCTCAGCCGCAGCCGCAAGCGTGCTCGCAAGCCTCTTCCTTGCGTTGCAATCGCTTGAAATGCTCATCGCCATTCAAGCGCTCGTCGCTTGGCTGCCGTTTGTGATCTGCTTCTTCGTTCACGAGCCGCCACGCCGGGTGCTCGCCAAACGCCGCCATAGCGAGAACTTTGCGCTCATTTTGCGCTTGGTGCTGACATTAAGCCCGCTCTTGAGGCACGCCTTCCTTGCGCTCGCGTTCTGGAGCTTAAGTGTCTTCTTCGTTGTGTGGCTGCTGCAAAAACAGTGGCAGTTGCAAGCGCTACCGCTTGAATACTTCGGTTACCTGTGGGCGATCTTAAGCTTGGTATCAGCCATTGCCGGACAGACATCGCACCTCCTCAAACGTGCGAGCTCACCGTGGGCGCGGCTCGGCTTCATCGCCTTCGCACCGGTGGTTGGTTATCTCGGGCTCGCCTTCTTCGGGCCGGTCGCTGGCTTTCTCGCTGCGATTCTCATTTTCTTGGCGCGCGGACTCGGCATCGTGCTGTTGCGCGATGCCGTCAATTCGCGCATCCCGTCGGAGATTCGAGCGACCGTCAACTCGCTTGCAAATTTCGGTTTCCGAATTGCCTTCACGGTGCTTGGCCCCATCGTCGGCTACATGTTTGAGCTTGGCGGCATGCGCATCACTTGGCTCCTGATCGCCTTCGGCAGCCTTGCACTCAACACCGCTTTGATGCTGCCGCTGGCGCGCGCCGTGCAAGCGCGGGGCGAAAAACCTGTGCGAGAAATTCGCCTTGAAACGGTGCGGCGAGTGATGCGGATGGCGACTTAAACGCGGTCGCTTGCAATCATCTCAAGCGGTTCTGTGTTCGCTGTGTTCGCTGTGTTGCGATGCAATTCGCGCTTGCCTTGCTTGCGCCGCTCGTATTTCTGTGCAGGCGTATTGATGAGCTCAGTCAATTCGCCTGCCGCAAGCCCGGCGCGCTTGCGCTCTTCGGAAACTTCGCCATATCGAGTGCTGCGTTGCTGCGCGCTGCGCCCGGCCGCTTCGATCAGTGCAATCATTGTCTGCGGTGTCGTCTCCTGACCGTGACTCGCGCCAGCGGCGCGGGAAATACTTTCGTTCATAAGTGTTCCACCGAGGTCGTTGCAGCCGGCATTTAGGCAAGCTTCCAGTCCGGCGTGTCCGAGCTTCACCCAGGAAGCCTGAATATTGCGGAAGTAAGGATGCAGCACGAGACGCGCGATGGCGTGAATGAGAATCGCCTCGCGCAACGTCGGCCCCTTGCGCGCCCGGCCTTTGAGGTACATGGGCGCTTCCATATGCACAAACGGCAAGGGCACGAATTCGGTGAACCCGCCGGTGCGCGCCTGCAGCGAACGAAGGCGCAGAAGATGGCGGGCGAGATGAATGGGCTGTTCGATGTGGCCGAACATGACTGTGGCCGTGCTTTTGATGCCCTGCTCGTGCGCCGTTTCCATGACTTCGAGCCATTGGCTGGTGTTGATCTTGTCGGGGCAAATGATTTGGCGAACTGCGTCGTCAAGCACTTCGGCCGCCGTGCCCGGCAAGGTGCCGAGACCGTTTCCGCGCAAGGTGCGCAAATACTCATCAAGAGGCATGTTCAAGGTCGCCGCGCCTTGCCATACTTCCAGAGGTGAGAACGCATGGATGTGCATGTTGGGCGTGGCGCTTTTCACCGTGCGCAGAATTGACAGATATGTTTCGCCTGTGTATTCGGGGTGAATGCCGCCTTGCATGCAGACCTCAGTGGCTCCGCGCTGCCACGCCTCGTCCACCCGGCGAGCGATCTCATCGACATCGAGATCATAGGGCCGACCGCGAAGATTCTCAGCGAGCTTGCCCTTCGAGAACGCGCAGAACTGGCACTTGAAGTAGCAAATATTAGTGTAGTTAATGTTACGGTTGACGACGAAGGAGACCGTCTCGCTGTTGACTTTTTTTCGGACATCGTTGGCGGCCTGGCAGAGCGCGCTGAACTCATCGCCTTCGGCGGCGAACAGGCGGACAACCCCAGCCTCATCAAGCACCTGTCCCTGTGCCGCCGCATCAAGCAGGTCGAGAAACCCTTGCGAGACAGCACGCGCCGGCGAAGTAACACGCTTGAGCTCGGCTTCCGGCGGCACAGATTCCGGATCGCCAGGGCTCCAGTCATGTTCCCTCGCAAACCCGCGCGCATCAATTGCGCGCAGCAGCCTGGTATGTAAACTTGCATCAGTCCACGTGCTGTAGTTCGACACATATTCGGGATAGATGGTCAGGCGTTCCTTGAGATGCTTGCCAGCCGCCCGCGTCTCTTCGCGCAGCTTCTCAAGATGCGGCCAAGGCGCCTCGGGGTTGACGAAATCGGGCGTTAGCGGCGATACGCCGCCCCAATCGTTGATGCCCGCCTCAATGAGCCTCGGCAACATGCCAGGACTTAAGTTCGGCGGTGCTTGAATGCTCATCGCCGGACCGAAGACGAGGCGTGCGACAGCAATCGTCCACAGCAGATCGTGCAGCGAAGGCTCTGGGGATGCACGCATCTTGGTGCCGGGCTTAGCTCGGAAATTCTGCACGATCACCTCTTGGATATGACCGTATCGATCATGCACATCGCGAATGGCAAGCAGTGATTCGATGCGCTCCACAGGTGTCTCGCCGATGCCAATCAAGATGCCCGTCGTCAACGGAATGCGCGCCTTACCGGCATCTTCGAGCGTTTGCAAGCGAACCGCGGGCACCTTGTCCGGACTGCCGTAGTGCGGCATGCCCTTTTCGGTCAAACGACTCGAAAGCGATTCGAGCATGATGCCCATGGAGGGCGAGACTTCGCGCAATCGCTCAAGTTCATCAGGCGTCATATTGCCGGGATTGGCGTGCGGCAAAAGCCCGGTTTCCTCAAGGACGCGCTCTGCCGCGTGGCGCACATAGTCGATCGTCGTCTCGAATCCCATTTCGACAAGCGCTTCACGCGCTGCACGATAACGAAGCTCAGGCTTCTCACCCAAGGTAAAGAGAGCCTCCTTGCAGCCGAGCGCCGCCCCTTGGCGGGCAATGCGCAAGACTTCATCGATCGGCATGTAGGGCGATGTGATGCGCTTCGGCGTCTTCGCGAAGGTGCAGTAGTGGCAGACATCGCGACACAGATGCGTGAGCGGGATAAAGACTTTCTTGGAGAAGGTCACAACATCGTGAAAGTGCGCATCGCGCAAACCGCTTGCTGTGTGCATGAGCGAGCGCAGCGCACCGAGGTCTTGATGCTCAGCGAGCGCGAGGCTTGCCTCGGCATCAAGCTGACCATTCGACTCAGCTTTGGCGATGAGACTCGTGAGATTCAGGGCAGAGTTACCGATTCAATGTGCGGATTGGATGGTACACGAAATCCTCACCGATTCAGCCTGTCCAAAGCGAGGGTGCGCCTCGAAACCGCGGAGTTTTTCAAGGTCTTCGGCAGTGTCCACATCAAGATGAATGGAAGTATCGTCCACTAGCTGAGGATTCAACCCTAGTGCCTCTCCATGTGAAAGGTGCGTGCGAAAGCCGTGACCGTCGTAGCACAGGCGAATCAGGTTCGGCGGCGAGGCGATCAAGAGATTGGTGCCTTCGCCCTGATCATCGGAGGCGAGGGTCAGGGACTCGTGGCGGTCGAGTGCTTGCGATAAGAGCTCTTTGCGGACGAGCGGCACATCGCAAGGCACGATCATCATCGTGTCCGCGTGGCGCGAGGCGACAAGATGCCGAGCAGCGGCTTCGAGTGTGCCTGTGAGGTCACCGCTTACCGGATCGTGCCATTCATCAACGGCTTCTGTACGGGCGAATGCTTGTACCTCTGCGGAGGCCGTGACGACAAGGATGCCCGTGAGTTGCCGGATACATTTGAGCGTGCCAATCACGTCCTTGGCCATCGCTCTGACAAGCATTTCGCGCGAATCGGCATCCAAGACGCTCGCGAGCCTTTTCTTAGCACCAGCAAATGATTTGATAGGCACCACCGCCCAAATCTTAGGCGTCATATGGCTCGAGCTTGCCAAACACATTCTCTAGGCTAATATCGTCAATGAACTGTAAGACATCGCGCGCCAGCGCTTCCTTGTCGGCATCAGTTTGCATGAGTGTCTCGGTTGCCCTCGCGGGCAAAGGCATGCGCTTGAAGCGCGATGCGAGGGAATGATCGCGACGGTCGTAGATAAAGCCATCAAGCAGCGTGCCGTAGTGCTTCGCTACGCCGATTGCGCTCACTTCCTCACCGAGCTCTTTGAATATCTTGGCAGTCGGCCCCTTGACCGCTTCACCGCCGATAATGGGAGACACTGCCACGCGCGGCGTGTGCGGGAAGCGCAGCCAGTCGCGCATGCCTTCGACTTCGAGAATTGGATCGATGCTGAGCATTGGATTTGATGGACAGATGATGGTGCCGCGAAGCTCTGCGGACTGTAGGAAGGTGTAGACGCTGCTCGCTATGCGCGCATCCCAAGCGCCTTGGTAGACAACTCGCTTGACTTTCGGCTGGCACTGTCGCGCTACAAAATACTCTTGAAACGAGAGCATGCCTTCGTCGGTGTCGATCTTGGTGCGCACCGGGTCGTTGCTCATCGGCACGATGCGACTCTTGACACGAAAGCCTTTTTTGATCGAAGCGACGGATTGCGTCAGGGTCTTGCCAGCGGCGAGATCCGCGCTGCGCTTCAAGTGCAGGGCGAGGTCGCGATCCCCGAGTTGAAACCAAGATTCAGCACCGAGCTTCTTGAGCGTCTCTAGGCAGTTCCATGTCTCGTCGTCGCGGCCCCAGCCATGCTCACGACTTGAAATCCCGGCCAAAGCGTATATCAAGCTGTCGATATCCGGTGAAATATGCAGGCCGAGATGCGTGAAGTCGTCACCCGTGTTGACCACAAACAAAAGCTGTGACGGTTCGAGCACCCGCGCGAGCCCTTGACAGAGCTTGGCGCCGCCGACACCACCGGTCAGCACGATGTACTTGGGTCGGCTTTTGGCTGGCTTCTGAGACGAACTCACAAAAACATATCCTCTTCAATTGGGCGAATGATGTCGAGGGCGACATCACTGCCTCCCTTCTCATCCATGCCATGTCGCATACCGCGCACGAGCGCGAGCGGCACCTTGCCGGTAGTCTCGCCCATGACGAGATTGGCCGCGCTCGCAATGGCATCGGCTCGGCTGATCAACGTTACTTGCAGAGCACGACCGTACAAATCCTGACCGCCTCGATGATCCTCAAGCACCGCGACACCCGCAGCGCCAATGGCGACGCCAACCGAGCCAAGACGCCATGGCCGATTCATGCTATCGCAAATGATGACGCAGACGCGGACTTTGGCCAATTCATATAGCTGATCTCTCACATGGCGCGCCGACGCATCTGGGTCTTCGGGCAGCAGAAGCGCCCGCTCGCCACCTGTATGGTCGATGTTGGATTGATCGACACCGCCTTGTGCGCACACCCAGCCGAGCTTGTGGCGCACGATAAGCACGCCCGGCTTCATGCGCACCACTTGGCTCGACTCACGAAGAATGATCTCGACGAGCCTTGCATCCTTGCCCGTGACATCTGCGATTTCTTTGGCTTCTTCGCTCGCAGTGATTGAATCCAAGTACACATAGCGTCCCTCGGCCTTGGACACGACCTTCTGGGCGACGACCAAAATATCGCCGTCTTCAAGCGCGAATCCGTTTGCGCTGATCGATTCGAGGAAAATCCGCGCGAGCGCATCGCCCGGCTCAATCATCGGCACGCCTTCAATGGCGTACACAGAGAAGTGCGCGGACATGTTTCGAAGGGTCCTTAAGTCTGTCCGACGATGCGAATGCCTGAATGGGCGATTTCGTGGCGACGATTGATCTGGATGAGCACTGATGTCAAGGCTTCGGCAGCCGCCGCATTGTCGATTGGCCCGGCGTGATAGCCGTTCATACCAGCATCTTCAATCAACTCAATTACGCGCCTGCGCGCATCGACCTTGTTGCCAGCCACAAGCACATCGCAGTCGATCTCAGCATCGGTCTGAAGAAGATGCGCGGCGATGTTCTGAAAGGCTGACACCACCATCACGTCATCGCCCAGAAAATCCTGCGCGCGCTTGCCCGCGCTGCCGCCCTCGGGCAACTGTACTCGCCCGACCGCGGGCGGCATGAGCGGCACAGAGGCATCAATGAGGATCTTGCCCTGCAAGCCCTCGCGGACAGATTCCAAAGTGGAAAGCTGATGCGCAAAGGGCACGGTGAGCACCACGACATCACCAGATTCGGCAGCCGACGGGTTTTCTAGCGCTTGCGCTGGTGTTTCGGGGCTGATCTCATGCAAGGCCGCAACCGCAGCCTCTGCCTTGGCTTGAGTGCGCGAGCCGATGATGATTTCGTGCCCGGACTTGGCCCAGCGTATGGCAAGGCCAGTACCAAGGTCGCCAGTGCCGCCTAGGATGGCGATGCGCAGCTTTTCTCTCGATTTGTTGCTCACAATATTCTCTTGTTTGAAGTGGCTCGGTATTATATTGCTGCATCAAGCTGATACGGTATCATCAGCTTGATAGAGCAATATTGCTGCTCGAAACACATCTCCCGGAGCTCGGAATGGAAATTGGTGTCATGCTCGGCGCAGGCGGCGAACAGCAAACGCTGCAGGCGCTTATCAAGGCCGCGCAAGAGGTCGAAGCCGCAGGTCTCGATTCCATTTGGATGGCGAATATTTTTTCCTTTGACGCTGTAGGTGCGCTGTCGGTCATCGGCGCCGCCACCTCGCGCATCAAGCTGGGCACGGCGGTAGTGCCGACCTACCCGCGCCACCCAGTCGCGATGGCGCAGCAGGCGCTCACCGCCGCGGCCGCAAGCGACAATCGGTTCACGCTCGGCATTGGGCTCTCGCACAAGCTTGTCATTGAGGACATGTTCGGCATGTCGTATGAGAAGCCAGCAAGTCATATGCAGGAATATCTGTCGCTGCTCATGCCGCTGGTGCGTCAAGAAGCGGTGACAGCGGCAAATGGGTCGTACCGAATCAACAATGTGCAGTTCAACGTGCCCGGGGCGGAGCCTGTGCCCGTGGTGGTGGCCGCGCTCGGTCCGCGAATGCTGAAAATTGCGGGCGAAATGTCAGACGGCACGATCACATGGATGGTCGGCCCCCGCACGATGGAAGGGCATATCGTCAAAGGCTTAAACGCTAGCGCGCAAAGCGCTGGCCGGCCTGCGCCAAGCGTGGTGGCCGGAGTGCCGATTGGTCTGACCATGAATCCAGACACCTTGCGGGAACAGACAGCGCGCAATCTTATGATCTACGGTCAGTTGCCAAGCTACCGCGCGATGCTCGACCGCGAAGGCGCGGCAGGCCCTGCGGACATCGCCGTGCTCGGCGACGAAAACGCGCTACGGGGCGAGATTCAGCGCTATCAGGACGCTGGCGTGACAGAGTTCAACGCAGCGATTGTGAGTGAGGATGAGGAGGGATACAGGCGGACGCTGGAGTTTTTGGCAGGGCTGAAAGGGTGAATGCTTGAACAAGCCGAGAAGAAATACCACTGCGCGGGATCGTAGCGATTTCAAAAATAATCGTGCGTGACCTTGGGTAGCAGTATTGAAGTCGTAGACGTGGCTCAGCCATACGCTTTGGCTGCCCTCAATCAAACCGTGAGCGCTCGTTGGCCAAGTCGTCGTTTCTGCTTGGCTTCAAGGATATACGGATACATCGACTCGGCAACCGCTTGCACAACTGGCACAACGACCGAGTTTCCAAACTGCCGATAGGCTTGCGTATCGGAGACAGGGATCTTGAATTTGTCTGGAAAGCCCATCAGCCGAGCGCATTCTCTCGGCGTCAATCTTCGCGGGTTCTTTCGCTTGCCACGAGAGATAAGAATTTCCGAGCCATCCTTGTAGTAACGAGCGGATAAGGTTCGACTCTGTTCGTTTCGATTGACAAGTCCGTACCCAAATCCATTGCCTTTGGCGCGGTGTTTTTCAGCATACCCTCTTAGATAACTCCAGAGCTTATTGCTTAGGATGTAGCGAGAATCGACCGCCCCCTTGGTGCCACTCGTGTAATGTGGCTCGGATTCTTCGGAGCCATCTTCCGGATGGAGTACTTTTTCTAGGCATGGGCGTTCACCTTGCGGAACATGGATCGAATCCGTCGTGTAGCCGCTGCCCTCTCGAAACCCCATGACAAATATACGCTCTCGATGCTGAGGTACGAAGGCTTTCGCATCCACCGTTCTGAAACTGACTTCATAGCCAAGTTCTTCTGCAAGGATTCGCAGCATGGTGCGAAAAGTCCTGCCTTTGTCGTGGGATGACAAATTCTTGACGTTTTCGAGCAAGAAAGCGTGAGGTCTCTTCGCCTTGAGAATACGCACGATGTCGAAGAACAACGCGCCTTGTGTTTCGCAGGCAAATCCATGCGACTGCCCTAGCGAATTCTTCTTCGAAACACCAGCTACCGAAAACGGCTGGCATGGGAAGCCAGCTATCAGAACATCATGGTGCGGTACGGACTCGACATCCACTTGAGTGATGTCGCCTGCAAGTTCGTGTCGCATTGAAGGGAAGTTTGCGCGATAGGTCTGTTGCGAAAACTTGTTCCATTCGCTTGTCCACACGCATTCACCGCCCACAGCTTCAAAACCTAGGCGAGTGCCGCCGATTCCCGCAAACAGGTCTATGAAGGTGAAGGAAGCTTCTGAGCTTGATCGAAAGGAAGGGAAAAAGATGTTGTCCAAGGCATGGCGTAGAATCTTTGCATGAGGAATGCCATTCGACTTCCATCGCTCTAATGTGCGCACACTTATCCCAAGCTCATCAGCAACATGACAGCGCCCATATTGATGACTTAAAAGCAAGAGCGTCTTTCGAGCATCATGCTCGACATTCTGGGACGGTGCGGACAAATGGTGGGTCATAGCGTGACTGCAATTCTGGGAGAATACAGGACAAGGTGTCGCTATTCTGTCCCTATCAATCCGTAGAGTCAAACCTTCGGGCCATTGTGTAGAATTCCAACGCTAAGCTTCGGGGGATTTGAACTTCAGTATGGGTGTTGAGGATCTGTTGTCCGACGAAGATTGGGATCAGCCGGTCTACAAGCTGCTCGCACGCAACGACACTGGTACCGCGCCCGGTCATCAAGGTGGGTGCGTTATTACAAAAGAACTGCTGCCCTTTTTCCCAAGCATCGCATCCTTGGAGACTTCCACTGACATCACTGCAAAACGGTCCATCAGCGCTCATCTTTTCTGGAACGGCGAGTTTCTTTGCACGGTGCTGACCGATTTCCGCTACGAAACTAGGAAAAGGCAGAGAGCACGGGAATACCGACTGACTCGAAATCTAGGCCCAATTCTCGGCACCGCTAAACCAAACGATGTGCTTCTCATTCAACGACGATCTCTCGATTTGGACGTGTTTAGACTCATGGTCTACTCAAAAGGAAGTCAAGATTACGATTGGATAAGGGAGCGAATCGAGAAGTATGGAAAGTCGAGGCGATGGGGTGTTCTAGGCACGAGACAGCCCATGACAGTGGAAGACTTAGCACAGGCACAGAACAGATTGCAGGAACGAGAAGCTGGCGAACTTGTACTCTTTGACACTGAGCCGTTGGTCATGACTTCCACCGCCACCCGCTACGCACGGTCAGCAACTTTCAGAACTCGAGTTCTCGATGCTTACGGTGGTACTTGCGCTGTCTGTGACAAAGGACTGAGAACGCCAGATGAGCAGACTGAAGTCGAAGCGGCTCACATCGCACCAAAGAACAGAGGTGGCACGGACGATGTACGAAACGGATTAGCGCTGTGCCGCTCTCACCATTGGGCTTTCGATAATGGACTGTTCGGGGTGGCCGAAGACCGAACGCTATTGATGCCGCAAAAGTGCCGGGATATTCCTGAAAACGCTGATTTGAGGATGCTCGTAGGCAAACCGATTCGCGAGGCCGAACCACCTCCATGCCGAGCTTCTGATGAAGCGTTTTCTTGGCACAGAGATAACATTGTTGTAATGAATAGATAATACCGTGCCGCGATGTGACGCCTTTCGTTGATCGTGTCGGGCATTGCGAGCAAATTTGACTTGCTCTGTGCCAAGGATCTTTGAATCTCTCGCTTCATTGAATCCCTACTCAATTGAGAGTATTGTATGCAATACGTTTGGTGTGTGCGGTTGAGATGCGCCTAGGGATGCGTAAATGACCGTGCAGGCCAACCACATTTGTGTCAGAAATAGTCAAGGAGATGCAATGACCCCCTTTATTCGCATACTGTTCGGTAGCCTGTTTGTCATCGGCATTAGCGGCTGCGCCCCTGCCGGAGATTCTGGCGGGGAAGATGCCTCGGCCGATTCCATGCCCATGGAGGACATGACTGATGCCATGCCCATGGAAGCAGAGATGCCTGCAGACGACATGATGTCCGACGGCATGGCTGACGACATGATGGCAGATGACATGTCTGATGACATGATGTCCGATGGCATGATGTCCGACGGCATGATGTCCGACGGCATGATGTCCGACGGCATGGCTGACGACATGATGGCAGATGACATGATGTCCGACGGCATGATGGCTGACGATATGGCTGATGGCATGTCCGAAGACATGATGGCGGACGAAGAAGCCTCGGAATAAGTCTCCAAGCTTCTTTCGCCTGCCGAGCTGCGGGCGAACACATCAAACTTCTGGCGAGGCATGCCCGCGCCTCTTTTGTCTTGCCTTGGAATACGCCATGAAAGCATGTCCTGTTCCTGTCATCTTGATGGGCGTGCTTGTGCTTACTGCACACGCGCAAACGTCGCCGACCATTGACTACTCGCAGAATGTCGATGCTTTTCGGCAAATCGACGATCTCCTTGCCTCCCCTAACGTCTATCGAAACGCCTCCGGCGCACCAGGATCGGCCTACTGGCAGCAGGCGGCGGACTACGTTATTTCGGTTCGCCTCGACGAACCATCCAAGCGCCTCAAAGCCGAAGCTGAGATCACTTATCACAACAATTCGCCTGACACGCTCGACTATCTCTGGGTGCAGCTCGACCAAAATCGATTCAAGCCGGATTCGCTGTCGCGGCAATCGCTCATCACCACCGAAGAGCACCTGACCTTCAGCCGAATGCGCAGCCTACAGGCCGTTGCCGAAGGCGAGCACGGCCATCAGCTTGGCGCGGTGACGGACGCCAATGGCAATGCGCTTGAGACCCGCGTGCAGGACACGATGCTGCGCATTGAACTGCCAGTACCGCTCGCGCCAGCACAAACCTTCACTTTCAATATCTCATGGCAATTCAACATCGTCGAACGCGACGCTGTGCGCTCGCGAGGCGGCTATGAGCACTTCCCGGATTCCGACACCTTGAGCTTCTTCCTCGCTCAATGGTTCCCAAGAATGGCCGCCTACACCGACTACGGCGGCTGGCGGCACCGCGCCTATCTCGGCAGGGGCGAGTTTACGCTCGAATTCGGCGACTACGATGTCAGCATTACTGTACCTTCGGACCATGTCGTCGCTGCGACAGGCGCATTGGTCAATCCGAGCGATGCCTTGACAGTGCTGCAGCGCGAACGCTTGGAGGAAGCGCGCACATCTGATGCGCCAAGATTCATCGTCACGCCTGAAGAGGCACTCGCCAAGGAGTCAAACCCTGCGTCCGACGAACGAACTTGGCGATTCCGCGCCGAGAATGTCCGCGACTTCGCTTGGGCAAGTTCGCGAAAGTTCATTTGGGACGGCATGCGTCATACCCAAAGCTCTGATGTCATGCCGGAAGTGCTCGTCATGTCGTTTTACCCGAACGAGGCTGAACCCTTATGGTCGCAGTATTCGAGCCATTCGGTCGCGCACGCACTCGAAGTGTTCTCACGCTTTAGCTTCGACTACCCATACCCTACGGCGCAGTCGGTGAACACGTGGACTTCCGGCGGCATGGAGTATCCGATGATCACTTTCAACGGATTTCGGCCAACGCAGCCAAGCAAAGATGACGAAGCGGAAGAGTCCGCACAGCCAAGTTACGCACGCTCCACCAAGCGCGCGCTCATCTCGGTCATCATTCACGAGATCGGACATATCTACTTCCCGATGATCGTCAACTCCGACGAGCGCGATTGGGGATGGATGGACGAAGGCATTAACAGCTTCGTGAACCGGCTCGCCAACCTTGAATGGGAGCCTGGTTTCTACCGCGATCAAACCGCTAAGGGCATTCTCGACAGTATCGGCGACTACATGACGAGCGATGACCAAGTGCCGATTATGACCAACCCGGATTCAATCCTGCGGCTCGGCCCGAATGCCTACGGCAAGGTGACCGCCGCGCTCACAGTGCTGCGCGAGACCGTGCTTGGCCGCGAGGTCTTTGACGACGCCTTTCGCACCTACGCCAAGCGATGGATGTTTAAGCGCCCCACGCCCGGCGACTTCTTCCGCACCATGGAAGACGCGGCGGGCCGCGAACTTGACTGGTTCTGGCGCGGCTGGTTCTACTCAACTGACCATGTCGATATCGGCATCGTTGATGTGCGCGAAGCGCAAATCTCAAGCTTCGACCCTGACATCGAATACCCACTTCTCGAAGTGCTGCAAGCCGCCACTTGGCCAGAGCCAATCAGTGAAGTCCGCAACCGTGAGGACGGCATCGCGACGCGGTTGGAGCGTGTTGCTGGACTTGAAGATTTTTACAACGAACACGACCCTTTCACCGTCAGCAACAAGGACCGCAACGACTACGCCAAGTTCATCGAGTCGCTTAAATCCTGGGAGCGCGAAGTCTTGGAGAAAGCTGTCAAGGATGGTCAATGGCTCTATTTCGTCGATTTCGTCAATCTTGGCGGACTCGTCTCGCCACTGCCGCTGAAGCTCGTGTTCAAGGACGGACGCATTGAAGAACGCATGATTCCAGCGGAGATTTGGCGCTACAACTCAGAGAAGGCG
>JAPYNO010000038.1 GCA_028283025.1 Pseudomonadales bacterium | reverse complement strand
GCGAGCAGGCTGCGATGCGGAATGGTGCCGCGCAGGTTGACGACATCCTTGGCAGAGTAGCCGCGCTTGACATCGCGCCAGCGCGGATGAATACGCCACTCCTCGGCGAGATCAGCGACCTGCTCGCGCCTTGGCTTTCTCGGAACGTAATGAAGTGCCACCTAGCATCCCTCAAGCAAAGCGGCGCATCATGCCCATATCCTAGGCATCGGTCAAGCGCTCATCGCAATCGCCGTTGTCGAAGACGGAATGAATGATGTGATCCCCGGCCCTGATGCCGAGCCGCTTGCTAGTGCCAGCGCGGACTTCGAGCACCGCGCGGGCTGGTCGGCCAGAAGGGATTTGCTTGAGTGAGAAGGGTTCGGTGTCCTCAGCGATGCGCAGAATGCGGCCACTTTCGCTGATAAACAGCATGTCGAGCGAGAGCGGCGTGTTCTTCATCCACATAGTGATGATCTGCGCCTGACCGAAATCGAACAGCATGCCTGCGTCCTCGGCGAGTTCGGTTCTGTGCATGAGGCCCGTGCGTCGTTCTTCGCGGCTTCTGGCAAGCTCAACTTGGAACATATGCACGTCCCCCGCCAAGGTATGAACACACAGCGCCTCACGCTGATCACTAGCGCACGCGCCCAAGCCAAGCACGGTAAGCAATGAGATGACAGCTAATCGAGACATGGACGACCCCCGATAGATTGCTGGTATTCTGCCTGCTTTTCGCGCACTTGAGGAAAACGGCACATGGGATGGGACTTTGAAACCGATGCGGAATTTCAAAAGCAGCTCGATTGGATCGACGAGTTCGTGCAGGCCGAAATCGAACCCCTGCAGTTTGTGCTTGGCAGCCCCTACGATCTTGAGGACCCGAATCGCGAGCGCCTCATCCGACCTTTGCAGAAGGAAGTCCAAGTGCGCAATCTTTGGGCATGTCATCTTGGTCCTGAGCTTGGCGGTCAAGGCTATGGTCAACTCAAACTCGCGCTGATGAACGAGATATTAGGCCGTGCGCCGCACGCGCCGACGGTGTTTGGCTGCCAAGCGCCGGATTCCGGCAACGGCGAGATCCTTGCTCATTATGGGACGCCTGCGCAAAAGGCCGAGTACCTTGAGCCACTCCTCAAGAACGAGGTGGTTTCCGCCTATTCGATGACCGAGCCGCAAGGCGGTGCGGACCCCAAGGTATTCACCTGCCGCGCTGAACTCGTGGGTGATGAATGGGTGATCAATGGCGAGAAGTGGTTTTCATCCAATGCTCGCTACGCTTCGTTTTTGATATTGATGGCGGTGACCGACCTAGAAGCGCCGCCCTATCAGCGTATGTCGATGTTCATCGTGCCGCGCTCGACGCCTGGCGTGGAGATTCTGCGCAATGTCGGCGTCGGGCTCGAGGACAAGGAAGGCAGTCACGGCTATGTGCGCTACACAGATGTGCGCATCCCGAAGGATCATCTGCTCGGCGAGGTGGGGCAGGGGTTCGTGGTTGCACAGACGCGCCTCGGCGGTGGCCGCATTCACCACGCCATGCGCACAGTCGGCAAGGTGCGCCACGCCTTTGATCAGATGTGCGAGCGCGTGCTCTCGCGCGAGACGCAAGGCGAGGTGCTCGCGCAAAAGCAGATGGTGCAAGAGAAGATCGCCGACTCGTGGCTGCAAATCGAGCAGTTTCGCCTGCTCGTGCTGCGCACCGCTTGGCGCATTGACCGCTACAAGGACTACCGGCGCGTGCGCAAAGATATCGCCGCCGTGAAAGCGCTCATGCCAACCGTCTATCACGATGTCTATTCGCGTGCCCTACAGCTGCACGGCTCGCTCGGCGCATCGAACGAGATGCCGTTTGCGAATGGTGTGATCGATTCTTTCCATATGGCGCTCGCCGACGGGCCGACCGAGGTGCACAAGGTGACGGTGGCGAGGCAGGTGCTCGGAGAATATCGCGGCACAGATGACCTCTTCCCGACGACGCATCTGCCGAAGCTTCGAGCGGCCGCCATCAAGAAGTATGCGGACGTGATTGAGCGGCAGGTCGCGGTGCAGTGAGCGACTCAAGGCGTACCTCCCTTGGGCAAGTTAGGGGAGCTCTGTTATTCAGAGCGTCTCTAGGTAAGTTCTGAACAAGTCCATCCTTGGACTTGTTCAGACTCGCAAATCTTCAATTGTGATTGAAGATTTGCTCGCGACTTCAATGCCTCACGGCACTGAAGTCGGTGGCACATCCATGTGCCACACGGGAAGCTCTGTGATTCAGAGCTTCCCTAAAATGCTGATCGGCAGCGCAAGAAACTTATGCTGGCCAAATCGAAACGGCAGAATTTCATCGCCTGTGTAGATGAGAATGCCTCGATCAAAGTCGTTTCCAGCGAGGTCTGCGAGTCGCGACAGGTGTCTGAAATCGCCTGCCCGCAGCGTTGAAGAGGCTTTCACCTCGATGCCGATGATTCTCGATCCACTGTGCTCAAGGACGAGATCAATTTCGCGCTGATTCGTGTCCCTGAAATGAAACAGCTCGCAGGAATGCGATGTGTGCATTGTGTGCTTGAGCAGCTCTAGGAATACGAGGCTCTCAAGCAGATGTCCATAGTGACCGCTGCGCAGTAGTTGATCTGTCGAATCGAGTTGTAGCAGATAACAGGCAAGTCCAGTATCAACGAGATGCAGTTTCGGCATGCCTGTGGCGATGCGCTTTGCGCGATTCTTGCGATACGCGGGCAGCCGCTTGATGATGTAGAGCAGTTCGAGGATGTCGATATAGCGCCGTGCGAGCCGGTCATCGATCTGTAGATCCTTCGCAAGCGTCGAGTACTTCAAAAGGCTCGATGAGAGCCCTGCAAGATAAGGCGTAAGCGCACGCAGCTTCGAGTAGTAGTCTCCGCGCGCAGAATAGAGGCTCTCGAAATCTTTGAAGAGGCGCCCTTCGAGATAAGAGCGGAACCAGATGCCTCTCGCCCGTGTACTCATTCTCTGCGCCTCGGGATACCCTCCGAGAAGAATCCGCTCGGCAATCTTCTCTCGGCTCCAAGAAGGCTTGCAGGCAGAGGAGAAGTCCCCGGCGATCAAGTCATCCACGAGATTTCGCCGCAGCGATGAAATTTCGGCAATGGATAGGGGATAGAGCTCCAAGCGTGCCATGTGCCCCGGTAGTGCTTCTTGCGTTCTGGCCGAGCGGAAAATATCGGCGGAGCCTGTCAGAAGGAATCGTCCTTTTTCGCCTACTGCCAAGTTATCGGATGCCGCCTTAATGGCGGGTATAAGCTCAGGAACGTACTGAAATTCATCAAGCACTATCGGCTGCCCTTCTGTTCCGCGAATGAACCCTTGGGGGTCGCTGCAGACTGCCCTCAACAGCGCCTGATCGTCAAGGCTGAAATAGCGCATGCCGAGATTCGACCCCACTTGCCGGACGAGCGTGGTCTTGCCAGACTGTCGCGGTCCGCTCAAGTAAACAATGCGGAATGCCCGCAACAGTTCTTCAACAACTGCCTTGAGGTGGCGCTCATATAGTCGATGCTGCATGTGGCGATCAAGTTGACTCGTGTTGTGGACAATATTTATAACGAACTATAAAGGTTCTTATGACGAAAAATAAAGGCACTTATAGCGAATTATAAAGGTCCTACATTCAACCGCCTTCCTCTTGTCAACGAAGGTGATACGTTCTATCAAGTTGAGTCGATTGATGAGGTGAGGGACTGCTATAGCCCAATCTGTGCGTGAGTGCCGATTCGAATCAATTCAAGCTAATCGGAATCGCGCTTTCGATACACGAGCACCAAGTCGGCGCGAAGGTGGCAATCGCGGCAATCACTGTATTGCCCCTTCATTTGATGGTCCACAAAGTGGGACGGTAATGGTGTGTCGCTGACGAGTAGGTTCATCGCCTCAAGCAGCGAGGCATCCAAATGGGCACCATGTGCTCCGCGCTTTGCCCGTTTGAAGTCACGGCGGAACTGCGCAGTACGCCTAACTGTCCGCACTTCATCCCTGCCAAGGCAATTCAGTAGGTTGGATGGCTATTCGTCTCGGTTGAGTTCGGCGAGCACTTCATCTGGAGTGCCGATTTCGACCAATTCGCCGCACCGTGCCGCTTCTATTGCCTTGGCAGTCGTTGGATTAGGTGTGAGTGATCCGAAGTTCGGCCCACAACCTGCTGCAATCTGCTCCAACTGAATACGCATGGTTTCGATTAATGTCAGGCCCTGCTCTGCAAGCTGAAGGGCTGCCCTGTCTCTCACTGATTCTTCCACTTCTATGTGAATTGTGACGGTCAACTTGATTCCATAGCGATGCCCTTGACAGTCGATTGTGGCACAGGGGATTGCTATATGCAATTTGCAAACGGCTTTTCGATTGTATTGCAGCCACAAGTGATCTGATCGCTGAAGGCGGATTTTCATCGTGTAAGCTGACGATCACTCGGTTGCCCGAACCAGATTTTGAGTCTGGCGCGTCTGCCAATTTCGCCACCCAGGCAGGTTCTATAAGGCTACCACGATGGACACCGAAATAGCATCGCTTGATGACCTCGAATTCGATTTGCCAGCGCATCTCATCGCGAGGCATCCGACAGATACGCGAACGGCGAGCCGGCTTCTAGTCGTCGGGTGTACGAACCTTGAAGATCGAGTTTTTCGTGATATTGGCGACTATCTGTGCGCAGGCGATCTTCTGGTGCTCAATGACACCAAAGTCATTGCGGGTCGAATTGCTGCTATGAAATCCTCCGGTGGCGGCGCCGAGATACTCATCGAGCGCATCTTGAGTGAACGCACTGCCTTGGCGCAAATCGGCGCGAGTCGCCCGCCCGCGCCCGGTTCCGTTCTTCGCCTCCAGCCCGGTAGCGAACCCGCCCGCGTGCTAGCTCGCGAGGGCGACTTTTATACAGTCGAGTTCGAGGAATCGGTCTCGCAAGTACTCGCAAGGCTCGGTGAAATACCGCTGCCGCCATACTTGAAGCGTACCGCCGAAGCTGGTGATGCCGCCCGTTACCAGACGGTCTACGCGAAGTGCGAAGGCGCGGTGGCCGCACCGACGGCGGGACTGCACTTCGATGAGGCTTTGCTTGCCGGGTTGCAGCAACGCGGCGTGCGCATCGCATCGCTCACACTACATATCGGTGCTGGCACCTTCAGTCCGCTGCGCTCGCATCGTCTCAAGGACAATCGCCTGCATTCAGAGTGGATGCGCGTGCCAGATGAGACCATGCTGGCGTTACGCGAGACCCGCGAGGCGGGTGGTCGCATCATCGCCGTCGGAACGACCGTGACGCGAGCACTTGAAACCGCCGTCGGCCGCGCAACGGGCAAAGGCTTTGAAGGCGAAACCGACCTCTTCATCCGCCCAGGCTTCGCATTCAAGGCGATTGATATGCTGCTCACTAACTTCCACTTACCGCGTTCATCGCTGCTCGCGCTCGTCTATGCCTTTGGCGGCACGGGCCCTATACGCACCGCCTACCAGCACGCAATTGAACGAGAATATCGCTTCTTTAGCTACGGCGATGCCATGCTGATTCTCGGCCGATATGAATCTTGAGTTTGCGATTCGCTCGACCGACGGCGCTGCGCGTGCTGGCGTTGCAAGTGTTCGGGGCAAGCGCTTTGCGACGCCGGCGTTCATGCCGGTCGGCACCTACGGTACGGTCAAGGCGCTCACTCCGAGGCAACTCGGCGAGGTCGGCGCTGAGGTTCTGGTCGCCAACACCTTTCACTTGATGCAACGACCAAGTGCGGAAACAGTGTGCGAACTCGGTGGGTTGCACGACTTCATGCAATTTGATGGCGCGATTCTGACGGACTCGGGCGGCTTCCAAGTCTGGAGCCTTGGGGAACTGCGCAAAGTCAGCGAGGATGGAGTCAAGTTTCGTGCGCCTGTGGATGGGTCTCGTGTACACCTCACGCCTGAGTCGGCTGAAAGCGTACAGGAGAATTTGGCTTCGGACATCCATATGGTGCTCGATGAATGCACCGAGTATCCGGCTGAGCGGGAACGTGCCCGCGAGTCACTTGAACTCACATCGCGCTGGGCAATGCGCGCAAAAGCGGCGCACGAAGGCAGCGAGGCTGCACAATTCGCCATTGTCCAAGGCGGCATGTACGAGGATCTGCGTCTGGCATCGCTTGCAAGCCTTCTGGACATCGGCTTCGATGGCTATGCCGTCGGCGGCCTCTCGGTCGGAGAACCCAAAGCTGACATGTGGCGGGTAGTGTCAGGCTTGGCCCCGCATATGCCAATCGATCGAATCAGATACCTCATGGGCGTTGGCACCCCCGACGACATCCTGCAAGGCATTGCGCTCGGCATCGATTTGTTCGATTGTGTGCTGCCGACAAGAAACGCGCGCAACGGCTATCTATTCACGCATTCGGGCGTCGTCAAGATGGGCAACGCTGCGCATCGCCGTAGTTCGGAATTCTTGGATGCCAACTGCGATTGCTACACCTGCCAGCACTTCTCGCGCGGCTATCTGCATCATCTCTATGCCTGCAACGAGATTCTCGCCTCGGTGCTCGGCACCTTGCACAATGTCGCCTACTATCAAGCGCTTGTGAAAGACGCTCGTGCGGCCATCGCCGAAGCGCGTTTTCAAGCATTCGCGCGCGAGCGACGAGCAGCTTGGAGCGCAGCGTGAAGCAAAGCGGCGTGCGCAAGGTCAAGGTCGAACACGCTGAAGGACAACGACTCGACAACTTTCTGTTCAGGGAAATGAAAGGCGTTCCAAGGCGTCGCATCTACCAAATGGTGCGGCGCGGCGAGGTGCGCATCAATGGCCGCCGCGCCAAAGCGAGCACGCGGCTCGCTATTGGCGATGAGCTTCGTGTGCCGCCGGCATTCACGAGCGAGTCCAAGTCCAAGTCGCCTCGGGCAGGCGCTGATTTCCTGGAGACGCTGCGCGCCTCAATCCTGTATTTGGACGATAACCTGATGTGTGTGAACAAGCCCTTCGGCATGGCCGTACACGGCGGCAGCGGCGTGCGCTCCGGGGTCATTGAGGGTCTGCGTATGCTGTTTCCTGAACGCGGATTTGTCGAGCTCGCACATAGGCTCGACCGCGACACATCAGGCGTGCTGCTCGTCGCCTGCAATCGGCGCACCTTGCTCGCCTTGCACGATGCCTTTCGAGATGGTGAAGTGGAAAAATATTACGATCTTCTTGTCTATGGACGCTGGCCTGCGAGCGAGCGGCGCGTGCAACTGCCGCTTGCGCGACGCACAGGCGAGGGCGTGCGACGCCTTGTGGTAGCAGGCGATACAGGCAAGTCCGCTGACACGGTGTTCGAGCGACGCGAAGTCAACGGCGCGTGCAGTTGGCTGCGCGCCGCGCCAAAGACCGGGCGAACGCATCAGATTCGTGTCCATGCGTCAGCGTCCGGCCACGCCGTGGTAGGCGATGAACGCTACGCGACCCGCGAGCAGCTTGCGTTCAGTTCGAGGCTGCGTCCGCGACGGCTCTGGCTTCATGCTCGCAAGATAGAGTTTCGGCTTGGGCAGGAGATGATGTGTTTCGAGTCGAACTTGGATGCCGAGCTTTCTGCTGCCTTTGAGGCGTTGGGGCGTGCGAACATTCCATGAGTGCTGTGGAGGCAACACTCAAGGCAGGTGAAGAAACTTACACACTTTGTGAATTCCTTTCATGTTCAGGATCCGAAACTCCCGTGAGTTGCGGGGAATATGCACGCCGTTAGTGGCTATCCAAATGTAGCGGTTCTCGGCATCTGCCGATTCTGTCAATCTTCGAAGCTCAACCGCATTAGATTGCAGCCACTTTTTTAACCAGTCGAGTTTTTTGACGACCGCCCCCACTTGGTAAGTGGTCGCCGCGTGCACTTCAACCCAGATAGCACACTCGGGACGCTTTTCTGCTTGGTAGCCCAAACCATAGTCCCAACGAGGCTCGCTTGCATATTCGGGGCGCTTTGCCAAAGCTGCGTCGAGATTGATGCTGCCTGTCATCCTGCGTTCATCCTCACACTTTATGAGGTTGCGGTGTTTATTCTCCAGCGCTTGCTTGCCAACTGCATATGCCTTATCTACCGGCTGCGCAGCTTGCTCCACTGCATCTTGAAATCTCACGATGAGACCGCCGATTCTCGCTCGGCAACTTCGGCAACAACATTTCCGACCCGGCTTGAAAACTCGGTTAGGCCACCCCATCCGCCTTCAATATCGTTGTCTGACCCCGGGTCTAAGTTTGAAATATCGCTGACCGAGCCGTCTCGCGAAAAATAGTAGGTCTTGAACGAACTACTAAGCACGTTTTGCGCCAAGCTCTGGGTTTTGGGGTTGGATCTTAGGCTGAGGAGCTTTAGCACATCGGGTTTGCTGCCATTGTGCGCTTGCAGGAAGTTCAGCGCCCAGACGATATCGAGCATGTGGGGTGAATGTGTGGAAACGTACACTCTGTAGCCGCGCGAACGTAGTTCGAGTATGAGACATATCACGGCGCTTATGCCATTCGGATGAAGCCCCATCTCCGGCTCTTCAATGACAACGCTTGTGATCTCGTCGCGGCAAGCTACTCTTGAGGCGGGTAGCAGCCAGTACAGACCGAGCAGCAGCGGCACAAACTCCCGTTGGCCAGCGGACCACACGAGAAACGGCAGAGAACTACCATGACTATCCTTCAGTATCAGGCGGCCTTGAAGCCGTGAGCTGTCGGTGCGGAGTTTGAACTTGCCAAATATGTGTTCCTCGACCGGATGCCTCAAAACTTCCGACAATCGCTGGGCTTTGGGAAAGACTTCCTTGTCGAGACCAAATTCGTTTTGCACGATGCCATGCAGCTTTTCACTAAAGTCGCGCAGCACATATGGGTCACCCGCCCTATAATCGGTGAACGGTCGCGTCATCCCGTCTCGAAGGCTCATCACACGCTGTGCCGGTATGTAAAACATCTTTTCGGCAGCGCTCGTCTTTCTGGCCTTGGCGTAAGTAGTCAGGCTTATTTTTTTAGAGGAGTTCCCCAATGTGAGGCTACTGTCTTCTTCAGACCAGATAGACGACATGCCTTCGCCGAAATACCGGTCTAGGAATACGGTTGCATCGTTGCTTCCATGCAGGCCAAAGCGCCGCATCGAATTGTGAACGGCGGACTTGTCCTCAATAAGCTTGACGAGTTGCAAGAAGATGCTCTTACCTGTCGCTTGAGGCCCGACGAACACCGTCAGGTCGCCGAACGAGATGTCGGCATGGCGTATCGGCCCTATTCGCGAGGCTCGCAGACGCTTGATCATGGTCGAGGCATTACTTGTTGGATGAAGTCACATTTTGAGATATTTCAGATTGCATTGAAAGATCCCAGGTTCAAGGCACGCGCACGCCCTCGGCGCGTAGGAATTCTGTCAGGCGAATAAGTGGCAGGCCAATGAGCGCTGTCGGGTCGAGGCCGCTCAATCTTGCAAAGAGGCTAATGCCAAGCGATTCGGCCTTGAAGGCGCCGACTTGCGAAAAGGGACGCTCCGCCCGCACATAGCGCTTGATCTCATCCTTGTCGAGGTTTCGGAACACCACTGAGAAGGGTTCGACCGAGATGCGCAGCGAGCCTGTGGTGGCGTTCAACAGAGCGAGCCCTGTGTGAAAGCGCACTTCTCGGCCAGACGCACGCTTGAGCTGCGCCGCCGCGGCCTTGGCATTACCGGGCTTGCGCAGGAGTTCGCCGTCAAGCTCGGCGGTTTGGTCGGAGCCGATGACGAGCAAGCCCGATGAAGATTCGCTTAATTCTTCCTCTTCGGAAAAGGCGCTTTTGGAGAAGTGACTGGCGCCCCACTCAGCTTTGGCTTCGGCGAGACGGCCAGCAAGCCCCGCTGGCGTCTCTCCGCGACGTTCCCGCTCGCTGATATTGGGAGTGAGCGTGGCGAAAGGGATCCCAAGTCGCTGCAGCAGCATGTGGCGCGCGGGCGAACCGCTGGCGAGTAGGAGTCTCACGATGTCACTGCCTCGCGAACAGAGTGAAGGGCAAGCATATCCAATTCGTCAGGGGTTATCGACCATGCGGGCGAGTCCTAGAAGCCGTCCTGCCGCGATATTGAGTCTTGACATTTCTGATTCGCCAAGTACGCCAATTCGCTCGCCGATCTTGGCTTTGTGCACAGTTGAAATCTTGTCCACCATGATTCGGGATGGCTTGGCAATACCATTGGTTTCGTCGGGAAGGACAGTGATTCGAATCCCCTGCGGGTCGTCGTGATGAGTCGTGAAAGGGCAAAGCGTAACGGATTCGGTATTCGAAAAGTCGTTGTTTTGCAGAATCACCGACGGGCGCGGCTTTTGCGAATAATCAGCACCGCCCGATACGCTCCAAATCTCGCCACGCTTCACTGCTCCGATGCCTCTTCGCCATTGATCGAGTCGAGGTCACTGATGGTGTCAACGAAGGCTTGGTCAGCAGCTTCACCGGGGCTGTTGGCAATTGCGTGCGCCGCCTCTGCGTGCTTCGTTGCGAAGTAGGCTTTGGTCTTGGTGGCGTCAGGGTCGTCGTCAGAAATTACTTCCGGCATGAACACTTGTATTTCGCTGCTCATCACACTCAAGTACACGATCCTGGCAATGGCGGCGGTGATATCGCGAGGGTTGTTAAACCAATGATTCGGGTCGTTGACGATGCCGCTGTGCGTATCCTTGGTGACTCGGTAGCGGTCGATGAACCATTCAAGGGGCGTTCTTCCGTTGACCACATAGTCATGCGCCGCCGCTGGTATCTCCGAGAGGGACACATGCTCGTGGATGCGCAGCACGCTGCGTGAATTGTCAGTGAAGCGCATCGCTTTGGCAGTGAGGCGGAAGTGATGCGGTTCGGGCGAGCCGCTTCTGATGAACTTAATTTTGAGCGGCCATTCCTCGCAGGATTCAAAACCGATGTGCAGTTCGGCGAGCCGCGACCCTGCTTCTGTGAACGCATCGAAGTCGGGTGCGAAAGGAATGCGCGGCAGTTCCTTGGAGAGACTGTTCTCGAATCGTACTCGGTAGGCGGGGGCGTTGAAGATGCCGTCCTTTGTGATGTCGTTGCGGCCGTAGCGGGCGCGGAAGGTGCGCAGGGCGTGGTCTGTGATGTTGTCGATGCGTACGAGTTCTGCACTGTCGTTGAAGAGGTCGCCTTGCGCATCGGCGCGTTGCTCGAAGCGGTAACGCGGAAAGCACTGGCCGAAGGCGATGAAGTGCAAGTCTGGCATGGCATCGACCATCAGTGCCGAGAATGGTTTTGTTGAGCCTCCGCCGGGGACGCTAATGGCGCGATTTTCCTTGTTCGATATGGGGAAGATGTGGTCTTGCCGGTATTTCCTTTGCGCAAGCCTATAGTCGCGATACAAGTACTGCTGGATGAAAGGTCTATACGATGTAGCAGTCACCAGTTTCCCGGAAAAAGGCATGCTTCCACGTCCGGGAAGACTGTCCTCTATGGCAAGCTTTGCGTTTTCGGCGCACGCTTTCGCTGAGAAGCTATAGAGGTAGGCATCGCGTCCCGTCTTGTAGCCGTTGCTGAACAACTCGAAGACTGCCTCTTCACTCTTGCCAGCTTTCGCCGCCTTGGAACCCATTGGATACAGTTTCCGGTAGTCTTCGTCGCGCTGATCAATCCAGTCGTGGTGCTGATTCGGCGTGATCTCCTGCCAGTCTTCGATGCCGTGAATCGATCCCCAGTCCCGCAGCGCTTTGAGCTTCTCTTCGCGTTTCAGGTAGTCGCCGATGTCGCGGTAGAGAATGCGGCAGCCTTCGTGCGCCGCATCTGGATTGCGCACGAATATCGAAATCGCAACCGGTGCGCGAGAGCCTTGCCCGAATATCTTGCCGCCTTCTTTGCGTGACCGCTCCCCTTGCGTGCGCTGGTTGCCGCGCAAATTCACTACCCAGATCGAACTGAACTCCTCGGCGAGGCACGCGCGCACCCCCGAATCCACATTGCCGTCAATCCACATTGCCGTCAATCCACGAGCCATTGGTGACAAATGCGACAACGCCCTGCCTCCCAATGCGGTCCGATGCCCAGCGAATCGCCATCTTGTACGTGTCGTATAAGCTGTTCTTATTCGTCGCGCTCGACCGCGCCGCGTAGGTCTCCGCGACGCGCTGCTCAATTTCGGGATAGTCCACATTCGGATTGTCATCCGCTGAACTTGCCTGCCCCACGCTCCACGGCGGATTCCCGACAATCACCTGAATCGGTAGCTTTTGTTGACGCTCAGCGCGCCGACTATTGTCAGGTAGCCATTCCTTGGGGAAGCTCGTGCGATGGGTGTGCAAATTGAACGTGTCAGTGAGGACGATGCCTCCGTAAGCCTCGTAGTCGCTTTTGGAACGCCCTCGATATGCTTCTTCGATATGAATCGCTGCGATGTAATAAGCAAGCAGCACAATCTCGTTGGCGTGCATCTCTTCCCGGAATTTTCGCGAGACATCCGCATCCGAAATGAGCGCCGACTGCAAAAGTCGAACAATGAAGATGCCCGTGCCAGTGAAGGGGTCGAGCACATGCACGCCCGCATCGGAGAGTCCTCGCCCGAACTCATTGCGCAGCACATCATCGGCGCTGTGCAAAATGAAATCGACGACTTCGGTCGGCGTGTAGACAATGCCTAAGCGCTCAGCATCTTTTTTAAGCGCAGTCGAGAAAAACTTCTGATAGAGCTCCATCAACACGCTTTGCCGCGCCTCTGCATTATCGAGGCCGCGCGCGCGCAGTCGAACGCTCTCATAGAAGCCTTCCAAGTCGCGGACTTCATTCTCCATGCCGAACTCGCCGAAATCCCTGCGAAGTTCATCGAGCGCCCTCGCGACTGGATTGCCAGCCGCGAAATCGTAGCCGTCAAAGAGTGCGTCGAACACTGGCTGCGTGAGGATGTGCTGCGCCATCATGTCAATGGCTTGTCCCGATGAGATTGACTCGTTGATGGAGGCGCGCAGTTCCTGATGGAAAGCATCGAACCATTCTTTGAGGTCAATGTTCTTCGGGTCGGCGAGAAGGTTGCCGATGCGAAGCACAAGGCGAGCGAAGATGTCGGCGACGTCTTTTGCCCAGCTTTCCCAGTATTTTCGGTCGCCGCACTTCTCCACGATCTTGGCGTAGATGGCGCCCGGCGGCAGCGTCATGGGCGGAAAGGGAATTTCGCTTTGCGGTGTTGGGATGTCTGATGCATCGCCGCTGAATATGATGCGTTTCGTCGGCTTCTTGTTGAGGTCAATCTGGTTGATCTCGGCATCGAGGCGATCATCATGTGAGCGCAGCGCTTGCAGCACGCTCCACACGACATCGAAATCCTTGCCGGAATCAAGCGCTTCTGCAGGGTCTTTGTCTGCGGTGACGGCAATCGGCAGCACGATGTAGCCGTATTCCTTGCCCGCCGCCTTGCGCATGACGCGGCCCACGGCTTGCACGATATCGACCATGCTCTTGCGTTCGGTCATAAATAGTCGGTCTTGAAAAACCCTTTTTCGGCGCATAACCTATTGATAGGATTGAAGAAAGATTCCGGAACATGTGGAATTGGATCGCCGGGTTTAGTAGA
>JAPYNO010000037.1 GCA_028283025.1 Pseudomonadales bacterium | reverse complement strand
CTGTGCGAGCGCGATGCGTTGAAGACATTTGCGAAGCCGCTCAAGGAGTCACCGCAAGGATTCAGCGACGAGTTGCGGGCGATGCTTGACTGGGCGAGCAAGGCGTCGCAAGAGAAGTTCACGCACGCCGAAGCAATCATTGACGAGGCTAGGATACGTTTGCGAAAAGACCTGCGAGGTCGATTATTGCTGAGTCCCACAGCCCCGATCATCGCTCCGAAGATCGGCGAGGGCGCGCCTGAAGATACGCCCAACATGACCCTCCCTGCGAACTTCGCTGGCGTACCGAGCATTTCAATTCCGATGCCGAACGCTGAATCTGAATTGCCGATAGGCTTGCAAGTGACCGGACTTCATGGCGGCGAGGTGCGTGCTCGAGCCGCATCGCTTTTTCCCGGTATTGCCCCTCTTGCGCCGCTGTAGCGTCATCCTTTGCCTGCTCGCGCTGCTGCCCTGCGCTGCATCGGCAGGCGAGACCCTGACCGCAAAATCGATCATTGAACACGCGCACGCCGCCGCAGGCGGGGAGATTTGGGCGCGTCCTTCAAGCCTCTACCTCGTCGGCACATCAACCTTCTTTGCAGGCACTTCCGAGACCCACTACGACCGGCATGAGATGTGGCGCGTGTACCCGAGTGAGAAACGTGTCGCGCACGCCGCCGATGGCATGGTAAGAATCCGCAGCGCTTCGAGCGGCTTAGTTGCGTTCGATCTTGCGTTCGACGGCGAGACGACTTGGATGAACGGCGAAGCGAGCGATGAGCTGGCGGACAGTCGCCGCTGGGCATCGAACTTCGGCTTCGGCGTCATTCGCCACGCGCTCGACGAAGGCTATTCGCTGACCCGCCTACCCGATGATTTGGTCGATGCCGTACCGAGCTACATGGTGCAGGTGCGCGACCCGTCAGACAGCGAAACCCTGTTCGGCATCGCCATGACCAACTACGAGGTGCTGATGGTGGGATTCGAGACGCCCCGCGGCTGGCACGAGCGTATCTATTCGGAATTTTTCACAAAGCCAGACAGCCCTTGGCGCCAGCCCGGACGTATCAGGCTGTTCTACAACGGCATCAAGCAGAACGAGGTTCGCTGGACGGATTTTCGCGTGGGCGAGCGGATTGATCTGAGCGTGTTTCGTGTTGAAGCGACCAATGTCGGAGACGAATAGCACCATCAACGGCGGATTGCAGTAACGCGTTTATTTCGACTTTGTAGAGGAACTGCAACTTGTGGACATGCAAGGCAACGAAATTCAGGTTCTCATTATCGACCTTCTTCTTGCGTTGAAGATGCTCACGCAGAATGGATTGTGGCAATATACTCCGTGTTGACTGATAGGAAGGAAATTAGCGCGATGCAGCTAAGCAAGCAGCTTGGTGCGCAGTGCAAGACGGATTGGGACATGCTTCACCGCATATGCAAAACCCGCGGAAATGGAAAAGAGGAACTGACCACAGACAATAGAGGGTCAAATGAGGTGATTGCAGCGTGAGCCAGAAAAAACTTAGCGCTCCCGGCTCCCTGTGCGGAAAGGTGCACAATCAGGATTGCATCGCACTCATGGAATCGATTCCAGAGCGCAGCATCAACATGATATTCGCCGACCCACCGTTTAACCTCAATAAGAAGTACAACTCGTACAAGGATAATTTGGCATTCGACGACTACATGCGCTGGACCGAGCGATGGCTGCGGGAGTGCGCAAGAGTCCTGACTGACGATGGTTCATTGTTCCTGTACAACATTCCCAAGCTGCTCGCCCACACAACCCCAATTCTCAATAGCCTGCTTGAGTTCCGTCACTGGATAGCTTGGAACTCGAACGGCAAGCCCCTTGGCAAGACATTGCAGCCTGCACATTACGGCATCTTGTTCTATACGCGCACAAACAAGAGCAAGTTCTTTGATGTTCGGGCTGGACATCCACGCTGCCCAAAATGCAATGCGTTCCTGAAGGACTATGGCGGCAAGGAGCACCTGAGGCATCCGGTCGGGCCGCAGGTAAGCGACGTTTGGAATGACATTCACCGTTCGCGCCACAATAACAGACGTATTGCTGGCCATCCGTGCCAGCTTCCTGTTCATCTATTAGAGCGCCTCATATTGATGAGCACCGATGTTGACGACATTGTGCTCGATCCGTTCTGTGGCGGCGGTTCCGCTGCCATTGCCGCGAAGCAAATGGGGCGAAGGTACATCGGCGCAGACATTGACCCAGAGTATGCGAGCATTGCGAATGAACGATTTTCGCAGTCAAGCGAAGTGAAAGACATGCACGGTAGTTATGTATCAGTACATTTGGGCAAAATTGCATCAATCCGGGATGAAGATTGTGGAGAAGATAGCCTTCGAAAAAGTGCTTGAGAGCATGAGTCACTTCCTTGACTTCAAGGAAGTCGAAGACGAAATTGAGAACTTGATTGAAGAAGCCGCATCGCTTTCTCTCTTGACATCAGCTAAGAATGACGGAAGGCCGAAGGCCGAAGTTCTGGCTGACTATCTTGCGTCTGATTCGAACGAAGAAAGGATCAAGCTCATGGTTGGGATGGCAGGGGGATCCACCGAGAGATTGAAGCGTATTGTCGCGGCGATGTTCGATGGCGCATCACTGTCTATTCTCGGTCGGGACAAAGCCGCTAGACAGCGCATTGCGAAGTTTATGCTTGACCCGGAAGGCGAAGCGATTTTCATTCCAAAATTCGTGCGGGCTGAATTCCGGCTGCCTTACGACTGGGTCGACCGGATCAAGGACAAGAGCTATCTCATGAATGTACACAGAGATTCGCTTTCTTCCAAGTACGCTGCTCGCATGGGGTTTCAATTCGAGACGGCGATCAAGGACAAAGTAACGGAATTGGGCTACCAGTGCGAAAAAGGGGAGGTGCTTGCTGTAGACAACAAGGAAGTGGATGTCGCCATCCCCAGCGTGACAGAGCCTCGCATATTGATCATGGTTTCCTATTCGCTGACAACTTCGTCCGCACAAACGTCAAGAGCGAATGAGCAACAACGAATGTATGCCAAAATCAGAGAGACAAGAGATGGCAGAGCCGGAACTGATCTGATATTCGTCAATTTTGTCGATGGTGGCGGTTGGATATCAAGGCAGAATGACTTGCGGCAGCTTTGGAAAAACTGCGACTATTGCTTTACTTACAACCTTCTTGAAGATTTCCAATATTTGCTGATGGAGCTTTTGAATGGTGCATGATGTGAGGGCGACAATAAACGAGCGATATTTTGGTTCAGTCAATGGCACGGCGTAACTTGACGGACTTCCTATTGAGGACAAAAAATGCCCATTGATCCCTCTCAACTCTGGACGCAAGTTCGGCTTGGCGAGGACACTGATATCGAATTGAAGGCGGTCGAGTTTCGCGGTGACAACAAGGTTTGGGCACCAGGGAGAGATTCGCTGGCCGACGAGTTGGCAGCGTTCGGCAATTCTCGTGGCGGACGGCTGATCTTGGGTGTGACGGACGAACGGCAACCGCAATCGCTCAGCCCATCGCAACTCGACCTGCTGGTTCGTCATGTGCGTGAGATCTGCACAGACAGCATCAAGCCGCCTCTGGACTTCGAGATGTTCCGAGTTCCTGCTCCGTCACCAGCAAGCGGCGGCGCGCTTGTTGTGCAGATTCCCGAAAGCCCGGTGGTGCATCGATCACCTGGCGGCTACTTGCGTCGCCAAGGAGACGCAAAGCGGCAGATGGATTCGGTCGAAGTCCGCAGATTGTCGCTTTTGCGAGGGCAGTCTGATGCCGCGTCAACAGATACGCAGGTGGTGCGTGACACAGGTGTCAATAGCCTACAGCCGGATCTCTGGCGGCGCTATGCGAGTTCGCGCGCGGACGATCCTGCGGAAGTTGCGCTGTCGAAGCTCAAGTTTGTCAAGACCGATTCGAGCGGGGCTGTCCGGGCGACCGTCGGCGGCGTGCTACTAGCTGCCGCGGATCCTCGCAAATGGTTGCCAAATGCGTGGATTCAGGCGGTTTGTTATCGCGGCACCCGACCCGATGCAGGCCACCAACTAGATGCGCGCGAGATCACTGGCCCGCTCGACCAACAGATCCGGGAAGCCGTGTCGTTCGTGATCACCAACCGCCGTGTGGCGGCGTACAAGGATCCTGCACGAATGGATGTGCCGCAGTTCAGCGAACGTGCGGTATTCGAAGCACTGGTCAACGCCGTAGTGCATCGAGATTACGCGGTGTCCGGGTCGCGGATTCGTCTGTTCATGTTTGATGATCGGCTGGAACTGTATTCGCCGGGAGGCCTGTGCAACTCGATGTCCACGAATGACCTGCGCACGAGCCAATTTACGCGCAACGAGCTATTGGCGTCTCGGCTTGGACAGTGTGCGATAGGCGACGATGTATCCGGGTCTGGTGGGCGTCGGTATTTCATCGAACGGCGCGGCGAAGGCATCGCCGTCATTCAGGATGAAACTTTTGCGCTCGCCGGACGATATCCAGACTTCGAGTTGGTCGGCGATCGGGAATTAAAGGTCATTTTGCCTGCGGCGAGCCCACCTGTCACGAGTGGTGTTGCCGCCTCAGTGGAGGTTGTGCATGGTGACACAGGCGATCCGCTAACAGATGTGCATGTATTGATGCTGTATCCGAACAAGACTTGGCGCGAGGGGCGGACGGATTCGTTTGGTCGTGCAGAGTTTGTCCTACACGCAAAACTGCCCATGACCGTCATGTGCGCTGCGGGTGGATTCAGGGCGCATGTTGAGCGCGATCATGTGCCAAACGACAAGCTGAAGGTTCGCTTGCATCCAGTGACAGCAGGCGGTTCGCAGATCATCGCCAATCGCACCGGCCGCCTCGAGGGGATTCAAGGGCGTCTGAATCCCAAACTAGACAGCTTAGACCGCACCTACCTTTATGCGGATAATGTCGCCATCAACGATGGTCGGTCCCAACCCGTACATTTCGCATTGAACGAACCGGTACGCCTTACGGACTCGCTCGGCGCGAGAGCGACTTTGTGGTTTCGAGAGATGGTTGGGTCTTCTTGTGTGTTCGACTATCAGTTCGATTAGCTGCGCAAAGCACCTCAATAGAACTCAGCGCGCCTCTTCTCGAAACACATCAATCGGCAGCGCCTCGCCAGTTTGCACAAGCAGCGATTGCTTGCGGACAAAGCGCAGCAGCCCTCTATCTCCCATGCGCGATGCGCCGAGGCCTGATTCGTTGAACGAGTCCTTTTCCACATCCGAGACCATCGTCGTCAGGCCGGTGTCGTTGATGCTCACGGCCCCTGCATGAATCTGACTCGCGATTGAGAGCGCGTGCGTCTCGTCGCCGATGACGGCCGCGGAGAGTCCGTAGTTTGAGTCGTTGGCGAGCTGCACGGCATCGACATCGGCAGCAAACGACATCACTGGGATGACCGGCCCGAAGGTTTCCTCGCGCATGATGCGCATCTCGTGATTGACACCTGTGAGTACGACCGGCGAGCACCAAGCGCCATCTTGCGTGCGAGTGACTGCGCCGCAGTGTTGCACCGCGCCGCGTGCGCAGGCATCGTCGAGATGCGCCGTCACAGTCTCAGCTTGACGCGAATCGATGAACGGGCCGAGGTGCGCACCGTTTTCGCTATCAGCGCTAGTCTCGACGCGCTTGGCATCGGCCACCAACGCCTCAATGAACGGCTCGAACAGCGTCTCGTGAACATACACGCGCTCGATCGATTGACAAGCTTGGCCGGTATTCAGAACTGACCCGCGCAGCGCCGCCGTCACGGCGCGTCCCATATTCGCATCTTCAAGGACAATCAAAGGGTCTTTGCCGCCAAGTTCAAGAAATGTGGGAATCAAGCGCGCGGCCGCCCGCATTGCCACTTTACGACCAGTTCCAGTGCTGCCCGTGAAACATACGGCATCCGCGACATCCACCATGGCTTCGCCGACCGCGCCATCGCCTTGGGCGATTTCAAACACGCACGCAAGCTCGTCCACCGCCTGCACAGACGCTCGCAATGGCTCGGCGAATCGCGGCGTCACTTCGCTCGGCTTCAATATCACCGCGCAGCCGGCGAACAGCGCTGGCAGAGCGTCAATGACAGACAGCAGCAGCGGCACGTTCCACGGACTGATGATACCGACCACTCCGAGCGGATGCAGCTGGTGTTGATAGCGGACACTCGGAGCTGTGGCGGACTGACCACTCGATGTCGCTTCAAGCAGTTTCGGCGCATGTTCCGCCCAGTAGTCGATGCGCCGCAGCACGCCGTCGAACTCGCTCTCGGAGATTCGCGTTCGGCCTGTATCAGCAATCAGCGCATTGATGATCGGCTGACGATGCGCACAAAGCGCCTCGCGCCAATTCAATAGAACATCCGTGCGGTCACGCACCGAGACAGCAGCCCAATTCGGCCAAGCAACGCGCAAGCGCTCGGCAGCTGCGTGAATTTCACTTGGAGTAGTCATAATGACCTATCATTATATCTTTTGAGCCGTTCTGCACAGTGGCGCGTACCCTGTTCGACAAACTCTGGGATGCCCATGTGGTCGCATCGGACGAGGCTGGCGAGTCGCTTTTGTATGTTGACCGCGTGTGCATGCACGAGCGCACCGGCAGCATCGCCATGCAATCGCTCATTGAGCGCGGACTTGATGCGCGCAGGCGAGCGCACGCCTATTGCGTGATGGATCACACGGTCGATACAAGGCCGGGACGCGGCGATGCAACGCAAGCGCCCGGCGGCGAGATTTTCATTGCAAGCGCACGCGGCTCGGCGCAGGCGCTTGGGCTGCGCATCTTCGATGTCAACGACGATGATCAGGGCATATCGCATCTGGTGAGCGCCGAGCAAGGCTTCGCCTTGCCGGGCGTTACGCTGGTTTGCCCGGATTCACACACCTGCACGCTCGGCGCACTCGGCGCACTCGCCATCGGTGTTGGCGCGAGTCAGGTCGAGCATGCGCTTGCGACATCTTGTGTGCGACTCGCGAAACCGGACGTCATGCGTGTCATCTTTGATGGCGTCCTCGCGCCTTGGGTCACGGCCAAAGACATGGCGCTGCACCTGATCGCCGAATTTGGCGCCGATGCCGCCAAGGGCAGCGCAGTGGAATACTGCGGTAGCACAATCGATGCACTATCCATCGAAGCGCGTATGACGCTGTGCAATCTGGCCGTTGAGTACGCTGCCTTCACCGCACTCATCGCGCCCGATGAGAAGACGGTTGAATATGTGTCGGGCAGGCGCTATGCGCCGAACTGCCTCCCAGTTGATGCATGGCAGGCGCTCAAGTCTGATCCATCCGCTGAATTCACGCGCGAGCTCCACATCGATGCTTCGAGTATTCGTCCGCGCATCACTTGGGGCACCTCGCCTGATCAAGGTGTCGCGGTTGATGGCGCCGTGCCGCAACCTGTCAATCGCGACGCCAAAAAAGCGCTCGACTATATGGGCATCACGCAAGGCACACGCATGACGGACCTCGATATCGATGCTGCGTTCATTGGCTCCTGCACCAATTCACGGCTTGGCGACCTTCGTGCGGCGGCACGCATTTTGCGCAATCGACATATCGCCCCCGGCGTCGAAGCCGTCTGTGTGCCCGGTTCGACTCGCATCAAGCGCGAGGCCGAGGCCGAAGGCTTGGACAAGGTGTTTCGTGATGCGGGGTTTGAGTGGCGCGAATCTGGTTGCTCGATGTGCTTTTATGCTGGCGGCGAGACCTTCGGCGCAGGCAAGCGCGTGGTCACTTCCACCAATCGCAATTTCGAGGGGCGGCAAGGGCCGGGGGTGCGTTCCCACCTTGCAAGTCCTGAAGTTGTCGCCGCATCCGCCGTGCGCGGCTCTATTAGTTCGCCGGAACTGCTCTAGGAAAGGTCTGATCAAGTCTACTGCGCTCAGCGCTTTACTCTCTGCCAGATTGGGAGCGGCATTCCGGCACAATCCCTTGACGAACAAACCAGTGA
>JAPYNO010000036.1 GCA_028283025.1 Pseudomonadales bacterium | reverse complement strand
ATGGCAAATATCCACCGCAGAACGAAACAGACTCGGCTGCGGCACGAACTGACTCTCTCTAGTGCGGCAATGCGGCAGTGCCAAGCCCGATGCGACCCGTGCGTCACGATCCGAGCAGCACTTCCTTGGCGCGATTGATGACCGAGGCGAGATAGTCTGACCCGCCGAGGTCAGGATGGAGCTTTTGCATTAGCTGCTTGTAGGCGGCGCGAATCTCGCTCTCATCGGCATCCTCGCCGAGCCCAAGGATGCGCAAGGCCTCTGCGCGCGTCATGGCACCGCTGCCGATTTCTGGCCCGCCTTGCGGGCCTTGTCGGTCCTGCCCGCCATCGCCGGAGTTTCGCCAGTGCTGGTGATGTCGGTCGAGCCACGCATCAAAAAGGCGCAATGAGTCATTGTCTTCGATCGTATCCCGCAGCGTCATCAGTGCATCGAAATCGAGTTCGCTCAAGAATTTTCCCGCGTGCTCGCCCAAGAGAACTTCCCCCTCCATATGCCCTGAGTCATGGTCAAGCGTCATGCGCAGCCATGCGCTTTTGACTTCGCTTGTGCGTCCGCCAGCGCTCGTATCGGCGCCGAATTGTCCGGCTCTGAAACGCTGAAATAGTCGCGGCAGCATTCGCACAGCAATTGGCAGCAGTCCGCCGAGGATCGGGGCGAGCCAGTGCACGCGCCCGCTCGCGGCAAGCGCAACGAGGCCGAGTGTGAGGCCAATGACAAGCGCCCAAGTAGCACCTTGCGATGCGCCTGCGCCCGCAGGCTTGGATTGGCCTTGTCTGAGGCGAATCACAAGGTATCTGGCGATCAGTGCGCCGATAGTGCCTAGGAGGATGATCAGGATAAGCGCCATTCTCAACCGTCTCCAGGCAATTGACCGAGGAGCTGCCGCGCCGTTGATGTGTCTTGACGAAGCAAGCGCTCGCGTCCGCCCACCGCGAAGTTGACCGCCGCGCCCAAGAGTCTTCGAAGATGCTCAGCACTGCCGGAAGCAAACGGCAGGTGCGCCCCGCCTGAGAGCTTGGCGATCTTCGCAAACACGCTTGACGCCTCTGCATCGATGCCCTCCTGGAGGAGGATGACGGGCAGATTCAAAAGCCGAAGCTGCCCTGCGAGCCGCAAGACCTCATCCTCTGCTTCTTCAAAGCAATCTCCCACGAATATGAGCGCCTTCACCGGATGCGCACTCGCTTCCCGCGCGGCTTCGCGCAGCAGCCGGCCAATCTGCGTGAGCCCCCCTGTGCAGGACACCCGTTGCATGAGTTCGAGCAGCCGCTGCCGCGAGCTCACCCACGGGCTTTTCTTGAGTTCGCCAAGACCGCGATAGAACAGCAATTGCACGGCCACCTCGCCGACATCTCTCGCGGCAAGAAAGATCTCGGCATGAAGCGCACAAGCTATGTCCCATGTAGGTTGTCGGCTTGCGGTCGCATCGAGCGCAAACATGATGCGGTGCGTGGCTTTTGCCTGTGCCGTTGTCTGTGGCAGCTTTTTCGCTGCGCTGAGGAAGGTATCGACCTCCCCTGATGTTGCGGATGATGCTGCGGATGTCAGCGGACGCGCCATCGTGCCTTTTTCATTCACTGCGAGACATGGCTATTGTGAGACAAGTCGCGCAAAGTTGGCAAAGACCTTTTCAGCGAAGCTTCAAGGCGATATGATGAGCTTGAAGCATGTCGAGGTGTCATTCACTTGAAGAATTCGCGAGAAGAGATTGAGGCATGGCTTGAGGATCTGAGGAAGGAGCATCGTTCGCTCGATGATGAAATTGAGTCATGTTTCAAGCGCAGGGAAGCGGATAGCTTGAAAGTCCAGCGGCTCAAGAAGCGTAAGCTCCAACTCAAGGATATGATCGCCAAGCTCGAGGACGAACTTATTCCAGACCTGAATGCATGAGCACGACGCAGCCCTCATGCTCGCCTGTCCATGACGAGCCGATTCTGACGGTCGCCACCAGTTCGCGCGCCCTATTCGACCTAGAGTCGGGCAACGGCGTGTATGAAGAGCAGGGGCTTGAGAAGTATCGCGAATACCAGATCGAGCACGAAAACGACCCGCTTGAAGCTGGCGAGGCTTTCGAGTTCGTGCGCAAGATTCTGCTTTTGAACGAGCGTCTCAATCGGCGGCTCGTCGAGGTCATCCTGCTTTCACACAACTCGGCGGACACTGGTCTGCGCGTATTCAATTCAATCGAGCATCACCGTCTTGGCATTTCGCGCGCCGCCTTTTGTGGCGGTGAATCGCCTTGGCGCTATGTGCGCGCCTTCGACTGCCATCTGTTCTTGTCCACAGTTGAACAGGATGTACGCAAGGCGCTGCAAGAAGGTGTGGCCGCTGCGCGCCTGCTGCCATCGCCCAAGATCTTGGCCGGAGACGATGTACTTCGTATCGCCTTTGATGGCGACAACGTGCTCTTTGCCGGGGATGCCGAACGCATCTATCTCACCGAAGGCCAGGATGCTTTTGAGCAAAGCGAAGTCAAGCAGGCGGATGAAGCCTTGCCCGTTGGCCCATTCAAGCCTGTACTCGAAGCCCTGCATGAATTGCAGCGCATGTTTGACGAATTGGACGCCTGCCCGATTCGCACAGCCCTCGTGACGGCGCGCTCGGCCCCTGCGCACAAGCGCGTCATTCAGACGCTGCGCGCCTGGGATATTCGTCTCGATGAATGCCTTTTCCTAGGTGGCCAGGACAAGGCGGCGTTTCTCGATGTCTTCAATGCCGACATCTTTTTTGATGACCAGCAGGCCAATTGCGATTCTGTGGCCGAGGTTGGACTCGTTGGGCATGTGCCGAGCGAAGCGAGCATCGAATGAAACTGCAGCAGCTCAGCTATCTGGTGCAAGTCGTCCGCAACGACTTCAACGTATCGGCCACGGCGCGTCGCCTCGACACCTCACAGCCTGGTATCAGCAAGCAGATTGCAGCCCTTGAGGCCGATCTTGGTATCTCACTCTTCCAGCGGCAAGGGCGCCAAATTATCGGTCTGACACCCGCCGGGCGCGATATTTTGCCGCGCGTGGAACGCATGCTGCAGGAAGCCGATAACATTACCGCGGTTGCCGCCGACCATCGTGGTAATCGCAGCGGCAGCCTCGTTATCGCCACCACGCATACACAGGCGCGCTACACCCTGCCCGAGGTGGTGGAGCGGTTTCGCGAGTGCTATCCGAAAGTCTCGTTTCATATGAAGCTCGGCTCGCCGTTTCAAATTGCCGAGATGGCCATGTCGCGAGAAGTGGATCTCGTCATCGCCACTGAGTCCCCGCATTTTTTTCAAGGCATGGTGATGATGCCTTGCTATCGGTGGGGCCGTGCACTGATTGTGCCAAAAGATCATGAACTCGCTTCTTGTTCGCGTTTGACTATTCGCGAACTTGCCCGCCATCCGATCGTGACCTATTCGTTCGGATTCTCGGCGGACTCGCCCTTGAATCTTGCGTTTGCCGCTGCTGGCACCGAACCAACCTTGGCGCTCACCGCAACTGATGCCGATGTGATCAAGACCTATGTGCGCCGTGGCCTCGGTGTCGGCATCATTGCGAGTATGGCCTATGAAGCCGATAAGGACGAGGACTTGGTACATATCGACTGCTCCACTCTCTTCGCCATGTCAACGACCTATATCGGTTGCGTGCGCGCAGCCGAATTGCGTGACTTCGGTTATGAGTTCATTCGCTGGTTCGCGCCACACCTCACCCGCGATCTCGTGCAGGCGTTTCGGGACGCGGCGACCGACCGCGACCGGGAACAGATATTGAACGGGCTTGAATTGCCCCGGCGTTGAACGTTTAGCTTCTATAATTTGCAGGGCTTAAAGACAAGATCACCGTGTCCGACATTTCCACATCACATATGAGCGGACAAGGCGTGGAGACTATCCCGCTGTTTCCGCTCGGTGTGCTGCTCTTTCCGGGTAGCCAGCTTGAGCTTCGCATATTCGAGCCTAGGTATTTGAGTCTGATCGAACACTGCGTGGACACGGGCACTGGATTTGGCATTGTGCGCATCGAGGAAGGCACAGAGGCACTGCGCGAGCCGGATGCTCGCCAGCCGATGCTCGCATCGGTTGGCACGCTCGTCCATGTGATCGACCATATGGCCTTGCCGGACGGTCAGAAGCGAATCTCTGTGCTCGCCGGGCGCAGGTTCGAAGTGCTCGGCACCAGCGAGCGGGCCGACCGCCTGCTGATGGGGCGTGTGTCTTGGCTGCGGGAGGAAAGCGACGAGGCATTTCCGGCAGAGCTTCAGCACCTGCGCGTGCTGCTCGGTGAGTTCGTGGACAGCCAAGCGAACGATCGCATTGAGATTGATCTCGACAACATCTCGGAGATGAGTTGGTGGCTTGCGAGGCTTGTTGTTCGTGATGCCGCCCTCGGGCAACGCATCTTGAGTTCCAATAGCCCTGTTGAGCGCCTGCATACGGTTGACGAGATACTTTCGATGCAAGGTGCGAACTGAAATGGCGGCGGCGGAAATTCGGCAGCAGGAGGATGTGCTGCAATACGTCCGCTCTTTGGGGCAGCGAGCGCGCAAGGCATCGCGCGGGCTTCCTGCGCTGCCTGCCGAAGCGCGCGCGCTTGCTTTGCGCCAGATTGCCGTGCGTCTTGATGCTTTGCACGGCGAGATCATTGAAGCCAACGAGCAAGATCTGAAGCGCGCCCGTGAACGCGAGATCGCGAAGCCGCTGCTCGATAGGCTGATGTTGGACGATGCGGGCGTGAATCGCATGATTGAGGGGCTCAGGCAAGTGGGCGATCTGCCCGATCCGGTCGGGCGCATCAGTGAAGTCTCGCGCAGGCCAAGTGGCATACGGGTCGGTCGAATGCAGGTGCCGCTTGGTGTCATCGCCATCATCTATGAGTCGAGGCCGAACGTGACAGTCGATGCCGCAAGCCTGTGCTTTAAGTCGGGCAATGCCTGCATTCTGCGCGGCGGTTCCGAGGCGGTGATGAGTAACCGCACGATCGCACGTGCGATCGCGCTTGGTCTTGAAGACGCCGATGTCAACCCAGACGCGGTGCTGCTCGTTGAAACAACAGACCGAGAAGCGGTTTCGATGCTCGCAAGGCTCGACGAATTCGTCGATGTGTTGGTGCCGCGAGGCGGTAAGTCGCTCATCGAACGTATCAGCCGCGACGCGACAGTGCCCGTCATCAAGCATCTGGACGGCGTCTGCCATGTCTATATTGCCGCCGATGCCGAGCCGAAGATGGCCATTGAAATCGCCGTCAATTCGAAAATCGAGAAGCTCGCGGTTTGCAATGCGATTGAGACACTCCTAGTCGATGCCGAGGCATCAAGTGTGCTGCCGATGATCGCGGATGCGCTGCAGGCGCACGGCATCGAACTCGTCGGCTGCGAGCGCAGTCGAGCGCAGTGCAAAGGCATGGGTGAAGCGACAGAAGCCGATTGGTACGAAGAATATCTTGGCCCGAAACTCGCAGTGCGGGTGGTTGATGACATGTCTGCGGCGATTGATCATATCCACGCCTACGGCTCGGCGCACACGGACGCGATTGTCACCAAAAGCTACGTCAAGGCCAATGAATTCTTGGCACGGGTCGATTCCGCAACGGTCATGGTCAATGCCTCAACACAGTTTGCCGATGGATTTGAATTTGGCCTTGGCGCTGAAATCGGCATTTCGACCGACAAGCTCCATGCGCGTGGTCCGGTCGGGCTCGACGGGCTGACGAGCAGCAAGTTTATTGTGCTCGGCGATGGTCAGATTCGCCACAGGTGATGTTGCGAGACGGGCCATTCGTCCTGTACGGAGGGAACTTCGATCCAGTACATGTTGGACATGTTGCGCTCGCAAGGCATTTATTGCGCGAAGGCGCCGAGGTGTGCCTGCTGGCCTCTGTGAATCCACCGTTTCGAGATGCGCCGAAGGCTGATGTGCAAACGCGCAAGGCGATGTTGACTTTAGCGCTCTCGGGCGAGTCTCGCGTGTGCGTGGCGTCGGTCGGAGATTTTTGCGAGTCTCCCTACACGATTGATCTCTTGCGGAAGGTGCGAAAGCTTGTCGGCAGCGAGGCATCGCTTGCTTGGGCGATGGGGGCCGATCAATACGCCAAGCTCAACACTTGGCGCGAATGGACGGAACTTAAGAATTTGGCGCATCTCGTGGTGTTCCGGCGCGCAGGCGATATGGACGATGTGCACGCACAGGTCGAGCAGCGATGGCAAGTGAGCCGCGCTGGCATTGACGACTTGTGTGCATCGCCTGCCGGCAAGGTCGTGAAAATCACGCAGCAACTGCCTCGCGTCTCTTCGACCGAAATCCGCAGCCGTTTGGCCTGCGGCGAAGCAGTGGACAGACTGCTGCCCCCGCTTGTACTCGATTACATCGTCAAGCACCGCCTGTATCAAACGGAACACTGAGGTGGAGCATCTTGAGCGCCAACATACGCCGGAGGCCTTGCGCGATCTCGTGCTGACCTTGCTTGACGATCGCAGCGGTATGAATTTAGTGGCGCTCGATGTGCGTGAAGCGTCAAGCTTCACCGACTACATGATCATCGTCACTGGCACTTCGCCAAGGCATGTCAAGACGCTTGCGAATCATGTGATGGAAGAGACCAAAGCGCAGGGTTTCGAAAGGCTCGGCGTGGAAGGCTTGGAGAGCCTTGATTGGGTGCTCATTGATCTTGCCGATGTCGTGGTACATGTGATGCTCGAGTCAACCCGCAAGTATTACGACCTCGAGCGCATGTGGGCAGAAGTTGATTCGACCTCTGCCGATATGCCCGAAGGTGCCTGAAGCAGGATGATCTCTCAGGCTACAGACGCCCCTGGCATCGCGCCGGACACGCACTCGCTTCGTGCGCTGATCTTGTTCGTCGGCATGGTCGTCTTGCTCATGCTGCTGCTCTTTCGCTTCATTCAACTGCAGGTGTTCTACTACGACAAGTATGCGCTCAGAAGCGATAGCAACCGCATCATTGAACGTCCACTCGAGCCCATTCGCGGAGTGATCTTTGATCGCGATGGCGTACCGCTGGCCACGTCAAGTAACATCTGGACGCTTTCGATCATTCGTGAGGAAGTGCCGGATCTTGATGCACTGCTCGCACGATTGAGCGATGCGCTCGGGCTGATACAGGAGGATTTGGATCAATTTGACCGCAGGCTGCGCGAGAACCGTCGGCCCTATGAGCCGATCGCGCTCAAGTTCGGATTGACGTTAGAACAGCGCGCAATCATCGCTGTGGACCGCTTTCATTTGCCGGGCGTGCGAATTGAACCGAGAACGCTGCGTGACTATCCATTCGCCGGGATTTTCGCCCATGCGGTTGGATCAGTGCGGCGTATCAGTTCCGAGGATTACGCATTAATTGATCGGGCGAACTATCGGGGCGCAGAGTACATCGGTAAGCTTGGCCTTGAAGCGCGCTATGAATCAGTGCTGCGCGGAGAGGTCGGCGAGCAGACGCTTGAAGTGAGCGCTTCCGGACGCGTGACACGTCCGCTTGAAGTGATTGCGCCAGTGAATGGACGCAATATTCACACTGAACTCAGTGCAGTGCTCCAAGAAGCGGCATTGCAGGCACTTGACGGGCAAAATGGTGCGGTTGTCGCCATTGATCCGCGTAATGGCGGCATTCTCGCGCTCGTCAGTGCGCCGGGCTACGATCCGAATCTCTTCGTCACAGGCTTTAGTGCCGAACAGTATGAGAATCTGACCGCAAGCGCAAAAGGCCCCTTGTTCAATCGCGCCGTTGCTGGGCTCTACGCGCCTGGATCCACCGTGAAGCCGATCATTGGGCTTGCTGGCATCGCGAGTCAGCAGACAGACTGGGAACGCACCATCTATGATCCAGGGTATTTTCAGCTGCCGGGCAGTTCACGCCGATATCGCGATTGGACATGGCGCCCGGGGGGCGTCGGCGGGCACGGCGAAGTAGACCTGCATCGCGCAATTTATCGTTCCGCCAATGTGTACTTTTATGAAATGGCCTCGCGCATGCCGCCTCACCAGCTCACTGACTTTCTTTATGCGTTTGGTTTCGGTCAAGTGACGAGCATTGATGTGCCGGGTGCGGTATCCGGCCTCGTGCCGACGCCCGATTGGAAGCGCACCTATCGCAATGACGAATGGCGTCCGGGAGACAATCTCAACATGTCGATCGGGCAGGGCGCACTGCAAGTCACACCGCTGCAGCTCGCCACGGCCACTGCCATCATTGCGCGTCGCGGTGAGGCATTCCGTCCTTATCTCTATCGCGGCGCAAAAGATAATGGACTGATCGATGCAATCGAAGCGCCGGTGCTTATGCTGCCAAGCCAAGAAGATTACGAACGCATGGCAGAAGCCATGCAAGCCGTGGTGCATCGCGGGTTCATGGGTGCTGGTCAGAATGGCACAGCTTGGGCGTATATCGGTATGGACATTCCGTATTCGATGGCGGGTAAATCAGGCACGTCGCAAGTTGTTCGCCAAGAGCAAGGCGAGTATGTTTCGCCGGAAGACCTCGCGCCTGAGTTTCGCAATCACGCATGGTTTGTCGCATTTGCCCCGACCGAGGCACCCTCGATTGCCATCGCCGTGCTTGTTGAGCACGGCGGTAGCGGCAGTCGCTCGGCCGCGCCGGTCGCACGTGCCATCATTGATGCTTGGATGGAGATGCAGGCCTGATGTCCGTGCTGACCGGACTTGATGCGATTTGGCCGCTGCAAACAGGCGGCACTCGGCTTGAGAGGCATGGGCTTGACTCGCTGTTACTCATTACGCTAAGCCTGATCTTGGCACTTGGTCTGATCGCGCTTGCGAGCGCGACCCATGCAGCCCCGCAGCTATTTATCAGCCAGGTCGTGCATGTCGCGCTCGGATTGGGTTGCATGCTTGTCATTCGTCAAATCAGTCCTCGCTTCATTCAAGTGTGGACGCCGGTCGCTTATGTGGCGATCCTGCTGCTGATGACATTGGTACTTGCAGTGGGCGATGTCGTCAATGGTTCGCGCAGATGGCTGGCCTTCGCTGGCTTTCGTATGCAGCCATCTGAATTCATGAAGGTGGCACTGCCCGCGATGCTAGCCTGGACGTTTGCTCAGCAGCGAATGAGGCTTGGACTGCAGCAGGTGAGCTTGAAGGCGCTGCTTATTATTGCGCCCGTTGGTTTCGTGATCGTGCAGCCTGATCTTGGCACGAGCGTTATTCTTGCCTTGATTGGCGTTTCGGTGGTGGTGCTCGCCGGGGTGTCGCTGCGGTTCATTGTGAGTATGGGCGTACTCGGCCTCATGTGTGCGCCGCTCGTATGGTTCTTGCTCAAGGACTATCAGCGTTTGCGCATCTTGACGCTCTTCGACCCGGAGCGTGACCCGCAAGGCGCTGGCTGGCACATCATTCAATCGACCACAGCCATTGGTTCGGGCGGGCTGTTTGGCAAGGGCTTCCGGCAAGGTACGCAATCGCACCTCGAGTTTCTTCCTGAACGTCACAATGACTTTATTGCCGCCGTCATCGGCGAAGAGTTTGGGCTGCTCGGCATAATTGCGCTCTTGACGCTCTATCTCATTTTGCTTGGGCGTTGCCTGTATATATCCATCCAGCTGAATGAGGCCTATCAGAAGCTCACCGTAGCTGGCATTGCCTGTGGGCTTTTCATCTGTGTGTTTGTCAATATGATGATGGTGTGCGGATTTTTGCCCGTTGTTGGTGTGCCACTGCCGCTTGTGAGTTATGGTGGCACTTCCATGCTCTCAACCTTGATTGGCATCGGTATGATTCTCTCTTTCAACGCCCATAGGAAATAGTCACTTGCGCCACCTGTTTTTCACTCTTGCTTTCAGTCTTACGATAATGTCCGCGTTTCAGGCGCAAGCCAATTACTTGGCTCGAAGCGAGGCGCAGGCGCTGATCGACAGCTTGGTGGAGGCGCATCAGCTTGATCGCGCCACACTTGAAGCCGTGCTGGCAAGCGCCGAGTATGATGAGAGCGTCATTGAGGCGATCTCCAGGCCGAAGGAGCGAACCCTTGAGTGGCACGAGTACCGAGAGATTTTCCTGCAGCCGCTACGTGTTCGTCGTGGCCTCAATTTTTGGCAGGAGAATCGTAACGCGCTTGAGCGCGCCGAGGCGGATTATGGCGTCCCGCCGCAAGTGATTGTCGCCATCATCGGTGTCGAAACTGACTATGGGCGAGTCACAGGCAACCACCGTGCGCTCAATTCACTGGCGACTCTCGCCTTCGACTATCCGCCGCGCTCTGAATTTTTCTCGAAAGAACTCAAGCATTTGCTGCTGCTTGCGAGCGAAGAAGGTAAGGATGCTGGCAGCTTCAAGAGCTCCTATGCCGGCGCGCTTGGACTGGCGCAATTTATGCCATCGAGCTTTCGTGCCTATGCTGTTGATTTCAGCGGCGATCAACAGCGCGACATTTGGAAAAACAGCGAGGATGCCATTGGCAGCGTGGGCAACTACTTGGCGGTGCATGGCTGGCGATCAGGGGAGCGAGTGCTCATGCCGGTCTCCCTCGGCGAAGAGGCAGATATGGATGCGCTTCGCTTTCAAGGCGATTTTAGCGCAGCGCCGAGCATTGCCGACCTTGCAGGCGAGGGCGTTCTTTTTCATGAACCCAAATGGTCGGAACTCGAACGAGACGTACAAGTGATGCTTACCAGCTTTGATAACGGCGACGGTGCCGAGCCGTATGCAGGCCTCAATAATTTCTATGTCATCACTCGCTACAACCGCAGTCATATGTATGCGCGCGCCGTGCACGAGCTCTCACAAATGCTATTGCAAGACTCTGCGCAATAGCGCCATACTTGGCAACTTGAAAATTTGACACCCATTTGAGAGGCATCCATGGCTGTTGAGAAATTCCCAGTGGAGGCGAGCCACATACTGATGTTCGCTCGCAGCGTTGGCGACGAAAATCCGATCTATTCCGATGAGGCACATGCGGCGGGATCGGAGGTCGGCAAGATTATTGCCCCGCCGACCTTCGCGCAGGCGAGTGCGCAGTTCGACCCAGACTATATCTTGAGACCTAAGCCCGGCCAGCCATGGTTTGGATCGGGCGGGCAGCCGACCGGTCTCAAGCCAAAGTCGTCGGGTTCCGGTGGCGGCTCTGGCGGTAGCGGTATTGCGGCTGGGTTGCACGCTGAACAGCACTTCGAATATCACCGCCACATCTCGCCGGGCGATGTGCTCACCGCCGAGGTCAAGCCAGGCAAGACTTGGGAGAAAGAAGGACGGCGCTCCGGCAAGCTCATATTCAATGAGACCATCACCGAGTATCGCGATCAGAACGGCGAGCTGGTGATCACTGCGCGCGGCGTTGGCGTCAGGACCGAGCGTCCTGTCGATGCCGGGAAATAGGCGCAGCCAATCAAGCACATCAGAAGCAGAGCGAGAAGACAATGGCCCTAAAGCGAAGCGAAATCAAAGTCGGCGACACTTATTCCGAACGACTCGTTGAAGACCTCAAGCGCACGCAAATCGTGCAATACGCAGGCGCGTCAGGCGACTACAACCCCTTGCATTCGGATGAAGTATTTACCACCCAGGTCGCTGGCTACCCATCGGTGTTCGCGCACGGTATGCTGACTATGGGCATGACCGGCAAGCTGCTCACCAACTATGTCGGCGACGGACGCCTCACCAAGTACGGTGTGCGCTTCACCAGCCAAGTGTGGCCAGGCGACACGCTCGATTCCACAGTAACCGTGGAGGCCGTTCGCGAAGAAAACGGCGAGCAGCTCGTAGACCTGTCGTTGCAAACCGTCAATCAGGAAGGTCGGGTGGTGCTCTCAGGGACGGCGACGGCGAGGATTGACGCTTGAAGGCAAGGCTGAGAGGCATCGCTTGGCCACCATAGCCAAGTTTGCCCAATCGGGAAATGCCCGATGCATTCATTCGAGAACTTTAAGAATTTCACGCGCGCTTCGATCAATTTGTTCGAACCGCTCACTATCTTGCTTGGCCGAAACGGGTCGGGCAAAAGCAACCTTATAGAGGCCGTCGAGCTATTTGGCGCCTTGGCTGCAGGCGCGTCACTCAACGAAATGAGCGATGTCGGCAAAGGCGGCAGCCTTGAGATTCGTGGAGGATTAGGTTCTTGTGTACGATTTGGTCAGGAACGGGTGCGCTTTGATTTTAATGGAGCAAGAATTCGCTTTGAAGGGAAACAGCAGCGTGTGAGCTATTTCATCGAGCTAGCTAGGGGGGCGGGGAATCATGTTCAAGTGGTTTCAGAACGCCTCAAGATTGGCAACAAGGTACTGATAGACGCGACAAGTGACGGCGGTGAGTTGTTGACAGTTTCCTATGCCAATTTCTCGCGCGGCAGGAATCCGCAGATTCAAGTGACATCTTCTCGCTCAGCTCTGTCTAGGTTCGAGGAGATGGCGAGAAACAGCAGCGCAAAGGGCGACAGACTGCAACTAGGTGTCAAGACCGTAAGACTCGTACGGAAATACCTTCAGCGATCTTATATCTTTGATCCGCAACCGAAGGCGATGCGTGACTATGTGCGTACTGAAGCGCATCCTGAACTGTTCAAGAATGGAATGAACTTGTCTGCGGTATTGCTCGCACTTAAAAAAGGCGATCAACAGCAACAGGCTACCCTGCATCGAATCACTGAGTTCATTCGGCAGATACCGGAAGATCCTGTGGCGGGAATCGATTTCGTAGAGACGCCGCTCGGCGATGTTATGGCGGGCTTCATCCGCACAGATAATGCGCCTGACCGCCTTGTCGACGCAAGGCTCTTGTCAGATGGTGCGCTCAGGACGCTCGCTATTATGACCGCACTCGAAACAGTACCGGAGCGGTCGCGCATTGTCGTTGAAGAGTTCGACAATGGCATACATCCGAGCCGCGCAAGCCTTATGGTGCAGACGTTCGAGGACGCGGCTAGCCGGCGCAAATTGAGTATCGTCCTCACGACACATAACCCGGCATTCATGGATGCTATAGACGAGAAGCGCATGGACAGTGTCCTTGTCAGTCATTTTGACGAAACACTTGGAGGATTCAAGGTGACCCCACTCGGCGATCTTCAATTCTCCAGAACACTTTCATTACAGGGCGGGCTCGGCGACTATGTCACGCGAGGCGCTCTCGAATCCTATCTCTCGGCAAACTTTGAAGACAACCGCCGCCGTTGAACGAAACGAGCGCTTGTGGGTGACCATCCCGGTTTTATTTGAAGTCGCCAATCACATTTCCCATATCTCTCAAGGCCACTTTCGGCGCGAATTGAGCCGTAGATTTGTCAAGGATATTCGAGGATCGTTTGAAAGAGAGATACCGTGGGTTGTGTCTTCAGTGGACAAGGATATTCTTTTACGGGCACACGACATTGTTCGTCTTGCCGACCAATTTCTTCAGCACAAGGGTCCACATTATTCGTTTACCGATATTTCGATAATTGATCTTGCCGAGCAGTTTCGAATCAGAAAGCGAAAGGCGAGGATATTGTCGTTTGACGAGCGACTTCGAGCCTACTCCGATTGACGCTTGAAGTCGTTTCTTTAGGGACTTATGTAGCAAAGTCCGCAAGGTTAGGTGCGTCACCACTTGCTTCGGCGAACTCATCGACCCCCGGTATCCCCACGATGGGGTACAATTCGCGGTGCCCTCTCGCTTTGAAAGGCGCGGACATCCTTCCGTTTTCCGGTGGCACTTCTTACCCGTTCACTGTGTTCGTTGCTGTGTGCGAACCTGGCAGCACGGAGGAACACGATATGAACCAAATTTTCAATGTAAGGATCAGATCGGCTACTTACACCTTCCCCAATCTTTCGAGGACGTTCACCGGACTGAAACAGAACACGCATTATGAGTTGGCCATGTGGACAGCTCGTAAAAATGCTATCCGTATGAATGCCAATACGTTCTCGCGGCGTTGCATCCGAACCGCGCTTAATCCTGATAGGCCGGTTGGCTGGTATCCCGATGTGGGTAGGTATGCTGGTGGATGCTTCGCCTTCGGTGGAAGGCCGGCGCAAGTGCGAGAGTGCCTGTGCGGTGCGAGGAACGCGGCAGGCAAATGGCGTGCAACCGATGGCGACGGCTACACTTGGCAAATATCCAATGCCGAACGAACCAAGCTAGGCTGTGGTACGAGCTAGATCGCCGCGCACCAAGTCATTCGCGGGCTGGAGATCAAGCAGCCCTGCGCCATAAATCTCAATTTGAGAATAATGTCCCTGATTGTTCGCAGTGTTCATCATCCGCTTGACGATCTCGGTATTGCCCAACTGCCCTCGAAAATGTTCCATCATCAAAGCGATTGCACCTGACACAATCGGTGCGGCGAAAGACGTGCCTTCTGTGTCTGTCCAGAGCCAATCCCATCCCAAAACAGATTGCGCATTCACGACACCTGGGGCAGCCAAGCAAAAGTGTCTACCCCATCGACCCGCGTCCCAATTTGACGGCAGTGAACCGCAGAAGTTTGTATATTCAGTATGCGTTCCATTTTTGTTCAGTGCTATCACGCTGATTTGTGAGCCGCGAACATGCGTTTCGTAATACGGAATGTCTGCCCCCAATCCTCCCCATTTTTCAGATTCATTCCCTATCCATGACGTGGGGACGTTCCGTGATGGCGACTTGTGGGATGTCGTCGATGGAAGGCGCGAGCCGGTATACTGCAAGTGTTACTGAGCGGTCACGTTCCGATGGACAAGGCGATTCAATTGCCTCAATTTGAACAATTCACATCGCTCACGGCAGAGAAGTGCCGAGCGATTCGAGATGCGTACTCTGATGACGATTTTGATGAGGTATTCCCGGCGGGTTCTGCGGTGGTGCCAGCGCTTTTCGTTGGAAGAAAAGCGCAGCTTGAGAAAATCTCCTCGCTCGTGAGGGGCGTCCAACGTGGAGGCGGTCTACTTGGCGCCGTCATTCATGGGCCAAGAGGGACTGGGAAAACTGCGTTGCTCAGTGCCTTGCGACAAGCAATAGGCGCGGATGATGCCATGGTGATTGGAATGACTGGCAATGGGGCATTACGCTCAGATGAAACGCTCATCAGTCGTTTATCTCGTTTTATGTCGCCGCTCGAAGAGACATCGAGCTCGCATCGAGGCGGAACGAAACTAGGTGTGTCATATCACTATGAGACATCAACCACTCACAAAGAGCGGATATACGAGAGGGATATTCAAAGTTCTATTGAGTCGGTTGTGGACAACTTTCCCGGAAAGCCGGTGTTCCTGCTCGTTGATGAAGCACATGGTGCTGACCCTATGGTGCTGGGGAACCTGATGAACTCGGTTCAAGCGATCACCACTGGAGGACAAGGGCGCATCGGATTCGTACTCGCCGGGACACCGGACACCCTTGATGTGTTGTCTGATACACGTTGTCGGGCGTCTTGGTTTCTAGATCGAGCGCAAGACGAACGACTGATTCCGGTCCCGAACGACTTGTCGGTCGAAGACTGCGAGCAGGCGATACAGGCCATTTTGAAGGCGGCGAACGTGACGGTTCAAGGGAACGACTTGCGGAACATGCTTGCTCGCTGTAAGGGGAGTCCGTATTTTTTCCAAGTGCTTGGTCAAAGTGCCTTGGCGTCCGCTAGTCGTCACGGAGACATCGCGGTGTTTGAAGTGGGCGGTGAGATTGACCGGCGGTTTGAAAAAGTCATCGGAGATCGGTATCGCATGATGTGGAGAAACCTCAATGACAAAAACCTGTCAGCGTGTGCAAGACAGATGGGATGCCTCTGGCGGCGGATGGAAGAGGTCGGCGATGAGATGAGTTATGACTTGATTCGCGATGCACTTGAGTCGGGATTGAAGCATCCTTCTTCAAAGAAGAGCGTCTTATCGCTCGACGAAGCCGAAATACATTTCAAGCACTTAGGCTTGCTCTGGTCGACGAGCGGGGATGATGAAGGGCCATGGTCGTTGGGACTCCCTTCGTTCTTCGACCATGTCGAGCATCAATTTGAATCATCCCGTCAACGTGCACTTCAAGCGACGCTTCCAAAACTCCAAGCGGACATGGAAACACTGTTCGATCAGGTTGGGTGGCGTCGGTCAGGCACGGGCAAATCGGATTTGGCTCGCTGATAGCGTTCATGTCTTTGTGCACAGGAGAGATTGCGTAACGGTCGAAAGTCCCGTTGATGCGCATCGTCAGTCCAAGTTGTTTGTGCAACCTCAACATTGCCGTGCTCAAAGAGCAGCAGTCCAAGTACATAAGAACCTTTGGACAGCACTCCCGGTCTCGCGGCATCGAGTGCTTCAATCCATATGGAACGATCAATATCTTTCAACGTAAAGGTGATGTCCTCATCAGTACCGTAGTCCATGACATGCCAAAGGTAGGCATGGGCGTTGCGCAGCACAGTCCACGGCGGGCCGTTCCACCAAACGTAATTGGCGATTCGCCAGCGTTCGTCTGTGCGAGGCACTGGTGCATGAACGGGAGGAATTGGCGTGCCTCGCCAGTGCGTCAGAGCAGGGAAGGGATCATAGCCGAGGTGTTTGTAGCGCATCAACGTGCCAGATTCTGATCGTTCACAGCGACATCTCTCGCTAGACGTGCGAGCACGGCGCGATCCTTCGGATCGATCTGCTCACAGACATCAATTGGCGGCGCACTTAAAGATCGTGCGATTTCAAACGATGAGCGCACGGGTGTGTTTTGAAGGGCATTCACACACAACTCAGGCCAAGCGTTGAAGCTCGCAATCAAATCCTGATAGTCACGAAGGAGACCACGCGAACACATTGCATGTGCCTTGCTGACAACCAGATCTGCTGGATGTGCGATCAGTATGCCGTTCTTTGCTGTGATCGGATCTTCGGTTGGGATGGGAAGGAATGTGCCACACTCCATAAACGTCAGTCGAATATCACGGGATTTGGCTTTCAAAACGCCATCGACCATACCATCGCCACCGGAAAGATGCGCCTTCGAGATGCCGTGTATGGATGAGACAAAATGGACATTCACCACAGGCAAAGGCGTAGCAAAATCGAAATCTGTTGATTGTCGGTGGTTCAAATACAAGGCAAGTGCCGTGCCGCCGTACAGACGAAGGTCGCCCGGGCAAGGTCCAAGCGAATACCAAAAATCCTGCATGTCCTGATCCATGAACTCGTCGTGGATTGGGTGAAACACATGCGTTTGATGCTGCACAGACATCTGGACAGTATAGTGAAACGGCGATCACACAGTGTGTTGTTG
>JAPYNO010000035.1 GCA_028283025.1 Pseudomonadales bacterium | reverse complement strand
CCCATGCTGGACGAGACCTTCCCGGTCCTGCCACCGCCTGTGGGCGACCCCATCAGGGGGCGCCCACAGCATAATTCAATCAGACAAGTCCTTCCCTAGTGCTGCATGCACCGTCCCACATGTTCTTCAGCCCACTCCAATCCATCCCGCCCGATGCCATCCTCGGACTCATGACTGCGTATCAGGCTGACCCGAGCCCTCGCAAGGTGGATCTGTCGGTCGGCATCTATCGCGAAGAATCAGGCGAGACGCCAGTCATGCAGGCCGTGCGGGAGGCGGAAATACACATTATCAATGAACAGGCGACCAAGGCGTACATCTCACCCATCGGCATTGAGGGATTCCGCGCAAGCGTGGCTGATCTCGTGTTTGGTGACGAGGCTAGAGCCTTGCGGCCGCGCACCGCCTGCTTGCAAACAGTGGGCGGCTGCGGCGCTTTGCGCGTCGCTAGCAGCATCTATAGGCGCGCAGTCAATAATGGCGCGGCCTATGTCAGCGCACCGACGTGGGGCAATCATTTCGGACTGCTCGGCGGCGCGGGACTCCACGTCAATGAATACCCCTATTACGACCTTAAGCGCCATCTGCTGCACATTGACCAGATGCTCGACTGCTTACGCCACGCCCCGGCGCGCAGCCTCGTGGTCCTGCAAGTGGGCTGCCACAACCCAACCGGCGCCGACCCGAACTCGACCGAGTGGGACGCCATACTCGATGTCATTGAAGAGCGCTCGCTGCTGCCGCTCTTCGACCTCGCCTATCAAGGCATGGGCACCAGCCTCGATGCGGATGCCATGCCGGTGCGCAAGGCCGCTAAGCGCTTCTCTGAGCTCATGGTCGCAGTCTCAACCTCCAAGAACTTTGGCCTCTATCGCGAGCGCGCCGGCGCACTCGTCGCGCTCGCCGAAATACCCTCGCAGGTCGAAACCCTAGAAAGCCAAATGAAAGACATCACGCGCGGCATGTATTCGATGGCGCCCGCGCACGGCGCGTTGATTGTCGAACGCATTCTTGGCGATGCGCATCTTCGCGCTGAGTGGTGTAAGGAACTTGAGGCCATGCGACTTCGTATCGACCGATACAGACAGCGACTGAAGGCAGCCTTGCAAGCCCGGCGCCCAGACCTCGACCTCGACTGGCTGACCCGGCAGCGAGGCATGTTCTCGCTGCTCGGCATTGGTCGCGATGATGTGGAGACATTGCGCCGCGAGCGTCATATCTACATGGTCGGGGACAGTCGCATCAACATTGCAGGTCTCAATGACGACAACCTTGAAGTCGTCGCCTCGTCCGTCGCAGCGCTGCTGAAATAGGGTTGGCGAAGGTCATGCGCTGGCTTGAGCGGATAGGAGCGACGCAATGAACCGCAAAGACATCGTCTATCCTTTTGCGTCGCAAGAGAGTGCGCTTGAGATCGTCAAGGCTGAAGGCTCATGGCTTTATACGCGCGATGGCCAGAAAATCCTTGATGCTGGCGGCGGTGCGATCGTCTGCAATGTAGGACATGCGCGAGATGATGTGCTGAACGCCTATGTTGAAGGGCAGCGCGAGGGCTATGTGCTGCCGCCATGGCGTTCACCTGCTCGAACCGAACTGTGCGAGAGGCTTATCCACGATTGGCTACCGCAGGGGATGACGCGCATGCAGTTTGTCTGTAGTGGCTCCGAAGCGATCGAAACCGCTGCCAAAATTGCTTTGCAATATCATGCGGCGCGGGGTGACAAGAGCCGCCATCAGATGATTGTGCGGACGCCCTCTTACCATGGCACAACGCTCGCGACAGCAGCGCTCTCCGGCCATCCGGCGCGGCGCGCGGGCATAGAAGCCGCGCTGCGCGAGTATCCGCGTATCGATGCCCCCTATCCTTTACGGGCACCAGCCGCCACGCCCAAGGAAGAACTGTCCGATTTCTATCTCGACCAGCTTCGAGCCTGTATCAACACAATTGGCGCCGAGCACATTGCCGCGTTTGTGGCGGAGCCGATTGTCGGCTCATCGGGCGGCATGATCGTGCCGCCCGAGGACTACTGGCCAGGCGTTCGCACACTCTGTGATGCGCATGGCATCGTGCTCATTGCCGACGAGGTGATGACCGGATTTGCGCGCACAGGCGCCAAGTTCGCGCTTGACCACTGGCAGGTACGCCCGGATATTCTGGTGGCGGGCAAGGGACTCGCAGGCGGTCATGCGCCGATCAATGGCGTGTTCGCGAGAAGCGAGATTGGCGAAACTATTGAAGCCGCTGGCATGACCGTCATGTTCCATACCTATTCCGCGCTCTCCGGACCCTGCGGCGCAGCCAGCAAAGTCCTCGACATTCTCAAGCGTGAAAAGCTCATCGAACGAAGTGCAGCGCTCGGCGCCAAGCTCATGCAAGACCTTCGAGAGAGCCTTTCCGATATCGAGCAGGTCGCCGAAGTGCGCGGCAGGGGCTTACTGATCGGCATCGAGGTCGTGCGAGACCGGGATACGCTTGAGCGCTATGCTCGCGAGGATGCGATGTCTGGCAAAATTCTCGCTGAAGCCATGCGGCGCGATCTTTTCTTCTACCCCGGCGGCACTGGCGAGGTGCGCGACATACTCTGTCTAGGCCCGCCGCTCAATACACCGGCTTCAGACCTTGACCGCATCTCCGGAATTATGCGCGATGCGATTCTTGCGGCAACGTCAACAAGGTGACCACTCGATCAGCCAGCCTTCGTCCTTGACGAAGGCATCATCAACCGCGATGCCCGCAACTGACACCAACTCGTCCTCAACATACAGAAGCGGCCAGTGCGCACGCTGCCATGGCGGTACAGCAGCCTCCTGAAAGAGGCGCGAGACTTTTTTACCCATGCCGTTCACACGAAGGCGCTCACCGCCCATTCTGAAGCGAATCTCAAGTTGTTCGAGGTCTTGACCGATGCAAGCGCGGCGCGCAGCTGCGTTCGTCTTGGCACGAAGCTCGCCGTGCGGCAAGCAGAGCGCATCACCAAGTTGCCACGCATAGCATGACTCAATGCCCACCTTGGAGGAGCTGCGCAACACCAATTTGTCGCCAAACTGAGTGAGTCTCTTGTCTGAACCAAGTAAGAAGTCGCCCGAATGGTCACCTGCGAAGCGCGTAAGCATTTCCTGTAGATGCGGCTGCGAGATCGCATGAATACCTATGGACTCAAGTGAACGCCGTAGCACCGTTGCGCGCACCACTTCCGGCAAGGCTATGAGCTGTTTGATTGACAAGCTGAACTCGTCCACGCGAATCTTTTTAGCGCTGCGAGCAATCAAGGCGTCATATGCGACGAACTCGGCGTGCAAGGACTCGGTTGCGCGCACAATCGACCTCACCGCATCAGGCCATCGATGGGCGAGCACGGGCAGCACCTTGTGGCGAATAAAGTTGCGATCACGAGCCGTGTCTTGATTCGATGGATCTTCGAACCACTTGAGGCCATGTGCCTCGGCGTACTCTTTGAGACACTCGCGAGGCATGTGCAGCAAGGGACGAAGCAGCCGACCCTTGGCATGAGCGCGCCGCACGGGCATGGCACGCAAAAGTTCGACGGGCGCGCCGCGCATCAATCGCATCAGCAGGGTCTCGGCTTGATCATCGGCGTGATGCGCGAGCAGGAGCGTTTCACCAGGGGCGAGCACTTCTCCCCAGCGCGCGTAGCGAGCCCTTCTCGCACCCGCCTCCATATTGCCCTGCTGAAGCACTTCAATGTCGTCACACTCGAAGGACACGCCGAATTCTCGCGCGACATTTCGGCAGTGCGATGCCATGTCCCCAGCTTCAAGAATAAGGCTGTGATTGAGATGGTGCGCCGTCAGTCGCTGCTTCTCGCCTGCCTTCTCAAGTGTCCGCGCAGCAGCGTGCAGCAGCACCGTCGAATCCATACCGCCGCTAAAGCCAACGCGCAGCCTACCCTCTGGCAAGGTGCGCATCGCCGCCGCAACGGGATGGTCTACCACACCCGTTAGCTCCGGTAGCTTAACTGCACGGCCTCTTCGCCCAGCACTTCGCGCAGCCGGCTGAGATTCTCATCGCTTGGTAGAATCGAATAGCGCCGGTCGAGCCAGAAGCTCGCGCGCGCTTCGCCATTGTCGTAGTGAATCAGCACCCGACAAGCGCGTGCGCTGCCGTTCTCGCACAGGGCATCAAAGGTGCCGCGCAAGGCATCAAAAGTGCGTCCGCCATTGACATCAAGATTGATCGTGCGGACGAATTTGTCACGCGCCTCAGTGATCGTATAGGCGCGTGAGACACGGATACGCGCACCAAATCCAGGTGTTGTCTCGACACGCTTGGAGCCTTCGATGAGAAGATACGCACCTTCCTTGATCTTTTCGCGTTCCGCCTCTAGCACCTTGTCGTAGAACTGCGCTTCGGCGTGATCGACCCCGTTTTCGATGCGCGCCCAAGTCTCACCGCCTTCGCGCCCACGATGATTGATGCGCGTGACGATACCTGCATAGGACACAGCCTTATAGCCTCGCCCGCTACTGACCGACACAGATTGCGGGCGCTCTTCGCCTGAAAAGAGCAGCTCGCATTCGCGCTTGTAGACCTCCATGGGATGGCCGGTCAGATACAGGCCAAGCGCTTGGTTTTCAAGCTCAAGTCGCTGCAAATCGGTGAGTGGCGGGCAGTCAGGAATGCCCAAGGTCGGCAGCTCGATGCCGTCATCGAACATATCAACCACGCCGGCCGAGCGGCTCTGCTCGCTTTGCGAAACCCATTGCAGGAGGCCCTTCACCATGTGCAACATCTTGGCGCGCGCCTCGTTCGCAGGCCCTGCGAGCAACGCATCGAGCGCACCCGCATGGATCAGCTGCTGCAGGGCGGCTTCGGGAAGGTGACTGCTGCCAACCCGCATGGCAAAGTCCGACACGCTCTCAAAGCGGCCAGATTGGCGCACGCACACAATCTGCTCGATGAGCGGCCTGCCGACATCCTTGACACCGCCGAGGCCGTAGCGCACCCCCTGCCTTTCAGCGCGGAAGTTGAACTCGCTTTCGTTGACATCCGGCGGTAGGCATTCAAGGCCGAGCGCGGTCACTTCCGGCAGCAGCTTGTGAATGGCGCCGCGGCTGTTGCCGCTGCCGTGCAGTTCGCTCGACAGCATCGCCGCCATGAACTCGGCCGGGTGGTTGGCCTTCAGCCACGCCGTCTGGTACGAGATCAGCGCATAGGCGGTCGAGTGCGAGCGGTTGAACCCGTAGCCAGCAAACTTGTCCATCAGGTCGAACACGGTCTCGGCGACCGCCTTCTCGACCCCGTTCCCCACCGCGCCGTCCACGAACAGGCCGCGCTGCCGGTCCATGATTGCTTGGTTCTTCTTGCCCATGGCCGCGCGCAGCACGTCGGCCTGCCCGAGGCTGAAGCCCGCGAGCACCTGCGCGAGGCGCATCACCTGCTCCTGGAACAGGATCACCCCGGATGTCGGCTCGATCACCTCGCGCATCGCCGGATGCAGGTACTCCGCCTGCTTGCTACCCTCCCGCACCGCGATGAAGTCGTCCACCATGCCCGACTGCAAAGGCCCTGGCCGGTAGAGCGCGAGCAGCGCCGTCAGGTCCGCGAGGTGCTTCGGCCTGATCTGCAGGATGTAGCGCCTCAGCCCGTCCGACTCCAGCTGGAACACCCCTTTGGTGCGCGCTTCCTGAAGAAGCCGGTAGGTGTTCGCGTCATCGAGAGGGATGGTCTCGATATCAATCCCGAGACCATGGTTCTCGTTGACGCTGCGCACCGCATGGTCGATCACCGTCAGCGTCCGCAGCCCGAGGAAGTCGAACTTGATGAGACCGGCCTTCTCGACGTCCTTCCAGTCGAACTGCGTGACCGCCTCGCCGTGCTCGTTCACCGTCACCGGCAGGTGGCGGCTCAGTGCCGACGGTGCGATCACCAGCCCCGCCGCGTGCCTGCCCTCGCTACGCACCACGCCCTCGAGCCGGTGCGCGGCCTCCATGATCTCCGCGTACTCCGGCTCTTCCTCGATCAGGCGGCGCAGCTCCGGCTGTCCCTCGACCGCCTCCTTCAGCGTGATGTCGATCTGATTGGGGATCAGGCGCGCGAGCGTGTCGCCCATGCGGAACGGCTTGCCCTTGGCGCGCGCCACATCCCTCACCACCGCCTTCGCGCCCATCGTGCCGAAGGTCACGATCTGCCCCACCGACTCGCGCCCGAAGCGCTCCGCGATGTGCCGCAGCACCTGGTCGCGACGCTCCATGCAGATGTCGATGTCGAAGTCCGGCAGCGACACCCGCTCGCTGTTCAGGAAGCGCTCGAACAAGAGCCCGTGCTCGATCGGGTCGAGGCCAGTGATACCGAGCACCCACGCGACGAGCGACCCCGCGCCCGACCCGCGCCCCGGCCCGACCGGGATGCCGGCGTCCTTCGCCCAGCGGATGATGCTCATCACCACCAGGAAGTAGCCCGAGTACTCCATCGAGCGGATCACCTCTAGCTCTGTCCTCAGCCTCGCCGCGTACGCCTCGCGCATGTCCTGCGAAACCTCCCGGACAGCCGCGATGCCCCGTAGGCGCTCCGCGAGCTGCTCCTCGGCGAGGCGCGTCAGATGCGCATCGAGCGGCTCGTCGCCGGCGTCGGGGTACTTCGGAAAGGCGTGCTGGTGGAACTGCATGGGCAGGCTGCAGCGCTTCGCGACCTCGACCGAGTTCTGCAGGGCCTCGGGCATGTCGGCGAAGAGCGCGGCCATGTCCTCCCCGCCCTTGAGCCACATGTCCTCGGTGTGGCGCCGCTCGCGCGCGGGGTCGTCGATGACGCGCTTCTCCTGCACGCAGACGCGAATCTCGTGCATCTCGTAGTCGTCGGCGCGCGCGAACATGACCTCGTTGGTGGCCACGAGCGGCAGCGAGCGATGCGATGCGAGGCTGACAAGCGCGCCTTCAATGCGCGCATCAAGATCACGCCCGCAGCGCATGACCTCCAAGTAGAAGCGATCATGAAAGGCGCCTGTCCATAGATCGAGGCGGCTATGCGCCAGGGTGTCGTCCTCTCGCAGCAATGCCTTGCCAATCTCGCCCTCCGCGCCTCCGGACAAGGCGATCAGGCCAGCGGCGTTGGCAAGGATGCCGTCCCGCGAGGCCACGCGCATGCCGGTCTGTGCGTCAAGTCGAAGGCCGAAAATCACCTGTAGGAGGCTTTGATAGCCATCCGCATCCATCGCGAGCAGCAGGCAGCGGAAGATCTCGCCGTCACTCTCATCGCCCCGGTAGGGCACCTCCACGCCGGCGATTGGCTTGACCCCCGCTTCCATGCAGGCGCTGTAGAACTTCAAATACCCGCTTAGGTTTGCGCGGTCGGTAAGAGCGAGTGCTGGGATCCCAAGCTCGGCCGCTGCACGCGCCAAATCGTCCACATGGGCGAGGCCCGCGCTCATCGAGTATTCACTGCGCACCCGAAGGTGCACGAAAGCGGTTGCGTCGTCCTGATCGGCGGGCACTTCAGACATGGGGGGAAGTGTACCGCGATCTTGAGAATCGATGAATCTTGACGTCAAGCGAGGGCACTTATAGACAGGCTTTCACCGGTGCGAAGTCTCGGCGGTGCTGCGGACATGGGCCGTGACGCCTCAGTGCTTGTTGGTGCAGGCGAGTGCCATACCCCTTGTGCTGTTCAAAGCCAAATTGCGGATAGGTTTCGGCAAGCTCGCGCATCAGTCCGTCGCGGTGGGTCTTCGCTAGAATCGACGCTGCGCCAATGAGCGGCTCGCTGCCATCACCGCCAACGATTGCCCGGCAAGGGAGGGGCACTTCTGGCACATGCAGACCGTCAACGAGCACAAGCATCGGCGTCACGCCAAGCCCAAGCACGGCCCGTCGCATGGCAAGCAGCGTCGCGCCGAGAATATTGTGCGCTGCAATTTCATCAACATCGGCCAATCCAATGGCCCACGCACCCGCTGTCTCGCGGATTGCCGCCGCCAGAAATTCGCGGCGCTGCGCTGAACATCGCTTTGAATCGGTGACGCCGCCTGGCAGACTCTTGGTCGCGACCGCAGCCGCCACGACAGGCCCTGCAAGCGCCCCGCGACCGGCCTCATCGACGCCGGCGTGAAGCGAATTGACGCAAGGTTTCACGAAATGTGCATTTCCGCACAGGTCAGCGAGCACGAAGCAACGAGGCGCTCCGCCACCAAGGCTTGACAATCGAACTTGACCAAGCTGCGTCGGTAGGTGGTGAGCTTGGACTTCAAGTCAAGCCGGTCTCCCGGTACGACAGGCTGGCGAAAGCGCGCCTTCTCAACGCCCGCAAGATAGTAAGCCACGCCGTCACTCGGTTTGCGTCCAAGCGTCTTGAATCCGAGAATGCCCGACGCCTGCGCCAAGGCTTCAACGATCAACACACCCGGCATCACCGGATTGCCCGGGAAATGCCCCTGAAAAAACCCTTCGTTGATGGATACGTTCTTGAAGGCGTCAATTGACTCGCCGATTTCGTAGTGGACGACCCCATCGATGAGCAGAAATGGATAGCGGTGCGGCAGGTGCGCCATCACCTCATCGATGGACATGGCGGACATTTGGCTGCCCTTCGCTATGAAGCAGCACTCAGCGGCTACTGCTTTTCGTTGAGCTTTTCGGTGATTCGCCGCGTGATGTCGTGCTTGGGGTTCACAAAGGTGGCTACTTGGCGCTCGAACACCACATCCATCCCTTCGAGTTCGATGATGTCTGCCAAAGCTGCGTTCACCTTGGGCGCCATTTCTTCGAGCACTTCCTGCTGCCGCTCCTGCAGTTCGCGCTGATATTTCTGCAATTCAAACTGAAAGTCCGTGCGATTGTCCTCCATGAGCTTCTGGTGCCGGCGACGCTCATCGTCGCTCATGATGTCGGCGTCGGTCTCAAGCGTGTCGCGCAAGCTCTGAAACTCATCCCGTAGCCCTTCGAGTTTCGCTTGATCTTCGGCAAGCTCCGATTCAATTTGCGCAAGCAGCGCTTTGCCCTCGTCACTCTCGCTAATCGCACGCGCCGTATCGATAAATCCAAGGACAAGCTGCGCGGATGCAGTAGATGAGACACCCAAGGCGATCACAATGACCGCAGGGGCTAGGAATCTGGCAAGCCTTCTATACACCTGTATCGCTCCATTTCCAGCGAAATAGCGGGGTATTCTACATGACTCGCAAAGTCTTCAATCAAAACACGCGACCAAGCTCGAACTGGAAGCTCTCGGTCTCATCGAACTGCCCTTCGCGAAGTACCTTGGCAATGGAAAACGTCATCGGACCCATGGGCGAGAGCCAAGTAAATGCGAGTCCGGTCGATGCGCGCAATTCATCCCAAGCGAACTCAATGCAGTTGACGGCAGTGGATGCGCAGTGCGTCGAAAAGACATTGCCAACATCAAGGAATAGCACCGGACGAAACGAGGTCGTGTCGTCGATAAACGGCAGCGGCAGAATCACCTCTGCATTGCCTTCAACGAGCATATTGCCGCCCAATGGGTCACCATCTCGGTTGAAGCCGAACAAACGCTGTCCCGGCATCGTATCTTGACTCGGCATCGTGTCTTGACCCGGCATCGTGTCTTGACCCGGCATCGCAGCCTGCCTCGGCGTCGTGCGAGGGCCGAGCGAATAGCGCTCGAACCCCCGCACGGAGCCATAGCCGCCAGCAAAGAAGTTCTCAAAGAAGGGATACACATCGGTCTCGCCATAAGCATCGCCGTAGCCGAGCTTCGAACGCAGCTTCAAGGTGAATCCGGCAATGAGCGGGAAATAGATCTGGCCTTCATACTGCAATTTGTAGAACAGCGTATCGCTGCCGGGCACGGAGATTTCCATGCCAAGTTCCTGCGAGTAGCCGCGCGTCGGGAAGATGCCACGATTCAAGCGCACGTTCGAATAACTGCCGGTGAGCTTCAGATTGAGCGCCTCATCGCCTGCGGAGTCTAGGTATTCAAGGATTTCTGGAGCTGTGTAGGTGCTGCTCGAAAGCTGCGTGTAATCCACGTTGAAGCCAAAGCGCAGACGCTCGGTTTCGCCAATCGGAATTCCATAGTTGGCGCCAGCACCGAACGAATCGGACGAGTAGCGCACAAGATTGAACTCATCGTAGTTGGCCTGTCGGTAGTAGACGCTGAAGCCACGACTCACGCCATCAATGGTGTAGTAGGGATTGAAGTAATTCACGCTCGCAATCTGCTGAAACTTGCTCCAGTTCAGATTGACACCAAAGCTATTGCCGGTGCCAAAGAGATTTGTCTCCGAGTAGCCGGCACCGAGAATCAGTCCCGAATACTGCGCGTAAGCGACAGTGCCTTGAATGCTGCCAGAAGTCTGCTCCTTGACGGCAATATTGATATCGACCTGATCATCGCTGCCAGCGACCGCCGGTGTTTCGACATTCACTTCACTGAAGTAGCCAAGCCGCTCCAAGCGCACCTTTGAAAGATCGATGAGCGCAGTCGATGCCCAGCCGCCTTCTAGCTGACGAAGCTCACGGCGCACAACCTCGTCCTGAGTCGTTTCGTTGCCGGTGACGGTGATGCGCCGTACATAGGCGCGCCGACCCGTATCGACAAAGAACTTGACATCGGCGGTGCCGTCATGCTTGGTTTCAGGCACACCTGAGACGCTCGCAAAGGCGTAGCCAGAATTGCCAAGCGCGGCGGTGATGCGCTCTTCGCTCGCGGTGACAAGCGCCTGCGAATAGCGCTCGCCCGGCGCAACAAGAATGAGCGACTCCAGTATCTCCGGATCCTCATCACCGATCTCGCCGATGATGGAGACTTCTCCGACCACAAAGTCCTCACCTTCAGTCACGTTAATGGTGATGTAGACCTCTTCGAGGTTCGGGGTAATGCTGACAAGCGCCGAAGTCACTTCAAAATCGACATAGCCCTGATCGTGGTAGAAGGACTCGATCGCCTCCAAGTCACCCGCGAGCTTCTCGCGCGAATACTTATCGTCGTTGCGGAAGAACGACAGCCAGTTCGGGTGCTTGAGTTCAAGTTCATCAAGCAATTCGGCATCTTTGAACAAGCTGTTGCCAACAAAATTGATTTGCCGGATCTTGGAGCTATCGCCTTCGACAATATCGATGCTGATGGAAACGCGATTGCGCGGCAGTTCCTCGACATTGGTGTCAATGGTCGCGTTGTAGCGACCTTGGGCGACATACTGACGCTCAAGCTCAAGATCCATGCGTTCCAAGGTTGCGATACGGAAAATCTCGCCTTCGGCGAGCCCCTGCTCAGAGAGCCCTTCAAGCAGCGCTTCAGTCTCAATGGCCTTATTGCCATCGATCGTGATTGAATCAATGGCGGGACGCTCTTCAACCGAAACAATGAGCACGCCGCCCTCGCGGGACATTTCCACATCGTGGAAATAACCGCTCCGAAAGAGCGCGCGGATATAGAAGGCGGCATCGCCTTCATCCAAGACATCGCCGACTTCGATTGGCAGCAGATTGAATACCGTGCCAGCGGATACGCGCTGCAGACCCTCAAGCCGAATATCGGTGATGCGAAACGACTCGGCGGATACGGCAGCCGAGGCAGCGAGTAAGCCGATCAACGAGATAGCCCGAAAGCTGCGATTGAAGCGATTGAAAAGGCTGTTCATACTTCCCATTCTATAGAGAGCGATGCGCCAAAGCATCATTTGATCAGACTCAAGAAATCGTTATAGAGCGCAATGCTCATCAGCAGGGCAATAAAGGCGATGCCTATCGCTGCGCCGACCAACTGCACACGCTGTGGCAGACGCCGCCGCGTGATGCCTTCGATACTCGCGAGCAGCACATGCCCGCCATCGAGGAGCGGCAAGGGGATGAGGTTAATAAGGCAAAGATTGATTGACAGTAGTGCGAGCACCTGCAAGAACGTCGATGCGCCCATGAGCGCCGCATCGCGCGCCACAGACGCGATAGCGACCGGCCCGCCAACGCCCGATGTGTCCACTTCCCGGGTGATCAGCTTGCCGATCAATGCAAACAAGAGCCCCGATAATTCATAGGTCTCTTGCAGGGCAGCAGGAATCCCTTCGACCGGCCCGTAGCGGACTTCCTGCATAGCGAGTCCCACGCCGAGGAAACCGCGGCCATCGTCTTCGTGCGCGCCAAGGCGCGCCCTCAAGTCAAGCGCCTGCCCTGCCCGATCAACTCGAATGACAAGGTTCTCATGGGGACGGCTTTGCAGTGCGGCAATCGTCTCCGCAACGCTTCCCATCGGCACGCCATCAATGGCAATGATGCGGTCAAATTCTCGCACGCCCGCGGCTTCGGCCGCCGAACCCTGTTCGATCGAACCGACAATGTACTGGCCGGAGAGACGCAACCCAAGTGATGCGAATGGTGATGTTTGCGCTTCTGCTTGCGGCCAATCGTCAATATCGAGTCGATACTCGCGAAGCGGCGCTTGCGGACGTCCGAGCATTCCGGTCTGCAGAGTCAACACGCCGCCATCGCCAATTCGCCTGATGAGAGCAGTGCCGACCTTTCTAACTGTCTCAGTGTCGCGCCCGTCGATGCCAACAATCAGTTCGCCACTACCAACGCCAGCGCGGTCAGCAATCGACTTCGGCGTTACCTCGCCGGTGACGGCATAGGGCTGCATCGAGCCAAGCAGGAGCACGCCCCACATAGCGACCGCCGCGAGCACCAGGTTGGCCAAAGGGCCCGCGACCGCGATGATGATTCGCCTCGGCGCGGAGGTTCGATCAAAGGTTTGCGCTTCATCGCCCGGCTTGAAGGCGGCATCGTCGGTCTGCAGCATGCGCACATAGCCGCCAAGTGGTATCGGGCAAATCACCCACTCCGTGCCGCTTGCGTCGATGTGCTTGAAGATCGGCCGGCCGAAGCCGATTGCGAATCGCAGCACACGAACCCCGCAGGCGCGCGCTGCCCAGTAGTGCCCAAGCTCGTGTACTGCGACGAGCACGAGGATCACGGCAAGAAAGGCGACGATGGATTCGATGATGGTCATATGTTCAATTCATCCGAGTGGCTGCGTATTGGGCTCAAGATACCGCGAGAAAACTGTCGATGGCTGCGAGCGCTTGCGGCTCTGTCAAGAGAGGTGCATGACCGACACCGGGCACAAGTGCCTGCTGCAGACGAGAAATGCGGCTCTTCATCTCACGAAATGTTTGAGCGGACAGGATATCGGAGAGTGCGCCGCGAATACAGAGCGTCGGAATACCTGCATAGGCTTCAAAGAGCGGCCACAGGTCGGTTGTGGGGGCAGGCCCCGCCTCGCGCATGGGCACCGCAATGTGCTTGTCAAAGTCTGGTCGAACGCTGCCGTCTGGCTGCTCGACGCATAGCCGCCGCGCCATTCGCAGCCAGTCGGCATCGTCGAATGACGGAAACGCCATGGAGTTTTGTTCGCGCATGGCAGCGGCGGCACCCTGCCAAGAAGCAAATCCATCAACCGAGTTGACATAGCTTGCAATCCGCTCAAGGCCGGATGATTCAATCACCGGCCCGATGTCGTTGATGATGGCGGCGCGCACGAGGCTTTGATGCATCGCAAGGGTCATGGTGGTCACCAGCCCACCAAGCGAAGTCCCCACGAAGGTCGCTTCCGCCACGTCAGCCGAATCGAGAAGACGCACGATGTCACCAGCATACATGCGCAGATTGTAGCTGTGCGCATCCGGCGCATAGTCGGACTTGCCGCGACCGCGCAAATCCGCGCATAAGACGCGAAAGTGCGCCTGCAGATGCTCGGCGAGCACCTCGAAATCCTGCGAATTGCGGGTGAGTCCGGGCAGACACAGAACCGTCCGGGCGGATACGTCCGGCCCGGCATAGTCCCGGTAGAAGAGTCGAAGCCCGTCTTCGGACTGATAGGTGCATTCGCGGTAGCGCATTGTCCGCACTATTGCAGGCTCGCATGAGTTTGCTGTGGCATAGTCGAGAGTCGGTGGAACACATAGCCTGCGAGCGCACCAGCGACGACTTGACTCGCCATACCGGTGGCGAAGCGCGTCGCCGGAATGGCATGCATACCAAACACAGCGAACATGGTCATGTGCAGCGCCCACAGTCCGGCCGCGCCGCCAATGACATACCCGAGCCACCTCGGCAGCGGTGCGAATTTGAGCGCCAGCGCTACGAGCGGCAAGGCAACCAGAAGGCTTACCGCCACGAGCGACAGGTACACGCGCAACATGCCCGCCAGATCAAGCAGGCTGGTCTCGATACGCATGGCTAGCGAAGCGGTCATGCCGTAGGACGCCACTTCCTGTAGCGCAACTTGCGCGCTCAGCACCACGGACACAATGTACGCGCTGGCAACAGCAGCGATGAATGCAAGAATGCGTCTAACCATGAGTATGTTCCAGTGAGTCGCGCACAAACATACCAGCGAAGCGCGACAAATGAAAGTTTTGTGCCGGTTCAGTAAAGGACATGCGAAAACGTATAGAATAGGGGCGGTGTATCAACCGCGGAGACAATCCATGAAGAAACCAGACAGATTCACCCCCCCCCCCTCGCCCGCTAGCTAGACTGGCCATCCTGGCCGCCGCATTGGCGGTGGTGGCAGCCCCTGCGCAGGCGCAGGTAACCGTAAACTCCTCGTGTGACGAGATCAAAAAACTCAGTCACGCTGACTTCCTCTGGGCGAACTACAGAGATAACCTGAATGATGCAGATGAGAGGGCGGGGAAGGTCAATGGCGGCTGGTACGTGACGACGAGATGGTACTTCTGCACGCGCGGGCAGGGCGGCTGGAGCGACGAGCAGTGGCAGGACGAGTGCACCTCCAAGGGCTGGTCCAGGGCCGGCGGGTTCATTACCATGAGCAACCGGGGGGCATATAACTTTCCCAGCCCCCAAACGGACCTAAACACCACGGAGTTCTGTGCGCTCCACAACACAAACCCCGGCAGATACGGCCTCTACTTCGACGGCAAGGGATGGGCCTACAGTCAGTATGTCTGCCACCAGGACCGGAACGGGGACGGCACCTACGAGACCCGCGCCGTGGGGGCGCCCAACTGCAATCAGCAGGGGGGCAGCCCAACCTACAAGCCGAAATGGGTCGACCCGCGGCAAGGTGGAGATAGATAGGCATTCATTGATAGGGGTCTCGCGCCGTTTGCCAAGCGCCGGTGTCCGGTCCCGGCCGACGGGTTCTACGAATGGCGGCGCGAGAGTGCAGTCCGCCAACCTTGGCTCGTCACGCGGCGCGCCAATTTGTCAGCGAATCCGGGCCGAAGGGTCTGCATATCGCGAAGAATTGGATTTTCAGAAGCTATGTGTCTCTACAACCGACTCTTCGCCCGGTCACTCAAAATCTCTTCCGCCAAGGATGTAGGAACAATCTTCATCGTAAAAGGCACGAACGATATCCCAGCCAGCTTAAACCACGCCATGGCATTTGGAATGCATATTGGGATCGTTATCAGGAGAACGCACAACAACACATTAAGGATGCCCTGCAAAAGGCATCCAAGCGCGAGAATCCAGCCAAATGTGAGCGCCCATAGTACGCCTAGAATTCTTCGCACAGTCAGGCTCACGTGCGGCCCGTCGATTCTGTCGAGTTGTTGTTCGCTAAATTCCGATGGGTTGCGTTCCATGTAATTGTTGATCGCGCTGCGACTCAATGGCGTTCGGCCAAACGGCCAAAACGCATAGCCCACCAAGGGCCACAGATAGTAAATTAAAGGAAAGAATAGTATGGCGCCGAGCAAGTATCCAAGTCCTATCAGCCAGCCTCCAAATACGAACCATATGATATTGCCGAGAAACGCCACTGATCTTTGCGCATCTGAAACAACTTCCGGGCGATGCTATCACACTCGCTTAATTCTCCGACGGGACGGATTGGTCAACTTCGATCCAATCACACATCCAAGACCGTCAAAGCCTGTTCAAAAACTGTCTGTTAGGATACGCTCGATTCATTTGAACGTAACGATCAATGTCATCCATTACTCGGATTCCAGGATTTGACCCTGTCAAGAAAAAGTACCTGCCTCTCGACAAGAAAGCATGGCTCAAGGCAAACGAAATAGAGAAAAAAGGCCGTCAGCAAGGAGAAAAGAATCAGCCGGCAACAGAGAGCACGGAACTAGACAGCGTTGAGAGCGATATAGTGGCGTGGATCGGTGAGCGTGCGAGGACATGCAGAGAAGATGTCACTACTTGCTTACTCGACCTCAAGCGCAGCTTGACCGAAACGGAAGATGAACACGACTTGCACGCGCTCGAACAGCGCGTTGACGAGACTAAGCGTGAAGCCGAGAGTCAGCTGAGTCAAGAAATAGAACGGCGTCGCAATGTCATGTCCTTGCAGGAAACAAGGGTCAAGGATGAGCGGATTGCGCTCGACGAGTTTAAGAGATTGGCAAGCCTACGACGCCCTGCTGACTATTCGAATCGACGAACCGCAATTAGATGGCTCGTTAGCTTTGCGATACTTGAGATCAGCCTCAATGCCACACTGCTGATGGATGTGAATGCCTTTGGACTGTTAGGCTCGATTGCTCAAATGGCTTTTATCAGTGGGCTGAACGTTGTAGCCTTCAGCCTAGTCGTAGGCGTCCTCATACGCTGGAAGAATCATGTATCTCAGTTCGTCAGGGTGATGAGTTGGTTAGGCGTGGTGACGTTCATCTTGTTCGTGCTGGGGTTTAACCTTCTGGTGGGACATTTTCGCGACAGCATGCAGGCGGTTGTGAGCAACTACGATGTGGACATAGCCACGCTCGGCGGGGACACCATGGATAGACTGTTGGCCGGGCCGATAGACTTGGAATCCTTTCAATCGCTTTTACTTGTGTTGGTCGGATGCGTGTGTTTCGCGATATCGGCTTGGAAGTGGTGGCAAAGAGATGATCCCTATCCAAGGTATGGTCACAAGGCCCGTCGGGTAGCCGCAGCGGAGCAGGACTTCATCAAAGCGTTTGAAGAGACGCAAAAGTCTCTTGAGCGGGCTCTCGAAGATAAGTTCTCGTCGCTTGAAGACATTCGGCACAAACTAGAGATAAAGCGAGGTCATTGGGCCGAGGTGTGTGAAATCGGCAATCATCTTGTCAAGGAATATCCACACAATATCCGTCGATATCAGGACGATCTCAATCATCTATTGCAGGCATACCGCACGGCAAACCAAGAAAGTCGTTCAACACCACACCCGGCCCGGTTCGATACAACCGAGCAGGTAGACCCTGAACTATTGGAGCGTCCAACATTCGATCCACCCCCTGAAAGCAGAATTGAAAGGGTGCGAGACAAGGTTCATGCCGCCATTGATGAATTGCAGAACCGGCGAGACGAGGCTCTTACCAGCTTCCGAGGGCTTAGCGCACTCGGCAGCGAGGAAGGGAAAGCTCTCGCAGCAGATGTCTAGGAAAGGTTTGATCAAGTCTACTGCGCTCAGCGCTTTACTCTCTGCCAGATTGGGAGCGGCATTCCGGCACAATCCCTTGACGAACAAACCAGTGAAATCGCTTCAAC
>JAPYNO010000034.1 GCA_028283025.1 Pseudomonadales bacterium | reverse complement strand
GTTGTTTCATGGCTGTTCCTTTCTACTTTCAAGGCGAATGGACACCGTCAATTGTATCAGAACTCCTTGATGAGGAAAGTTCCGAAATGTTTCTGAGCCGGTACAGGGACGCTTGCCGCGTGATGCGACATGCAGCGGATGGTGTCTGAACGGGTATGGTACGATTCACGCATCGCACTCAACCTCGTTGTGGGATAAATCGATGGTCATTGCCCTGAGTTGTTACGCATACAGAGAAGGCGATGTCTGGGAAGCCATCTGTACAGATCTAGACATTGCAACCTATGCTCCTTCGTTTGATTTGGTCAAAGAATCTCTGATGACCTGCATCGAACTTCACTTGGAAAGTCTGAAGAGCATGTCCGGTTCTGATCAACGCCGACGTATATCTCGGAGAGTGCCTTGGTGGCTGAGAGTTAAGCTAGCGACTCTCGTGCGGTTGCGTTGGGTGCTTGGTAAGAGTCAGCATAGTCGAACGTTCACTATTCATCTGCACCATCCTTTCGACTCTGCCGAAACGCTTCGGAGGGAAGGTCCGACTATCGCCTGAGTGAGGAAATGAATGTTACGTGGGCATTTGGATGTCCTGCCGCGATCAAGCTTATACAGCTTGGCTCCGTCTTTCCCGCCCTACGTCTACGCGAGATCAAGCAAAAAACGCCAGGCAGGGACGATGCGAATGTGACGCCCTTTGATTTCGGTCTCTTCAACCTGCGCGCCATCCCGCACCACGATTTCGCTCGTGCTCACATCAAGTTCTGCCATCGCATCGCGAAGCGCTGTGATTTCACGCTTGCGCGTATTGGGGTCATGCAAAGATTCGCAGACTTGAATGAGCCTGCGCTGCCCTTTGAGGGTCGCAACGAAGTCCACTTCTCTCCCAGCCTTGGATTTGTAGTAGTGAATGCTTGGGCTGAGGCGGCGAAGCGCAACGAAAACGAGGTTTTCAAGCAGGTGTCCTGAGTTGACGAGAATGCCGGAGGACACGGATGCGACTAGGCTCTGATCGATGCAATACACCTTCTTCGGATTGACTTTGGCGCGCGTGATCGAGGCGTCAAACACTTGGATACTGAATAGGAAGAACGCATCTTCAAACCAATTCAAGTAGTCCGAGACCGTTGACTTGGTAAGGCGGTGACCAAGCGCCTTGAGATACGCTGTCAACCTGTTGACTGTGTAGAGGGACGCTGCATTATCGATGAGCCAGTGGCCGAGGTCGGCGACTGCGCGTGGATGCGCAACGTTGTGGCGTTCAATAAGGTCACGAAAGAGCATTGCGCTCCAGTATTCCTGATGGACCTTGATTCGCAGCCGACGTTCAAGACCTGCGACCTCCGGGAAACCGCCCATTTCAAAGTATTCGTCGAAGGCGCGGCGCACAAGGAACTCGCGTTTGGAGGGTAGCGGGCCGGTGCCGGATAGATTGCGAAACTCCAAAAACTCTCGGAACGAGAATGGAAACAATTCCCACGACAAAGCGCGCCCCCGCATCTGCGTGGCGATTTCTTGCGAGAGCATCTGCGCCGACGAGCCCGTGATGAACACCTCGCAGTTTTCGGTGCGCATGAGCCGGTCGACGAAGGGCTCCCATCCGGGCACGAATTGAATCTCGTCAAAGAAGCAGTAGATCGTTTGCACGCTCTTTTTTTCTGGATAGAGAGAGAAGTACGCCTCAATCGTGGAAGCGAGACCATCGCGCTGCAAGTGGCGCAGCCTGTCATCAAAGAAATTCAGATAGAGGATGTTCTCGCGTGCAACGCCCTGACGAAGCAGCGTTTGAATACGCTGAAAGAGGTAGGTGGACTTGCCGCTCCGGCGCGGTCCGATGCAAACCGTCGCCTTGCCGGGCACCGGTGTGATGTTGACCAAGCGAGCTATCCCCGGACGAAACTCATCTTCCTGATTGTCGAGAATAATCTGTTTGAGGGCGTCAAGCATGAAAAGTAGTTCTTGCAGAAGTCCAGAAAGATTAAATACTGGCTCTTGAAAAGAGCCAGTTCTGAGTCAAATTGGGATTCTACACGATAAAACCAGCTTCCGGTGTTGGCCAAAGGAACTCCGCCATGCCGGATGGATCGATAATATATACTATTGGTATATATGAATGTGAGAATCAATCCGATGACCAACACCGCTAAAGTGTTTTGGAATGGTCGCTCTCAAGCAGTCCGCCTTCCAAAAGAGTTCCGAATGTCTGGAAAAGAGGTGCGTATCTGCAAACAGGGAAATGGAGTGCTTATAGAGCCGATCGAGACCGGATGGGAATGGCTAGATGAAATTTCCGGAAAATTCTCGCCTGACTTCTTTGCGGAGGGCCGGATGCAGCCAAACCTCTGCGAACCCGACGGCCTGCGCCAAGCGTTTGAGAAATGAAGTTCCTCTTGGATACCAACGCATGCGTCGCCTTGCTAAACGGGAGCTCGGCTACCTTGTCGAGACGCTTACGCGCCCATGTCCCTGCGGACATGGGACTGCCTTCCGTGGTCGCTTTCGAGCTCTATTACGGAGCCTACAAGAGCTCGAAAGTCAACGAAAACTTGCGCCTGCTTCAGCGTATGCCATTTGAAGTTCTTGAATTGGACCGAGAGGATGCTCGCGAGGCAGGAGAGATTCGAAGTCGTCTTGAGGCAGTAGGTTTGCCAATCGGCCCGTATGACCTGTTAATTGCTGGACAGGCCAAGCGACGAAATCTCACGCTCATCACGGCCAACTACAGAGAGTTCGCGCGTGTTCAAGGATTAAGTTGGCAAGATTGGACAGGCAATAGTCAATCCGCGCCAGACTCGCTCAAGCCGCCAACCCAGACACAATAAAATACCCACATGAAACTCGACTACATCGAAACAAGCACCGGAACAAACCCAGTTGGCACTGTCATTTGGCTGCACGGGCTCGGTGCTGACGCAACCGACTTCGAGCCGCTGGTGCCCATGCTCAAGCTGACTCATCCGCTCAACTTTGTTTTCCCCAACGCGCCCAAGCGCCCCGTTACCATCAATGGCGGCATGGGGATGCGCGCCTGGTACGACATCGACCCATCCGCGCCGCTCGCGAGCAGCGCGGACATCAATGCGTCCACCGAGGCACTTCTCGACCTCGTGGAACGCACTCGCGGCGACCACCCCACAGACAAGATAGCCCTCGCTGGCTTCTCGCAAGGCGGCGTCATCGCGCTCAACGCCCTGGTGACCGCCAAGACGAAGTTCCGAGGGGTGATGGCCTTGTCCACCTATGTGCACAATGCCGAAGGCATCAAAGATATCGTGCAGCTTGATAATCTAGACACGCCTGTCTTCATGGCACACGGTCTGCTCGACCCGATGATCCCCGCGCATCGTGGCGTCGCATCGCGCGAAGCCTTGAGCGCGCTCGGATTCCCGATCGAATGGCGCGAGTATCGGATGGGGCATGAGGTCTGCCCGCAGGAGATTTCGGATATCAGCCACTGGCTCAATAAGGTATTCGGATAATGCATCGTGTATTCGTTGACGGTAGTACAGGCACGACTGGGCTTGACATCGTCACACGCTTGAGCGCGCGCGCAGACCTTGAGTTGATCAAGCTCGACGAATCTGAGCGTCGCAACCTGGATGTGCGCATCGACGCCATCAATGCCGCCGACGTGTCGGTGCTCTGCCTGCCGGACGATGCTTCCGAAGCGCTGGTCAGTGCGCTCGGCAATTCAAAGGCGCGGCTGATTGATGCAAGTTCTCGGCATCGCACGGCCTTGGGCTGGGACTACGGACTGCCAGAACTGTGCGAAGGTCAGCGGGCGCGTATCAATTCAAGCGCGAGAGTCGCCAATCCCGGTTGCTACGCAACGGGATTCCTCCTGTGCGTGTGTCCGCTTATCGATGCTGGCCTGATCGACAAGGCTGCGAAGCTCACCATGCACGCGGTCTCAGGCTATTCGGGCGGCGGCAAGCAGATGATCGCGAGATACGAGACAGCGAACTTCGAACTCGCGGCGCGACCCTACGCGCTGCAACTCAATCACAAGCACCTGCCGGAAATGCGCGTGCATTCGGGACTTGACCAAGCGCCGCTCTTCTCGCCCATGGTGTCGAACTACTACAAAGGTATGATCACACAAGTGCCGCTTCGCGCAGGCGCAAATCGGCGCCAAATCCACGAGCATCTTGCGGCACGCTATATGCACGAACCCTTTGTTGAGGTGCACGAGCTCGAAGACACGACGCATCTTGACCAAGGCGCGCTGCCCGCAGATGGCGCGAACAACACCAATCGTGTCGATCTCTTCGTTTTCGGCGATGATGCGCATCTATTGCTGACAGCGCGGTTCGACAATCTTGGCAAGGGCGCGTGCGGCGCGGCCATGCAAAACCTCAATCTGATGCTCGGCATTGACGAATGCACAGGACTAGACAGATGACAAGCCTGACGCTTGAATCCTTGCGCGCCATGCCGCCGAGCGAGCGGACTCGCTTGCTCGAGCAACTGCGCGACGATCATCTCGCGCTCAAGGCGCTCGGACTCAAACTCGACCTCACGCGCGGCAAGCCAGCGGCGGACCAACTCGACATCTCGGACGCCATGGATGGGCTGCTGCAAGAAGGCAGCACTTCGATCGATGGCATAGATGTGCGTAATTACGGCACCCTTGAAGGCTTGCTCGAAGCGCGCGAACTCGGCGCCGAGCTGCTTGATGTCGATGCCTCGGATGTCATCGCGTGGAACAACGCGAGCCTCACCCTGATGTACTATCTGCTGCACTTTGCGCATCATCTTGGCATCAATGACTGTCCGCCGTGGCAAGCCGAAGCGCAATCGCAAGGAGGCGCGATCAAATTCCTCTGTCCAGTGCCCGGCTATGATCGCCACTTCACGTTGACCGAAGCGCTCGGTATCGAAATGATCAATATCCCCATGCTAGGCGACGGGCCTGACATGGACAAGGTCGAATCACTCGTGCAGGGCGATCAGCTCATCAAGGGCATTTGGAACGTACCGAAACATTCCAACCCCACTGGCGTCAGCTATTCCGATGCCGTCATCGACCGTCTCGCGGCCTTGCCGCGCATCGCCAGCGAAGGCTTCCTCGTGATCATGGACAACGCCTATGGTGTACACGACCTGCATTTTCCGGGCGTGCGCTTCAAGTCGCCTTTGGCGGCGGCGAAGCATGTTGGCAGCGAAGACCAGATGGCGCTCTTCGCCTCCACTTCAAAAATCACTTACGCTGGCTCTGGCGTGAGCTTCTTTGCCTCTGGCGTGCGTCTCAGACAAGCTATGCTCAAAGGCCTCTCGGTGCTCGCGGTGGGGCCGGACAAGGTCAACCAACTACGTCACGCACGCTTCCTGCGAGACCGCATTGAAGATCAGATGCGTGCGCATGCTGCGCTGATGCGGCCGAAATTTGATCTTGTGGAAGCCCGGCTCACCAAGGGGATCAAAGGACTCGCTGAGTGGAACGCTCCGACCGGCGGCTACTTTGTGTCTGTGAATCTCGCACCAGGCACCGCTCAGCGCTGCGTTGAGCTTGCCCGTGAAGCTGGTGTTGCGCTCACGCCTGCAGGCGCAGCATTTCCGTACGGAAAAGACCCGGATGATCGTCACATTCGCCTTGCGCCGAGCTTCGCAACGCTTGATGACCTCGGTGAAGCCTTGGATGCCTTCGTCCTGTGCGTGCGGCTTGCGACGCTCGAGTCGCTTTTTGGTGAGGTCGCGCACTGATGTCCCGTAACAGCCGAGAATGGTCGCTCGATGAGTTCAAGGTGGCGGAAGCGCCAGGGCTTGATCGCTTTCATGATTTTGGCCTGCCATTGCCGCTGATGCGCGGCATTGCGCGGCTCGGCTTCGAATACTGTACGCCCATCCAAAGCGAAGCGCTGCCATATGCCTTGAGCGACTACGATATTGTTGGCCAGGCACAGACAGGCACCGGCAAGACAGCAGCATTTCTCATCGCGCTCATCACGCATCAGCTTGAAAATCCGTTGCCAGCGCCGCGAGAAACGGGCTTCCCTCGCTCACTTATCTTGGCACCGACGCGCGAGCTCGCTATGCAGATTGCTGATGATGCGGTGGAGATTTCGCGCTACTGCTCGACGCGCGTGGTGTCCATCATCGGCGGCATGGACTTCGAGCGTCAGCGACTGCGCCTCGCCGAGGACGCCATTGATATTCTCGTCGCGACCCCCGGCAGGCTGATTGACTTCGCCCGCCGTCGATTGGTCAATCTTGCGCGTGTTGAGTCGCTTGTCATCGACGAGGCCGACCGACTCATGGACATGGGCTTTATTCCCGATGTGCGCAGGATCGTGCTGATGACGCCGCACAAGAAAGATCGCCAGACACTCTTCTTCAGTGCGACCTACAACGACGATGTCAAGCGCATCGCCGAATCCTGGACGCGCGACGCCATGCACATTCAAGTCAAGCCTGAGCAGATTGCCGCTGACAGCATTGACCAGCACTTCTGGATGGTCAGCCGCAAGGACAAGCTCGGCGTGCTCAAAGCCTTGCTTGACACAGTCAATGGCAGCCGCGTACTGGTGTTTGTCAACCGGCGCGACCAAGGTGCGCGCGTCGCCGAGGGCCTCAAGCGGCTCGGCGCCAACTGTCAATTGCTCACCGGCGATGTGCCGCAAAAAAAGCGTCTAAAAGTCCTTTCGCGTTTTCGCGATGGCGCATCGCCGACACTCGTGGCAACAGATGTCGCCGGACGTGGGTTGCATGTAGAAGCCATCTCACATGTCGTAAACTTTGATCTTCCGTATGAGGCGGATGACTATGTGCATCGCATTGGTCGTACTGGGCGAGCGGGCGCCAAGGGCAAGGCGGTGAGCTTTGTGTGCGAGGACGACGCCTTTTCTTTGCCCGCCATTGAAGCGGTGCTTGGGTCAGCGGCCAGTTGCGTGCATCCCCCCGAGTCCTTGCTGGAGCCAAGCAATTGAGCTTTGGTGTGCGCGGCATCGTCGTTCTTGCGGCCTTGGTTGTCGTTGCTGCTGGCATCAAGGCGGCGCAGGCGCTCATGGTGCCGTTTCTGCTGTCGGTATTCGTCGCGACGATTGCCAGCACGCCTTTCCTTTGGCTTGAACGGCACCGTGTACCGAAAGTCGTGGCCATCATCCTGGTCATCAGTACGCTGATAGCCATATTGCTCGCGGTCGGTGCGCTCTTCACGCAATCGCTCGGTCAGTTCACGGATAGCTTGCCCGCCTATCAGCAGCGACTTGAAGTGCTCTATCAGTCCCTGATGGATTGGGTGGAGGCGCAAGGTCTGCCAAGGCCCGCGAACTTTACCGAAATTTTTGATCCGAGCACGGCGCTGCAACTCGCAGGCACTACTTTGCGCGGCTTGGGTGGCGTGCTCAGCAATGGCTTCTTGATTCTGTTGACCGTCATATTCATCCTCGCCGAAGCATCGACGATACGCCCGAAGCTCGTCGCGGCCTTGAAGAACCCGGACCGCGACTTGCCGCACTTCGAGCAGTTCGCTGCCACCCTCAATCGCTATATGGCCATCAAGGCCAGCACGAGCGTGCTCACCGGCGTCCTTCTCGGCGGATTCCTCGCCGTCATCGGCGTCGATTTTCCATTCCTGTGGGGACTGCTCGCCTTCTTCCTCAATTTCGTGCCGGCGATTGGCTCGATCATCGCCGCCGTGCCGCCTGTGCTGCTCGCACTCATGCAAGGCGATGGCGGGCTTGGGCTGGCCTTGATCACCGGCCTCGGATTTCTTGCCGTTAATGTGCTGATCGGCAACTTCATCGAACCGAGATTCTTAGGCGCGGGTCTCGGGCTGTCGGCCTTGGTGGTGTTGCTGTCGATCATCTTTTGGGGATGGATGCTTGGTCCGGTGGGCATGTTGCTCGCAGTGCCTTTGACCGTGACGGTGAAAATCGCCTTGGATGCCAGCGAATCAACGCGGCGAATCGGACTGCTGCTCGGCCCGGCTCGAGCGGCGGGTCAGGTGCAAGAAGAGCAGACAGGCGCGCAAACACATGAGGCGGCTTGAGCGGACGCACATCGCTTCGATGACCGGATACACGCCAGGCGAGCAGCCTCGCGAGCCGGGCATCGTCAAGCTCAACACCAACGAAAATCCCTTTCCGCCAAGTCCTGGCGTGTTCGAGGCGCTGCGCGACTTCGACGCGGCGAGCTTGCAAAAATACCCAGAGCCAGATTGCCGGTCACTGCGACAAGCGATTGCCGCCGAACTGCAAATCGCCGAGGCAGAAGTCGTCGTCACCAACGGCGGCGATGAGCTGCTGCGCATGGTGTTCACGACATTTTGCGCACCGGATTCGTGCGTGCTCAGCACCGAGCCGACCTATTCGCTCTATCCGGTGCTCGCTGCCTTGCACCAATGCAAATTCGTGGGTGTGAGTCTTGACCAAGGCCGCGGATTGCCCTCGGCATTGCCAGGACAAGTCCGCGACTTGGCACCGAGTCTGGTATTGATCGTCAATCCACACGCGCCGACCGGCCGCCTTTTCCCTTTGCAAGCCTTGCATGACTTGGCATGCGCCGTCCCCGGCGTCTTGCTGATTGACGAGGCCTATGTGGATTTCGTGGCACCTAAGCAAGAACACAACAGTCTTGCACTGATTGCCGAGCACCCCAATGTGATATTGCTGCGAACGTTCAGCAAAGGCTATGCGCTCGCAGGGCTCAGGCTTGGATTCGGACTCGGCAATGAAGCGCTCATCGCGCCGATGGCCACCAAGGTTCGCGACAGCTACAACGTGGATGGCATTGCGCAGGCGTTAGGCTTGGCGGCGTGGCAAGATCAGGCGCATAAAGCCAAGAACACCGCGCGCATTCGCGCAGAGCGTGAGCGGGTTCGCGCTGCGCTGATTGCAGAAGGCTTTGAAGTCCCCGAATCGCACGCCAATTTTGTTCATGCCACGCCGCCTGCGGGGGTCTTTGCGCAAAATCTCTTTGCCGATCTCAAGAGCAAGGGCGTGCTTGTGCGCTACTTCGCGCATCCAGGCGATGCGCTTCGCATCACCATCGGCAGCGAAGCCGAAAACGATGCTATGCTCGGCGCGCTTCGAGGCTAACCATGCTGCTCGGCATCTTCATGGCGGCTGCACTCGGACTCAATCTCGGCGCCATGTGCATCTATCTCTATGTGCTTGTGTTGCTTCGATTCATCATGCCCATTCCGGCGTGGCGAACAGGTTTAAGTGCGCGCATCGACGCAGTCATCGACCACGCTGTGGATGTGAACCGCTGGCTGATGAACAAAAGACTCTTGGGTGAAGTCGAGGTCACATGGGCAGGCGATGAGCGCCTCGCGCGCGACAAGTGGTTCCTGCTCATTCCAAACCATCAGTCCTGGGTGGACATCATCCTCTTGCAGAACTTCATGCGCGAACATGTACCGCCCTTGAAGTTTTTCAACAAGCAGGTGCTCATCTGGCTACCGCTTGTGGGCCTCGCCATGCACTTTCTCGGCTTCCCATACCTGAAGCGCTATTCGCGCGAGCAAATTGCGCGTCGCCCCGAACTGAAGCAGGTCGATCAGGCGCGCATGAGCCGCGCCATCGAGATTTTCGAGAAGCGTCCCACCGGCATCATGATCTTCGCCGAAGGCACGCGCTTCACTACGGAAAAGCACGCTCACCAAGCGTCGCCGTACCGGTACCTATTGAATCCGCGCACTGGCGGCGTCGCCGCTGTCCTCGGCAGGCTTGGTACGCGCCTTGAAGCGGTGCTTGATGTCACCATCGTCTACCCCAAGGGCAGGCCGGGCTTCTGGGATCTCTTAAGTGGTCGCATGGGCGCGGCGAAGTTCGACGTGCGCGCGCTGCCGGTGCCGCCGTTCGCAGCGGCGCAGCAATTGGATGATGAGGACGCATTGCGGCAGGCAACGCATGACTGGCTCAGCGAAATCTGGCGAGCGCGCGATGCGAGAATTCATGCGCTGATGGAGGCGCAGTGAATCTCGGCGCCTTGTCCGCCTGCGCCTAGACCCATGGATTCAACAAATTGACATCTGCTTGCTCGAAGTCCTTGGTGTTTCGCGTCACCAGCGTCAATCCATGAACAACGGCGGTAGCAGCGATCATTGCATCTCTGACAGGGCGCGGATCTGGTACATGCAGCCGGGCGCTTGTTCTTGCCACCCGTAAGTCCACAGGCAAGATCCTGTCTGCAAAAGCGGGCAGCACTTGGTCGTTCAGCCAATCATTGAGAATTCGTCCTTGCGAAGTGTCATACCGCGAAATTCTGAGCACACCAATCTCTAGCTCCTCAACTGTGATGACCGACACATACAGGTCTTCCACCTTCTTAGAGGCTGACCACCGAGCCACAGATTCACTGCCTTTCCCAATTTGGACTTTGCGCAATTCCGAGACGATATTGGTGTCGAGCAAATACATCAATCCAAATCTGGTGTTCGTGGTAAATCAGTGCGTGGCGGAATGGTCAGGTCTAGATCATCTGTCGTTTTCAGAGCGAGCAGCTCGACAATGTTCCTTCGCGTTCCCGAAAGTTGCCAGTACGCTTCAATGTTCAGTAGAACATGGCGAGCCTGCCCGCGATCAGTGATCATGACCGGGCCGCTCATCGCCGCTCGCTTTGCTCGCCCCGTGTCCTGGTTGAATTCACGGCTTGTCATTTTGGTAAAACGCATTGAGTGTCTCTAAAGGACATTTAGTAGAAACGTTACTACACTTCTCGGCAGAAGTGCAACAAAGAGCGCATCGCCAATCTCAATGTCATGAACGTCGCCCATTCCCACGCCGAATCCCTCAAAGGCATCATGCGGCTCTGTGAGAAGATGTCGTGAACGCGAAGACCTCATCGCGGAGTTGCGTGAATGATGCTCGACCAAATCAAGGCGCTTGTTGCTTCCGGCGAATCCGAGACGTTGGAATTCAAGGCCACCACCGGAACTCGTCGCGAAGCTGCGGTGACCGTTTGTGCCATGCTCAATCAGCGGGGCGGGCATGTGCTGTTTGGCGTTGCGCCAGATGGCGCCGTGACCGGCCAAGACGTGAGCGAACGCACCGTTGAAGATGTCAGTGCCGAAATTCAGCGAATTGATCCGCCAGCATTTCCAGAAATCGAGAGGATTCGAGTTTCAGGTGATAAGCAGGTGATTGCGGTTCGCGTAACTCCGGGTTCATCCCCTCCATATCAGTACAAGGGTGTCCCTTATCGACGGATTGGCAACACCACGCGGCGCATGTCTTCCGAAGAATACAATCGCATGCTGTTCGAGCGCATGCACGCCGAGCGACGCTGGGAGACTCAACCTGCCACGGGATGGACCATTGATGACCTAGATATTGCCGAGATTCGCAATACGATCGCAGAGGCAGTCCGTATTGGTCGCTTGAATGAACCTGGCAGCCGGGATCCCGAGGAGTTACTGCGCGGTTTGGGACTGATGCGCGATGGCGCGTTGTTTCGCGCAGCCGCAGTGCTTTTCGGAAAGACCGAACGGCTTGAATGCGATATGCCGCAATGCCTGCTCCGCGTCGCGCGCTTTCGTGGCCTCGACCGAACCGAGTTCCATGATAATCGTCAGTTCTGCGGCAACGCATTCAGCCTCCTTGCAAGCGGCGAGCGCTTTCTCCGCGAGACCTTACCAATTGCAAGCCGGTTCGAATCTGGACGGATACAGCGTATTGACGAACCTCTTTATCCACCGCTGGCAACACGAGAGGCGCTTGCGAATGCGTTGTGCCATCGAGACTACGCATTGGGTGGCGGCTCCATCGGACTCGCCGTGTACGATGATCGCCTTGAAGTGACCTCCACTGGCCCACTGCACTTCGGGTTGACCCCGGACGACCTGTTCGCACCGCATGAATCTAGGCCGTGGAATCCACTGATTGCCCGCACGTTTTACCGGCGTGGCATTATCAAGGAATGGGGTAGGGGAACGATCAAGATGGCTGATCTGGTGACGGCCGCTGGGTTGCCTAGCCCGGAAATCGAGGAACGCAGTGATTGGGTTACCGTGCGCTTCCGGCGCGTAGACCACCAGGCAGACATGAAATCCAATATATATTTAACTCAACAACAAGAGGCAATTTTGACGCTGTTACGCCGTTTCGGCCGTCCCCTTGCTCTCAGGGAGGTTAGCTCCCTGTTAGATCATCACACAAACGAGCGACGGGTGCGAGAAGATCTTGCCATCCTGAAGGCGAAGGGGTTAGCTGAATCCGTAGGACATGGACGGGGCGCTCGCTGGAAATCCATATAGACTGCTTTTGGCTTATTCCGGCTTATTCCGGCTTATTCCGGCTTATTCAAGGAATTGGAACTTTTAATTCAGGACATGCAGCCAAATGCCTCAAGCAAGCACATCAGTCGAAATCAGCCAGTCCCTCCAAGGCTCAGGGAGTCTCACATGTGCTGAATGAGGACAGCACTGCCTCGCTGATGGTTCTTGACGCATCGCCGGCAGCCACTATCGAACCACGCGAAACCCGATGTGCGAACTTCCAAGCGCGAGGTCTTGGGCTTGCCGTGCTGCCGGACGAAAGCGATAGCAATAGGCATCGCTGCACAAAAACGAGCCGCCCTTGAGGACACGCACAGGTCGGTCGCCTTGGCCTGGGTCAAAACCGTCACTACTCGCGTCGCGCCATCTGGCATCATCGTGGCTTGGGTAATAGGCCGAGTCGGTCCACTCCCAGACATTGCCGATCATGTCAAAGAGTCCAAAGCCGTTGGCCGGAAACGAGCCGACCGGAGCGATGCCGACAAAGCCATCGTCGCCCGTATCGGCGATTGGAAAGACGCCCTGCCAAGTATTGGCCTTGTCCTCGATCGCGGCGTCTTCGGCTGCTGCCCAAGAATAGACTTCGCCATCGAGCCCGCCGCGTGCGGCATACTCCCATTCGGCTTCATTGGGAAGACGCGCGCTCGTCCAGTCGGCGAAGGCGAGGGCATCCTCATAGACGACCTGTACGACAGGAAACGACGCGAAGCCGACATCAAGCGGCGCATCGCTTCTCGGATGCAGCCAATTCGCTCCGGGCACGAACTTCCACCAGTCGCTGAAGCCGCGCGCGCGCGCGCTCGCAAAGAACACGAACGAACCAGCGGGCGTCTCCGGCCCCGGCCAGTCATCGTCGGCGATGCGCCAGCCTCGTTCGGCGCGCGTCACATAACCTGTCTCAAGTACGAAGCGGGCGAACTGCGCGTTGGTGATTTCGTGCTTGGACACAGAGAAGTGCTCGACGCACATTTCTCGCGGCGGCGTTTCTTCCGGGTAGGCTCTCGCATCGCCCATGGTGAAGCAGGCGCCAGCGACTTCTGCCCACTCAATGGGCTCGGCGCTCTCGGCGAGTGAGCGCAAGGCCTGTTCAGAAATATCGTCAAAGGCGCTCCATGCGATTGGACTGAGCACCATGAAAGCCGAAATCAAAACGCCTTGACGATACTGATTCAGTGGCGGCAGTTTACTCACGGCCGCCCAATTCAACGAGCAGCGTCTCGTATTGTTTTTGCAAGGGATCGAGTTCGGCGGCGCGGGCAGCATCGGCGCGGGCGGAGCGCTGGTCTCCGAGCATTCGAAACAGCATGGCGCGATTGTAGTAGGCGAGCGGCAGGTTCTGGTCGGCGATTTCAATGCTGCGGGTGAGTGCTTGCATGGCATCTGCGTAGCGCTTCATGGTCATCAGTACGTTGCCGCGATTGATATGTGCGCCAGAAAGCTCCGGCGCGAGGTCAATGGCCGAGTCCTGATCACTGAGCGCCGCCTCGAAGTTGCGCATCTTGCGGTGAATCACGCCGCGGTTGGAATAGGTCGCCGCACGGTCTTCACGTGTCAGACCTTCGTGTTCGAGTGCGAGGTCGCAGCTATCAAGACGATACGGCGGAGCACGCTTGTCGGCTTCCACATAGCACCGGCGCGCCGGAGAATCGTTAAAAAGATAGGTGTTGGCAGCCTCGGCAGCGTTGCAGGCGAGCAGCAGTCCGAGACTGATGATGGCTGACCTCTTCATGGTTGCGATAGTTGCGATGATTGTGACTGTTGCGATTCGAGATATGGCAGCAACAGATACTCGACAATGCCGCGCCCAAACTCGCCGTACCAGATGGACGGGTTGAGGGTTTTCAGTGGCATTTCGCGCGGACGCGGGATCATTCTGTGATCACGCAGTGTTTCGATGGCGACGTCAATGCGCTCACCATCAAGGAGCTCGACGGCCACGCGCCCCCAGCAGAGCATCTCGTCATGCGTGGTGGTCGCGGATTGCACGCAGCCAAGCTCGTCTCTCATGCGCTGCGTGTGTTCGAGCAGCGTGCGGTGCTGATACTGACGCGAGAGATAGAGCCGTCCACGTTGACTCGACGTGGCATCGTCGCCGAGCCGTTCAATGCGCGCTTCAAGCTGCGTCACCCACTGCACATCACGCTCGCTCAGCGTCGGCAGGTTGGATTCGAGCAGTGTGATTCTGTCCAGAAGATCGCGCGATAGAGTCAATCGATGCGCTCGGCTTGTCCAGTCGAGTTGCTCGCGGAAGACCAGGTCCCAAGCGCTTTGCGCATGAGTCAATGAGCAGGCGATCAGCCCGATGATCAGGCTGATACCCGTGAATCTCACGACATGACTCCGAGTGCGCCCATGCACGCCATGTCCATCGCGGCACTGATGAAGGCTATCAAGTCAAGCTGCATCACCTTGGCCTCGTGTGCCCGCTCGCTATCACGGAATCGGTAGATAGCCGCCGTGGATGCCTTTGGTGACGATCGACACGGCGTCATGCGCATGCAGGCTCTCATAGTGTTCGACGCGCAGCCAGAAGTCGAGGATATCCGGGCGCAAACCCAAAGCTCTTTTCAGTTTGCGCGCGGCATCTTCGCAGAACATCGGATTCATGCCGTTCCTGAGCGCGAAAGCTTGCTCGTCCTCGCGCTTGACCGCCGTTTGCACCGGCGTTTCAAGCGCGTTTTCGGTCAAGTCAATGAAGTCAACGATGCCGAATTCCTCATTGTGGCCTTCAAGCCGCATGAGCAGGCGCGCAAAACTGCGCTGACTGTGCGGCGTGGCGTTGATGCTCTCTTGACGTCCAAGCCAGGCACGCACTTCGCTGAAGCAGGGCCGCGCCTGTCCACCAAAATCCTTTTGAAACTGGTCTTGAATAAGCTGGCGCGCGAGCGCAGCGCTGCATGGGCAAGTGGAAGAGTAGAGCACGCCGAGGCCGAGTTCGATATGCATCTGGCCTTCGGAGAGCGCACCCTTGATCGTCACGGGATAGGAATTCCAGCCCGAGTGCTCGGATACGAGCGCAGGCCGGCGCAGGAAATAATCAAAATCAAACTGGATGAAGGCGCGCGTGCTCAAGTCCCGGTGCGTCTCCAAGAGCGATGAAAGCAAAAGCTTGAGCCCCGCCGGTGTCAGCGGTCGAGTTTGCGCGTGTTGATCAAGCAAGAGATACAGGCGCGACATGTGAATGCCTTGCGCACTCGGATCGTCGAGATCGACGAACACTTGGATGCGCGCGCTCACTTCTCGCACCTGCCCGCCGTCCTGCACGGTCAGCGGCTGGCGAATTTCGGACATGCCGACCCAGTCGAGTGCGCCTTCTGTCGCTGGTCGTGCGGCCACGGCGATGTCTGGCATGGACTGTTGTCGTTGTGTTTTCATAGAGTGTATTCCATTAGATGCGACTAGTTTACTCGTTGTGCTCGTCCCATTCACTTGGGTCGAGTCTGCGTGCTTCCGACTCAAGCATGATCGGTACATCGTCGCGAATCGGATAGGCGAGGTCGCTTTCCTTGCACCAAAGCTCACTTGTCCGCCGATTATGAACAAGTCCACCGCCCGACACCGGGCAGACGAGGATTTCGAGCAATCGTGAATCGAGCATCGCTTAATCGAAAATCTGTGTGAGCACTATTGTTTCAGAACGCTCCGGCCCGGTCGAGATGATGTCCACGCGACATCCGACGACTTCTTCGATGCGTTCTAGGTAAGCGCGCGCATTCTTCGGCAGGGCGTTGAGGCTGCGCACGCCAGCCGTTGATGTCTGCCATCCAGGTAATTCTTCGTAGGTCGGCTCGGTCTGTTCGATGCTTGGCAGCGTGCGTCCATCGTCATGTGCGTAGTCCACGCAGAGCTTGATGCGTTCGAGGCCGTCGAGCACGTCGAGCTTGGTGATGCAGAGGCCAGAAATGCTGTTGATGCGTACAGCGGTGCGCAGCAGCGCCGCATCGAACCAGCCACAGCGCCTCGGCCGGCCGGTGGTCGAGCCAAATTCATTGCCGCGCGTTGCTAGCTGCTGTCCGATCTCTGATTGAAGCTCGGTGGGGAACGGCCCCGATCCAACGCGCGTCGCATACGCCTTGGTGATGCCGAGGATATAGTCGAGATGCAACGGCCCGAAACCTGTGCCGATGGCGGTGCCCCCTGCCGTGGTGTTGGATGAGGTGACGAACGGATAGGTGCCGAGGTCCACATCGAGCAGCGAGCCCTGCGCGCCTTCAAAGAGGATTCGCCTGCCCTGTGTTCGCATCGAATGCAGCGATGAGACCACATCTTCGACGAGCGGCAGCAGGCGAGCGCCTGCTTTGAGGCTCGTTTCATAGACTTCCGAATAGTCCACGGCGGCTTCGTGATGATAGTTTTGCAGGACGAAATTGTGGTAGTCGAGCACTTCTTCAAGCTGTGCGGCGAAGCCTTTGGCGTCGGCGAGATCCGCGAGACGGATGCCGCGGCGCGCCACCTTGTCTTCATAGGCGGGGCCGATGCCACGCCCGGTGGTGCCGATTTTGCTTGTGCCTCGTGCGCGTTCACGCGCCAAGTCTAGCGCTTGGTGGTAGGGCAGCAGCAGTTGGCACGCCGGGCTGATTCTGAGCCGGTCCTCAACCGGAATGCCCATGCCAATGAGCGCATCGATCTCCTTCAAGAGCTCGTTCGGCTCAAGCACCACGCCGTTGCCGATCATGCAGGTGACGTGTTCGCGAAAAATCCCCGATGGCACCAGATGCAACACATGCTTGTGCTTGCCGATGACGAGCGTGTGTCCAGCGTTGTGCCCGCCTTGAAAGCGCACCACGGCATCGGCCGACTCGGTTAACAGATCGACGATCTTGCCCTTGCCCTCATCGCCCCATTGCGTGCCGAGCACGACCACTGCTTTAGCCATGTTCAATTCGCCTCGATCAGGGCGGCCTGCCAGTCGCCTGAGGTCGTGCGAACAAGCTCATGCGTGGCTAGCATAGGCGGCGACTCGTGTTCGCTCAATGCTTCGATCACGCGCCAGCCATCGTTTCTGAGCTTGCTCGCGTGCGCTCTTGCCGACGCATCGTTCGTCAGCGGCACCCAGAGGCAGCTTTCTTGGTGCTCGCCCGTGCGGATCAAGCGTGAGAGGTCCACATCAAAGCCGACAGCAGGGCGTGCGCATCCATAGTGCGCACCAATGCCGTCATAGCGACCGCCGCGCGCGAGCACCTGCCCGGAATCGGCCGAATAGGCGGCGAACACGAGACCTGTGTGATAAGCGAAGCCTGTCATTTCCGCGAGATCCACGCGCAGATTCATGCCCGGAGTCCGCGATTTCAGCAGGCCGACGAAGGACTCAAGCTCTTTGATGCGCGCGCGCACTTCCTGCGGCGAATCGACAAGCACTGCCTGTGCGCGGTGCAGCGTGGTCTCATCACCGAAGAGGTCGGTGAGCGCGACGAGCTGATCTCCGATGTGTCCGGCATTGCCGGTCAGTTCCCGCACTTCGTCACGCGCTTTGCGGTGCAACGCGGCGTGCAGGTCGAGCTGCTTTGATGCGCCGAGGCCAAGCTTGGCGCTCAGCGATGCCACGATGCCAACATGTCCAATCTCGATAATGGGATCGCGCATGCCCGCAAGTTCAAGGACGCCCGCCATGAGCGCGACGATCTCGGCATCGGCTGTCTGGCTTGATGCGCCGAACAGCTCGGCGCCAATGACTTGCGACTCGCGCATGGCAAACACGCCTTCCGGCTGGGCACGCGCCACCGGTCCTGAATAGCACAGGCGCCTGACACCATCGCCATTCAATGGCCCTGAGTCGATGCGCAGCGCCTGCGATGTCAAATCCGCGCGCAGCCCAAGCAGTCGGCCGCTCGCGCGATCAGTGAAGGTGAAGGTTTGCAACTCAAGATCGGCACCCGCGCCGACGAGCAGCGAGTCGAGATATTCGAACACGGGCGAGATCACGAGCTCATAGCCATGCGCGTGCAAGAGGTCGAGAATCGCGCGGCGCAAGACTTCTAGGACGCGCGCGTCAGGGGGCAGGAGGTCTTCCACGCCGTCTGGCAGGCGTGGCCGTGTTGTGTTCATGATGGCACGGAGGAAGGGGCGCTATTGCCCAGCGTCCTCAAGATACTTGAAGAAATCGCTCTTCGGATCGAGCACGAGCACATCACCCTTGTCGGCAAAGACATTCGTATAGGCGTTGATGCTGCGGTAGAACTCGTAGAACTCGGGGTCTTGACTGAAGGCTTCGGCGTAGATGCGCGCAGCCTCAGCGTCGCCATCGCCGCGGATCTCCTCGGCTTGGCGATAGGCTTCGGCGCCAATCACAACCACTTGCCGGTCGGCGTCAGCATTGATGCCAAGCGCGAGCTCACGGCCAGTGGCGCGATACTGCTGCGCTTCGATCTGCCGTTCCGAGTTCATGCGCTGATACACGGAATTACTGACTTCTTCAGGCAAGTCGATCTTCTTGACGCGCACATCGAGCACGCTAATGCCGAACTCCTTGCGCATCGCCCCATCAAGCTCCTCAGTGAGCTCGGTCATCAGTTGATCACGCTCGCCCGAGACCACTTCGTGCATGTCGCGGCGGCTGATCTGGTTGCGAAGCCCCTCGTTGACGCGCTGCGCGATGCGCTGGATCGCCACCGCCTCATCGAAGCCAGTCGCAGTGTAGTAGGTGGACACGTCGTCCACCCGCCACTTGACGAATGAATCGACGATCAGCGGCTTCTGCTCAAGCGTGAAGTAGCGCTCGGCCGGCGAGTCAACCGTCAGCACGCGCGCTTCAGTCTTGCGCACATCCTCGGCGATCGGCAGCTTGAAGTGCAGGCCAGGCGTGACATCGGCAACGCGAACAGCCCCGAATCTGAGCAGCACGGCGCGCTCAGTCTGCTTGACAGTGTAGATGCTCGTCCACAGCAGCAGGATGACGATCAGGCCGAGCACAATGGCGAGAATATTCTTGAGCGACATGGCTATCTCCTTGCGCGGTCAAAGCCGCTCGAACTTGATTCCGAAGCGCGCGAAAGGTTGCTGGCAAGGCTGTCGTTGGCATCGTCATTGCTCGCAGACCTGCGCTCGCTCGCCAAAGCCGCTGCGGTCAACTGGTCGAGAGGCAGGAACAGCACGTTGTTGCTTTGCTCCACATCCACCATGACCTTGGTTGAGTTCGAGAGCACAGATTCCATGGCATCAATGTACAGCCGGTTGCGCGTGACGCTTTCTGCGAGCTGGTACTCAGCAAGCAGCTTGCGGAAGCGCTCGGCCTCGCCTTGCGCCTGCGCGATCACCTGATCCCGGTAGGCGTTGGCGCCTTCGATTTGCTTTTGCGCATCGCCGCGTGCTTCCGGGACAACTTTTTCGGCATAGCGATTGGCTTCGTTTCGCAATCGAACCTCGTCCTCCTTGGCCTTTTGCACATCGTCGAACGCATCCTGGACTTGCGCTGGCGGGCCGCTGCGATCAATGTTGACCTTGACAACGCTTAAGCCTGACCGATAGCGGTCAAGATAGGATTGCAGGCGCGATTGCACTTCCGCTGCGATTTCGGCGCGGCCTTCCGTGATCACCTGATTCATCAGCGACGAGCCAACCACGTGCCGCAAGGCGCTCTCGGTGGCGTGGGCGAGCGCGGCCTCCGGTTCTCTGATTTCGGTGGTGTAGGACTTCGGGTCGCCGATTTGGTATTGCACGGTCAACGCGACATCGACGATGTTCTCGTCTTCGGTCAGCATCAGGCTGTCGTGGTCATACGAGTTGACACGCGTGGTGTTGACCACCGTCACCGAGTCGATGAGCGGCGGGCGCCAATTGAGGCCCGGCAGCAGCACCTGCTCCTGCAGCTTGCCGAAGCGCAATACGACACCGCGCTCGGACTGGTCGAGCTGATAGAGCCCGAGATACCCATAGGCGATGACAATAATGGCAATGAGGACGATGAGCGGCCCTGATGTCAGGTTGATTGAAGAGCCGCCGCCAAAAAAGCGCGAAAAGAACGAGCCGACTTGGCGGTTCTGTCCTCCCTGTCCGCCTTGGCCGCTCGAAGCCGTTTGGCGGTTGCGGCGACCCCAAGGATCTTGATCGCCTCCGGAATCATTCCAGTCCATACGCTGTGCATCCGAAAAATCGGAGGGGATTTTAACAGGCTACTAAGTGCCGGTGCGCGCTCGGCGGTCGGTGTCCATCTGTTCGAGCATCATGTCGCTGATCTGCCAGCCGAGGCTCGGGCTATGCGTGAGCTTGTCGTGGTAGGCGCCCATGAACAGCCACACCTCGTCATCCGTCGAATGCCACGCCTGTATATAGCTGAGCATGGTCGCTTCGCCGCCGATGTCATTGGCGCCCGGAAGCGATGCCACCTCAATGATCTGCGTCCCAATAAGGTGCTGCGTTGACGCATAGTTCTTGAGGGCGCCGAGCACGACATCGACCCAAGCGTCAGGGCCGATAACCGGGTCAATGCCAGCGGCGCCAATGCGCGCTCCTCTCGTGAAAACCCTGTGATAGATGGCGCGGCCTTCGGTAACCGACGTATCGTCCGCTCGGCCGATGAGGTCGGTTGCGTGCGCATAGAGATGCTTGAGTTCGCTGATCGACTGCTTGGCGAGCATGAGATTGATGTTGGCGGCCTGCATGGTGTGTGTCCCCGAAAACTTCGTATATTAGCCCTTGCTTGCGAGCGCCACACCCTGTTCTTTGAGCAGAGCGCGGAGGCGCTCGGATGAGAGCCTGACAGTGAGTCGCATCGTGCCGTCGGCATCGCTCACATCGGCGAGCACCACGCCGAGACCGTAGAGCCGCGAACGAACGCCAGCCGCATTCGGCGCGATGGCGAGCTCATGCACCCCGCCCGTGCCAAGTGCTTTTGCAATGCGCTGTTTGAGCGTTTCGATGCCTGTCCCTCGCAGTGCGCTGACGGGACACTCAACGACATTCGGCCATGTGCGCTGCCCGGCGACGAGGTCGATCTTGTTGATCACTTCAAGGCGTGGCAGATGCGCTGCGCCGATGCTCGTCAGCACTTTCAGAACGGACTCACGGCGTTGCATTCGATCTGCGGCGCTCGCATCTGTCACCAACAGCAGGAGGTCTGCTTGGGTGGCTTCCTCAAGCGTCGCGCGGAAGGCCGCGACCAGGCTTTGCGGTAGTTCGCGGACGAAACCGACTGTATCGATGAGCACGGCGTCTTCCCGTTCCGGCAATTCAATACGTCGCAAGGTCGGATCGAGCGTTTCGAAGGCGCGGTCGCGGGTGGCGACATCGGCGCCTGTCAGCCTGTTGAACAGCGTTGACTTGCCGCTATTGGTGTAGCCCACCAAGGCGACTGTGGCGACGCCCGCCCGCACGCGCTTGCGCCGTCCTGATGCGCGCCGCCGAGCGACACCTACAATGGCTGCTTGCACTTTTCGGATGCGAGCGGCGATCTGGCGCCTGTCCGCCTCGGCTTGTGTTTCGCCAGCGCCGCGCAGGCCGATGCCGCCCTTTTGCCGATCAAGGTGCGTCCAGCCGCTGACCACGCGGGTGGCGGAATGCTGCAGCTCGGCGAGCTCGACCTGTAGCTTGCCTTCAAAGCTGCGGGCACGTTCTGAGAACACCATGAGAATCACTTCGGTGCGCGTCAGCACCTTGCAGTCGAGCGCTTTTTCGAGATTGCGCTGCTGGGCTGCGGAAAGTTCGATGCCGATGGCGACGAGATCTGCCGCAAGCGTGCTGCGGCGCGCCGCTATCCTTTCAAGTTGGCCAGGCCCAAGATAGGTGCTGCGACGAATCGCCCGTACTTTGATGTGCATCACTTCGAGCGTCACGAGATCAAGCGAATCGACAAGTTCGCCAAGTTCACGACCTTGCTCCTCAATCTCGAACGCATCAAAAGGACACTTCATGTCCTCCGGCATGACGCAGAGCACACGCTTTCCGACTGGCGGGCGCTCAAAAATCACGTCGTTGTGTGTCCCAAAAGCTGCCGTTCGAGCAGTGTGGACAGGTGCCCATCTAGATCGCGGTCGGTGCAATCGAAGGGCACCGCGCTCGAAAAGCGTTTCAGCCAAGTGCGTTGGCGTTTGGCGAGTCGCCTCGTTGCCGTGAACGCAGCATCGAACATGCGAGCCTCACTTGCCCCCGACTCTAGGCCATGCCATATCTGCCGATAGCCGACGGCTCGCATGGAGAGGCTTTTCGCTGTCAAGCCGATGCCTGATGCGCGCAGCCCTTCCACCTCCTCAACAAAGCCTGTGTGAAACATGTCGCGCAGTCGATCGGACATGCGTTGCCAATGTCGTTGCCTGTCCCCGTGCTGCAAGTCAATTTCGAGGACGGACACATCGGCGTCTTCAAGCCAGCCTCCTTGATTGCCCGCCTGCCACCACCATGAGATTGGCTTGCCAGTGATCGCAGCCACTTCCAAAGCTCGTGTGATGCGCGCGGCATTCTCCGGGGCGATGCTCGCGGCGGCTTGCGCATCGCGCATCTTGAGTTCGTCATGGAGCACCGCCCAGCCTTCCTTACGACCGCGCGCTTCGATCCATGCGCGAATCTCTGCATCGCCTTCAGGTAGCTGTGCCAAGCCTTCGGCAAAGGCGCGAAAATACAGCAGAGTGCCACCGACGAGCATTGGCACCCGCCGCCGTGCGTGGCTTTCCCTGACGAGTCGCCACGCATCGCGCAAAAACTCATACACCGAGTAGCGTTCATTGGCATCTCGAATGTCAACGAGCGCATGAGGCGCTTTCGCGAGCGCCGCTTTGTCTGGCTTGCCCGTGCCAATGTCAAGGCCACGGTACACCATGGCCGAATCGACGCTGATAAGGTCAATCTCGAAGCGCTGACTCAGGCGCATGGCAAGGTCGGTCTTGCCCGTGGCAGTGGCGCCCATGAGGCAGACGACGATCATTGACCACGCATGAACAGCCGGTCGAGTTCATTGATCGACCATACGACGTAGGTTGGGCGTCCGTGGTTGCATTGCGCAAAGTTCTCGGTGAGTTCCATGCGCCTCAGCAAATGGTTCATCTCGCCAAGTGGCATGTTGTCGCCGGCTCGCCAAGCCGAGTGGCACGCCATGCTCGATAACACCCGGTCTTGGGTCTCGGCAACCGCTTGCGAGCTGCCAAATTCCTCAAGGTCGGGCAAGAGATCACGGACGAGCCGCTCGACATCTGCATTGCCAAGCAAACTCGGCACGCTGCGGACGAGTAGCTGCGTGGGGCCGCGCCGGTCGATCTCGAAGCCGAGCGCGGCAAGCTTGCTCGCTGACTCTTCCACGAGTTCAGCCTCGGCGTGTGTGACCTCGACCGAAATCGGAATCAACAGAAGCTGCGCACTGACTTTCCCGTCGCGAAACTCGCGCTTGAGGCGCTCATAGAGGATGCGCTCGTGCGCAGCGTGCATGTCGGTCAGCACAAGTCCTTCCCTGTTCGCAGACAGCACATAGATGTGATGGAGCTGTCCGATTGCAAAGCCGAGAGGGGGCACATCCTTGCTAGTGGGACTGGTGGGCGCCTCATCGCCAATGACCTGTGGTTCAGGAGCGCCCTCTCTTTGCAGGTCTCCATGCTGATATTCGTACTCGAACAGTGAGGCAGGTGCGCCCGGCGACGATGAAGACACTCGACGACGCTCCTGCGCAGAGATCAATAACGGCACGCCTGGAGATGGCAGTGCGCTGTGCGAGCCTGGCATGGAGCTCGGCCGCAAATCGCGAAGCGTCCGATGCAGGCTGCCAAACACGAAGTCGCGCACGAGCTTGGCGTCGGAGAACCGCACTTCGTTCTTCGTTGGATGCACATTGACATCAAGGTCGGCAGGATCGAGTTCGAGATTGAGCACGAACATCGGATGGCGACCATGAAAAAGCACATCGCTGAAGGCTTGCCGCACTGCGATCGCGAACAGGCGGTCCGTCACCGGCCGCCCGTTGATGATGCAGGTCTGTCGGTCCGGGCGCGCGCGCGAATTGGTCGGCAGTCCGACGCGCCCGTGTAGGCGCAGGCTGCCCCGTGATTCGTCGATAGCCACAGATTTCTCGACAAAGCCTTTGCCGACGAGTCGATCTAGGCGCACATCAAATGCCTCGGCGGAGTCTGTCAAAGGCAAATTCAAGAGTTCCCTGCCATCGCGAGCCAAAGTGAACGCGACTTGCGGCGATGCGAGCGCGGCGCGCACAAAAGTCCGCTCGAGCGCGCTGAATTCGGCGTTCAAAGATTTCAGAAAGCGGCGTCTCGCCGGCACGCTATGGAAAAGATCTTCAACGATTACACGGCTGCCAGCCTCGCCCGCAGCAGGTTTGATCCGCGCTGACGAGCGATCTTCAGCACTCAAGCACCAAGCGGTTTCGGCATCCCGCACTTGCGAGATGATTGTCAAGTGCGCGACCGATGCGATGCTCGCGAGCGCTTCGCCGCGAAAGCCGAGCGTGCCGATGCAGGCAAGATCTTCGCTGCTGCTGATCTTGCTCGTGGCATGGCGCTCAGTGGCGAGCGGCAGGTCATCGCGTGCGATGCCGAAGCCATCGTCAACAACTTCAATCCTTTGAATTCCAGCTTGCTCAACCGCGATGTCAATGCGCCGGGCATCGGCATCGAGCGAATTCTCAATCAGCTCCTTGATGATTGAAGCCGGACGCTCGACCACCTCGCCAGCCGCAATCTGATCGGCGACTAAGGGGTCGAGCCGTTGAATGGGCCTCATGAGCCAGCTTGCGCGAGTGCGACCTGCGTGCCTGGCGGCGGGCTTTGTTCAATGAAGTCTTGGATGCCGGAGGTGATCGCCTTGGCCAGTCGTTCTTGATAGTTGCCATCTGCAAGCTTGCGGTACTCGCTCGCATTGGTCAGATAGCCCGTCTCGACGAGGATGGACGGCACGTCGGGTGACTTCAGCACCACGAACGGCGCTTCGAGCAGTGGGCGCGGACGCAATTTTGCGACCTTGCCAACCTCGCTGACCACCGCTGCGCCGAGCTGATTGCTGCGCACTCGATTGGCGTCTATTGACATATCGAGCAGGACTCTCGCAAGTATGTCCTCCTGCTGGCGCAAATCGATTTCAGACACGCCGCCAATAAGGTCTGAGTTGTTCTCAAGGTCGGCGAGACGGCGCGTTTCCTCACTCACTGCGCCGCGCTCGGAAAGCGTATAAATCGTGATGCCGTTGGCGGCTTTGCTCGGCGCGGCATCAGCGTGTACGGACACGAACACATCGGCGGGCAGTGCGCGCGCCATTTCAATGCGCTTGCGCAATGCGATGTAATAGTCGCCGGTGCGAATCATCACTGCCTGGTAGCCTGGAAGCGCATTGATATGCCTCTGTAGTCGCTTCGCAATGGACAGCACGATTTCCTTTTCCGTTTTTTTGCCGATGCCGAGCGTGCCGGGATCGTCGCCGCCGTGACCGGCATCCACGGCGATAATCACATCGCGAGGCGCACCACTTGGTGTCCAAGGTATCTGCGGTGGTTGCGTCGAGACTTCATTCGTCAAATCGACGACGAGCCGGTGACCGTAAGGTCCGGCGGGCTTCAGCGTGAACACCTCGGGGGTCATGGACTGCCGTAAATCGAGCACCATTCGGTAGTCATGCGTGCCATATACGGCACTGCGCACGCCGCGAAGCGAGGTGTCACTGAAGTCGGCTTGTTCAAGGATGCGGGTGAATGAGGCTTCCGGCGTTGAGGTTTTGAGGTCAATCGCGACTCTTGGAGGGTTTTCCAGCACCAGCACGTCATAGGTGACCTCGGCACTGACATCGAACACGACACGCAGCTTGTCGGGTGCTTGGCGAAAACGCAAGCCGGTGACCTCAGCGGAAAATGCCGGCAGCGCGAGCGACAGGCTGATAATAAAAAATAGTAGGCGGTTTTTCATATTGACTCAATGCCCCGGCCTTGCAAGCGAATACGCCTGCCATCGCCGCTCGCCTCAATCACGATGGCAATGTCGGCGGTCGGCACATAGCTTCCGCCAAGGCTTGGCCATTCGATGATACGAATCACAGGTTGTGTCAACAGTTCAGGGATCCCGACCAATTCGAGTTCTTCCGCATCCTGAATGCGATAAAAGTCAAAATGATAAATGCTTTTGCCATTGCATTCATAAGATTCCACTAGCGTGTAAGTCGGGCTTTTCACCCGCCCAGCGAAACCAAGGCCGCGAAGCACGCCGCGCACGATGGTGGTTTTACCGCTGCCGAGGTCTCCGCTTAAGGTGACGATGCAGTCATTGCCGAGGCGCGCAGCCAAGTCAGCGCCGAATTCGAGCATGGCTTGCTCTGAGGCGATATGGATGGCGTTAGTCGAGTTCACGCAGAAGTTCTGGTAAGCGCGCGAGCATATCGGTCGCTTTGAGGCTTCGCATACCGAGGTCGCGCGCGGCAAGGTCGCCTGCTGCCGCGTGCAGGCACGCACCGCAGCGCGTGGCGTCGAGCGGTTTGATGCCTTGCGCGAGGAAGCCGCCGATGATCCCGGCGAGCACATCCCCAGAACCCGCGGTCGCCATGCCGGGATTGCCTTCGGCGCATATGTCGATATGATCCTCGGTCGAGCTGGGTGTGGCGATGAGGCTGCCCGCGCCTTTGAGCAGCGCGACCGCGTTGTAGCGATTGGCGAGTTGCTCGGCGGCTAAGAAGCGGTCTTGATTGATTCGATTCGTGTCGCAACCGAGCATTCGCGCGGCTTCTCCAGGGTGCGGTGTGATCACGCGCAAGTGTTCCGCACCGCCCTTGATCAGCGCCAATCCGTCGCCATCGACGAGCATCGGCAGATTGGCCGCTGTCGCCCACTTGAGCAGCGTTGTACCCCACTCATCGCGTCCGAGTCCCGGGCCGACCACGATGGCGTCGTACTTCGTTGCGATCAATGAGTGTCCCTGTTCGATGTGTTCCACAGGCAAGATCATCAACTCTGGACGGCGGGCGAGTGCGGCTGCGACGTGCTCTGGCCGGGTGGCAAGCGTCACGAGGCCGGTGCCCACTTGGAGTGCGCTCTCTGCAGCCATGATCGCTGCGCCGCCCATCCCGACCTCACCGCCAATCACGAGCAAATGGCCGAGCGAGTGCTTGTGCGCACTGAGGTCAAGGGCGGGAAGCGCGGACTTCACCGTGTCCCAATCGATCAGCGCGTGCCCTGTGTGTCCCCGAAAATCGGACTCCGACAGCCCGAGACGGTTAACTTTTAATCTTCCGGTTGCATGTTTGCCAGCGCCCGTCAACATGCCACGCTTGGCGCCGATAAAGGAGGCTGTCATATCTGCGAGCACCATGTGTTCGTGTGCGCAGCCTGTGTCCGGATTCATGCCTGAAGGCAGATCAAGTGACAAAACCTTGGCGTCAGAAGCGTTTATTTGATTGATTGCGGCTGCGAAATCTGGCCGAGGCGAGCCTTGCACGCCAGTGCCGAGTAGGGCATCTACCAGCAAATCGGCGTTTAGTGCGTAATCTTTCGAGGTCATCATTGGGACGCCCGATTCGACAGCCATGGTATAGGCGATGGACGCGGCTTCTTCAGGCTTGGGCATGTTGCCAACGCGGATAACTTCTATTTCGATGCCTGTTGCTTGCGATTCGCCCTGCGCGAGAGCCGCGAGTACGTAGCCGTCGCCGGCATTGTTGCCCGACCCACAGAGCACTTGAATGCGCCGAGCATCAGGAAATGCCTCTCTCATCACGCGGTGAGCGGCCGCGCCAGCCCGTTTCATGAGCTCGAAGGCGGTATGCGAACTGCCGCCGATGACCCGATCTTCAATAGCGAGGATTGAATCCCGTGAATAGACGCGCATCTGCTGCCAAAGAGACGATTTTGCTTGTTTATCTGACATTATAGTGATGCTATGAAAAGTGATTTCACAGCGCTCGCCGAGCTCACCGACAGAATACGAACGCTTGGCGAAGCGCTCGGTTTCGATGACATCGCCATCACCGACACGGATCTTTCCCGCTACCGCGCCCATCTGCTTACTTGGCTCAAGCGAGGTCGCGAAGGCGAGATGGGCTATATGCGCCGAAACATCAACAAGCGGCTTGATCCGAGTGCGCTTGAGCCTGGCACTGCGCGGGTGATCACGACGCGCATGAACTATCTGTCGGACGGCGCTGAACCGATCACAGTGCTCTCGGATGCGACGAAAGCCTATATCGCCCGCTACGCCTTGGGCCGCGACTACCACAAGGTGATGCGAAAGCGCCTCGCCAAACTCGCGCGCCTCATTCGTATCGAAGCGCGAGGATTTGGAAGCTACCGTGCGTTCACCGACTCGGCGCCGGTCCTTGAAAAGCCACTCGCCGAAAAATCAGGTTTGGGCTGGATCGGTAAGAACACCCTGCTCCTCCATGAAAAGGCCGGTTCCTGGTTCTTCCTCGGCGAAATCTTCACTGATCTTCCCCTGCCGATTGATTCTGAGATTGGGACACGCAGCCGCGACCTGTGCGGCAAATGCAAAGCCTGCATGACGGTCTGTCCAACTGGTGCCATCACCGCAGCGCGTCAACTCGACGCCAATCGCTGCATCGCGTATCTCACCATCGAGCACAAGACGGCGATCCCGGTCGAGCTTCGCCGCGCAGTCGGCAACCGCGTGTTCGGGTGCGACGATTGCCAACTTGTGTGTCCTTGGAATCGGGATGCCCCGCGCACCCGCGAAACCGACTTTCTGCCAAAACACGGTTTGGATGCAGCCGATCTTGTCACTCTGTTCGAATGGAGCGAGGCGACCTTTCTTGAGAAGACGCGCGGTATGGCGCTTCGTAGGATCAGTTTCGAGCAGTGGCAGCGCAATCTCGCGGTCGCGCTCGGCAATGCGCCCGCTCATCCACACATCGTTCGCGCCCTCAAACAGCGACGCCCAACAGCGAGTCCGCTCGTCAGGGAGCACATTGATTGGGCACTTTCCGAACAATCGAGCGCGAATGCACGTCCCGCAAATCAGTCGCCGATCATGAAGAACCTGTCTCGATAGAACTTGAGCTCGTCGATTGACTCTCGGATATCCGCCAAGGCTCTGTGTTCAGTGTTTTTTTTCAGTTCCTTGACCATTTTAGGATGCCACCGCTTCACGAGCTCTTTGATGCTCGACACATCGACGATGCGGTAGTGAAACCAGGTTTCCACGCGAGGCATGTGCTTTTGCAGGAATCTGCGATCCTGCCAGACGCTGTTTCCACACAGATGAGTGCGACGCTTGACGGTGTGATTCCCTAGGAATTCGAGTGTCATCGCCTCAGCCTCCGCCACGCTGACCTCGGAGGCTTGTACGCGATCAATCAGACCAGACTTGGTGTGGTGATCAACATTCCATCGATTCATAACCGACAGCTCGCGCTCATCGGCTTTGATGGCAAGTTCCGGCCCTTCCGCGACAATGTTGAGATTGCTGTCCGTCACAATAGAAGCGATCTCAATGATGACGTGGCGTTCAGGATCGAGGCCTGTCATTTCAAGATCCATCCAGACGAGGTTTCGATCCTTGTCCATCAAGTGCGCACAACGAGTGAAGAACATCCGAGCCTCAGTATAATAGGCTTCATCCTCCCGGACGCGAATGCGCAATATGCGGTTTTTTTCTCGCCCGAAGCACTTCCTCCCGCAGCATGTTCTCTCGCGCATTGCAGGCGCAGCCGCAAACAGCACCCTGCTCGCCCGTCCACTTATCTGGCTTGTGAAGAAAGGTTACAGCATCAGTCTTGAAGAGGCCGCAGAGCAAAACCCCCGCGCCTATCCAACCCTCAACGCGTTCTTCGCGCGCGCTCTCAAAGACACCGCACGGCCTATGCCTGAGACGCCACATGCGCTTGCCTGTCCAGCAGATGGCAGACTCATGTCCTTTGGCAGGCTGATCGGGGAGAGGCTCATTGAGGCCAAGGGCCAGGATTACTCAGTGAGCCAACTTCTTGGCGAAGAGGCGTCCGCCAAAAGGCTTGAAAACGGATTCCATGCGTGCATCTATCTGTCACCGCCTGACTATCACCGCGTACACATGCCCGTTGACGGAAGACTTGTCTCTTGGATGTCAATTCCGGGCAGCCTCTTTCGCGTCAATCCGGCGACCTCGGCGAAGATCAGTAATCTGCATTGCAGAAACGAGCGTCTCATTTGTAGATTTGAGACGGCGTATGGCCTGCTTGCGGTGGTATTCATCGGCGCCCGTATGGTAGGCAGCATAGAAACAAGCTTCAATTCACCCCCTACGCCGTATGGCGAAATACAGTGTCGCGAAGCTAGCGGCCCCGATTATGTGCGCGGGGCCCATCTCGGTCATTTCAAGTTCGGCTCAACGATAGTCATTTGCTGGCAGAACAGCGAATTCGAATTCAGACCCGCCCTCGAAGCTGGCATGCGAATTCAGGTCGGCTCGGCCTTGGGCGATTTTTGCGTCCCTTAAGACGCTCACATCCAAACAAAATCGAGTCATTCAAGCAGACAAGAGCTTCCCTAGCGTTGCTCTCGCAGCGGCCCGGTTGTTGGAGATTTGTCAACTGTGATGGGTTTCCTCGGTCGAAACATAAGCCACAGGGCGCGCAAAATGAGATACAGGAACCTGACGATGAGATAGTTCAAAAATTCCCATATGAGCTTCAAAAGACCCCAGCAGGCAGCAAGGGCGGAAATTTCTGTACGCACCTTGCCCCATTCTTCGCCATCAGCCTGCGCTGCCTCTTTGTCTTCATCGCGCTGATAGCGATCAAATTCGCTGTGGTTCATGTTCGCTTCCCTGTTGGCATGCAAAGCAGCACATTTTGAACCAATTGGGAGGTGTCTCTTTGTAGGAAATTTGCTCGACTTTGAGGGAGGGAGAAGCCGCGCTGAATAAGTATTTGAAAGACAGTGACTTGCGAGAAAGGGTCATCTGCTCGTCAGTGATTAGATCCTCTTTTATGCGTCTTCAAGCTGTTTCAAGATGGTGTCCGAAGTTCAACGCCAAGCACTTCTCTTACGTTTGGAGTGTCGCACCCATTTCGTATGCGCCCTTTTTTGCTTGCTTCTCAAACTCACTTTCAAATTCGCATTTCTCGGCATGTTCAAAGGCTCTACTGTCTACTCGATGAGCGGGTGCCTGTATTGCCGCTAGCGGAAATTGGCGGCATCAGCGAGCGCATTGCGCAGCTCGCCTAATTTCGATTCAAATTCCGTGCTTTTGCGATACACCAGCTTTCTTCCGCGCTTGCTGGCTTGCAGGAAACCGAGTTCCGTGAGCTTGATGAGGTCGGTTCTAGCTGTCTGGTAAGTGACGTTGTGTGACCTCTGGTGACTTGCGATCACATAAATCTGTTCTGGGTTCTTGAGCAAGTGTCCGAGGAGTGCGACCTGTCGGTGGTTGAGGAGAATCGTAGTATCGGGTGCGCGCAGGACACTCCAGAGCCTTTCCATTTCGCGACTCTTACGTGCGAGGTACGAGTGCAGGTTGCTGATCGCTGTGCGCATGACTTTCAGATGGTAGTACAGGAAGTATGTGATGTCGCGATCATCTGTCTCTGAGTACACATATGCACGCACATACTGTGCTGGTGCTTGGCGAATGACTGAGGAAATGGTGAGGTACTGAGTGAGCCAATAATCCGACCTTGCCATCGACCAGTAAAACAATGCCCGTGCGGTGCGGCCGTTGCCGTCCACGAATGGATGGTCGTAGCCAATCATGAAGTGCAGGACGACAGCTTTGACGAAGGGATGAATCTCCTGCCCATCGTGATCGTGATTTGCGAATGTAAGCAGCCTGCCCATTCGGACATCAAGCTCATTGGCATGAGGCGGTGTGTGCACAACAACGCCATCCCATGAGGCGACTTCGACACGGTCCAAAGGCTGCCTGAGGCGGCCGATTTGATGCTCTTCCAGAGTCTTATGGGTCAGAATTCGGTGCAATTCCAAGAGTATGTCCATGCTCAAGTCCTCTTGAGCGTGTTGCCGAAGGAATTCCATGGCGTGATAGTTGCTCAAGATCATCTGCTCGCTCTCGTCTCGTGGAGAGCGGCCTGTGCGAAGCATTTCTTTGGCGATGCGTCTTGTGGTGGCTGCACCTTCTAGTTGACTCGATGTGATCGATTCTTCAATCAGCGAACTCATTAAATACTTCTCGCCGGAACCCTCCTGAAAGCCATGCCCAAAGGGCACTTCGATCTGGCCGCTGCAATCCCGGTCAATTCCGCGCAGCCTGCGATAGAGGTCTCCTGAATCACTGTAGGAAAAGTGCTGCCCAGACTTATCGACAAAAGGTAGTTCACGGCGTGTGGATCCACGCTTCAACTTGATGGCCAGCCACCATTCTTCGTGCGACAGGTCTGCTGGAGGGTTTCTAACTCTTACGTCTTCCCAATGAAGATATTTGTCCTTGTGAACGCTTTCGACTCCAGCCCCTAAACAATGGAGCAAGCGTTGCGACGGAGTGGACACAAATAGTTTCTGAACTTGCGGAGGCGCCTTGGGCATGCGCATGGCTGAGGCCCCCAATGCCAAACGATGTGAAGTATAAAAGAACTACTAATCAAAAACAAATTAGTAGTTTGGCAGCGAATATGCATTTCGAGCGCTTCATCCTTATTTTCAATATCCGAAAGTGACTGTAGCTTGACTCCACACGCCCCGCGCCATATCCTCTTGCCCAAACCAAGCTAGGTGAACGCGAGTGCGGTGTAGAGGCTTGGTTTCCCCAAAGCCTAGCTTTGTATCGTGCTCTGTTCGCCTGTCGATTGAATCGGGACGATAGAAGGGAAGAGCCATGAGGCCGAAAGCGAAGCAGATACCCCAAGCAGTTATTTCAGCAGTTGCCGCGGGTGCCACTGGCAGCGCCGCCGCAGAATCTGGCACTTCGCCCCCGAGCATCGAGGAAATCGTCGTTACTGCGACCAAGCGTTCTGAATCCATGCAGGACATCCCGCTCTCAGTGAACGCGATCACTGGCAGCGAAATGCAAGCGCTCGGCATCGACAACTTCGACGACTATGTGCAATACCTTTCCAACGTCGTCTTTTCCGGTCGCGGCCCCGGTCGCTCAGAAGTCTTCATGCGCGGCGCCGCCAGCGAGCAATCGGCGCTCACCGTCTCTTCAATTCAAGGCACCTCTCCCACCGTCGCGCTCTATCAAGACGAGCAGCCAGTCTCCTTCGCCGCCAGAAACCTCGACATCTACGCCACAGACCTCGCCCGCGTCGAAGTCTTGCCCGGCCCGCAAGGCACGCTCTACGGCGCTAGTTCACAAACGGGCACGCTCAGACTCATCACCAACAAACCCCAGCACGACGCTTTTGACGTTGGCGTGGACGCCACGTTTAGCAGCACTAGCGGCGGCGAGCCGAGCGCCGCAGTGCGCGCATTCCTCAATTTGCCCTTGTCCGAAAAGCTTGCCTTCAGAGTCGCTGCCTACAGTGACCAAGCTGGCGGCTGGATCGACAACAGGCAAGGCAACTTCACCACCAACATCGAAGTCGTCAATCGCAATCAAATCTCATCAACGGCTGCCATATGCACAGGCAAGCCAGAGGTTGACAACGCCAATTGCACTAGGCGCGCCGAGATCGTCAGTGCCAACAACGCCCATCTCGCCGAGGAAGATTTCAACGATGCCTCCTACCTTGGTGCCCGTTTCGGCGCATCCTATGTGATCAACGAGAATTGGGATCTGCTCATTCAGCACACCCAGCAAACCATTAACGCAGAAGGCGTTTTTGAGTACGATCCCATCCTCGACGAAGAAAGCGTCAACCGTTTCGCGCCAAGCGAAAACGAAGACGAATTTGGTCTCACCACCTGGACGCTTTCCGGTCGCCTGCTTGAACTCGACGTCATCTACACAGGCGGCTACCTTGATCGCGAGGTCTTCTATGTGCAGGATTACACCGGCTACACCATCGGTGGTGGGTATCAGGCCTACTACATCTGCACAGGCGGCTATTCCAATGCGAGCAAGTGCTTCGACCCCACCAAGCAGTATCTCGAAAACACCACCAACGAGCGTATCACCCACGAATTTCGCTTCAATACTGACCCGGACCGCCGCTGGCGTATCACTGCTGGCATGTTTCTTGATGAGCAAGAGACTGTCTCCAACGGCGAATTCATGTATTCCGGCGCGGTGGACGCGGGCTTTAATGCGGCCTCCGCGCCAGGCACGATCACCGACCCGGAAAAGTCGCCACCCGAAGGCGCCAATATCGTCAGTACGGTGGATGGTGTGAGCAACCCGTATGCGCGCGGTCCACAAACGATTTTCGTCAACAATTTCACGCGCAATGAAGACCAAATTGCCTTTTTCGGCGAGTTCAGCTTCGACATCACCGACCAAGTCTCGGCGAGCTTAGGTGCGCGTGACTACGATATGGACTATGAGTTCACAGGGTCAACGGGCTCATCGTTCGGCTGCAAAGGTGCTGCCACGCCTTGTGACGGACAGTCGTCCGACAATCGCGTATCTAGGCGGCTTGAAGCCCTTGGCGCCTTTGCCGGCTCCGGGAATCAGGCCGATCTTCAAGCCTTTTTCAGCGCATCCGATGCAGCGCTCATCGCCGATGGCGCAGCCAACGGCAGCTTCTTCCTAGGCGGGCTCGACAACGATGGTGTCATCAATCAATCCGACACAATCTTCCGAGCCACCATCGACTGGGATATCAATGACGATGTCATGCTGTTCACAGCCTTTTCCGAAGGCTTCCGTCCGCAAACGGCGAATCGCAACGCCGGAACGCCCTCCGGCAACCAATCCGGCCCCTATGAAGGCTACCTCGTGCCTGCCATCGTCCAAACCGACGAGCTAGAGAACTTCGAGGTCGGCTTCAAGGGCACGTTCCTCGACAGAACCCTGCGCGTCAACGCCACCGCCTATTGGTCCGACATCACCAACCTGCAAGTGTCCCGCTTTGATCCGTCCAATGTTGCGTTCCTCGTCTTCATCGAGAATGCTGGCGACGCCGAGGCGAATGGCGTGGACATGGATTTCACTTGGCTCGCAACGCCGAGATTCAGCCTCAATGGCGGATTCAGCTATGTAGATAACGAACTGACCGGCGTGAATCCTCAGCTTGAGGAAGTCGTAGTGCCCGTCGGCAGTCGTCTGCCGTGGGCGCCTGAGTATCGCTTCAACCTCCGAGCGAACTACGATTTCCCCGACTTCAACATCATGAATCTGCGTGCCGATGCGTATGTGCGGGCAAGTGTGACCTATACCGGCGAGAGTCCTGCGGAGCTCAGCGGCGATGCCTATCTCGCCGAGGATGTCACGCGCCTTGTGTTCGGGCGCAATACCGGCCTCGAAATCCAAGAAGAAGGCGGCTTTTTCGGTGCGCCGCTTGCAGGCGACGACCTTGCCATCGTCACCGACCCGAACTTCATCGGCGTGGATGCGAACGGGGACACCAGGTGGAAGGCCGCGCGCTACGTCCAGCAGGCTTATACCTTCGTCAACTTTGCGGTTGGCTTGCGGACAGAAACCTGGGGCGCGGAACTCTTCATCGACAACCTCTTTGACGAGAACGCAGAGCTGAGCGTCAATGTGATCGACTACACGCCTTCTGTGACAACAAATCGACCTCGCACCGTCGGCCTGCGGTTCACCTATGACATCCGCAGCGGTGGATGATGACAGCGATTGCGACCTCAACTATCACTTTAATGTTCAATCATAGCCCAGAGGTATCCCGTGAAATACAGTCAATCACCGAATAATGAATGGAAGAAGCTTGTACTGACAGCAGAAGAAGCCCATGAAAAGATGCTTCGTGAATATCATGTCGATGAAGAGACAGATGAAATTTTGGGCGCAAAACAGACATTGATACAACGTGCGATTCACAACGGGATTGATACTGACCCGGAGATCAATACATGGGACTATGCCAATGAACTCTTTGAGATCATGCAAGCTGAAAGAGAGAAGGGTGGACTTTCGCGGTGACATTTGCTGTTGATACGAATTTGTTGATGTTTCCGGCGACACGCAGGTTGTTATCTGGGATTGCGTATGCGACAAATGAAACGATTGGCATCCTTCCGCAAGTGAATCGAGAGTTGATAGGGAACAAGAATCTTGCCAAAGCTGAAGGCTATCGATGGAAAAGGAAGTTAAAAAGCGAGGGGATGGTTTCTGTGAAAACAGAAGCGGCGTATGGGACGATGGTTCAAGAAACAGTGAAGCGATGGTTTGATGAACATCTCACGAAGCAATCCATCTTTGAAATTTTAGAAATTGCAGAGAGTTGTCGAGATGAGATTGAACAGATTGCGGACAGTCTCCCGTCAAATGCTTTTCATGGTGCATCGACTGAGGGAGATCAGATGTTAATTGCTGAAGCGGTGTATTTGAATATTCCGTTATTGGGTTCTCGTGATACAAACACGATGACCCACAGTGAAGTGAATAGATGGGCACGGCAGAGGGGGTATAACCGAGATTTGATCTATAGTCCGAGTGAACTTGTTGATGAGTTATCGCATCAGCAGATAGAAGATGTCTATCAATGGGCGATTGCATTCAACAGCAATCGAACTGATTTACATTCTGTGCAGAATGAGGAAGCGTTCATGCGCACATTGGCGCATATTGGACGTGCAGGATTTGGTGAAAAGTTAGAAAAAACAGGATTTGAGAATCTAGTGTCACGATTAAAGGGACAGATGAAAACTGATGATTTTGACGTGACTTTCGAGCGTGCGATGGATAGATTTGGAACGATACGGGAAAAGGTGATTGGTATTGAGGAAGAGCTAGTGACATCGGTGAATCGAGAATTGGGTGCGAGGACAATTGAAGTTGAAAAATGAAAAGCAGCTTGCAGTGGTCCATGATTGCAACAATTGCGACCTCAACTATCACTTTGGTTATCGCTGTGATAATGCTTTCACTCGGTTCTTTGGCGAAATTGGTACTTAAGTCGCGTTGTTAATGAGTTTGCTACGCAATTCCGCAACACAGCATGGATCAGAGTCAAGTTTCGGCGGCGCGCCGACTCATCTCGAACGCCAAGTTTGAGCAAGCCGCACAGCTACTGAGAAATTCGCTCGAAGGCGCGGGCCGCAAAGCCGACGCTGACGATAACGCCGACGATGTTGTCGTGGAGGCCCTCTACACCCTCGCCGTCGCCGAGCGCTATTCGGGCAACCTGCCCGAAGCGCTCGCCACGCTTGACGAACTCATCACGATGAACCCTGATTTCGCCCGCGCCTACCAGGAGCGGGGGCACTCACTGCTCACCGACAATCAGCTCACCGCTGCCCGCAACAGCTATGAAGAGGCCGTGCAACGCAACCCAGCGCTCATCGCCTCGTGGAAGGCGCTTGTCAATCTCTATGAGATCGCAGGCATGACCGAACATTGTTGTGCGTCCCAATCGGAAGTCGAATATCTCGAATCACTGCCTCGCGAACTGCAAAGCGTCAGCAGTCACCTGCACGAAGGCCGATTGCAGCAGGCAGACTGCCTCTGCCGACACTTTCTACAGACGCGAAAAACGCACATCGAGGGCATGCGTTTGCTCGCCGAGACACGCGACAAGCTCGACATGTTCGGTGAAGCCGAGTTCCTGCTCACTACCGCGCTCGAACTCGACCCTGAGCACGAGCGTTGCCGTAGCAACCTCGCCAATCTGCTCCTTAAAATGCAGAAATTCGAACTCGCTCACATGCAAACAGAGTGGCTGACAGCGCAATTCCCCGGCAATTTCGCCTACCTCTCCATGCACGCGAGCGCCAAGGCCGGCATCGGCGAGCATGGAGAGGCCATCAAGCTCTACAACCAAGTCATCAGCCAAACGAAAGACCAGCACCGGCTGCACCTGCAGCGCGGCCACGCCGAAAAAGCCATCGGCAAGTTCGATGCTGCCACCGCTTCATACACACGCGCCTACGAGATTGCGCCAGATTACGGAGACGCCTTCTGGTCGCTCGCCAACACCAAGACCTATCAGTTTACAGACCAAGAAATCCACCACATGCGCGAACAGGAACGCAGTGCGGACACAAGCGTTGAAGACCGCATCCACCTCTGCTTCGCGCTCGGCAAGGCGTTCGAGGACACACAAGAACACCAAAAGTCGTTCCACTACTACGAGCACGGCAACGCCCTCAAGCAAGCATCCGTCAAGCACAACCCGGACAACCTTGCGAAACGCCTCGGCGTTCAGCGCGAGGTCCTCACCGCAGCCTTCTTCAAAAAAAGGACACACACTGGCAGCAACGTCCCCGATCCCATCTTCATCGTCGGCCTGCCGCGCGCCGGCTCGACACTCCTCGAACAAATCCTCGCTTCCCACTCGCACATCGACGGAACACTCGAACTCCCCAATATGATTGCGCTTGCCAACCGTCTCGACCGCGGCAAGCTACAAGCCGAAGCTGTCGGCTATCCGCGCATCCTAGAAATCCTCGATCTCGACTACTTCCGGCGCTTCGGCGAGCAGTTCATCAAGGACACACAAGTACATCGCCAAGGCGCCCCATTCTTCATCGACAAGAACCCCAACAATTTCGCCCACATCGGCCTCATCAAACTGATCCTCCCGAATGCCAAGGTGATCGACGCCCGCCGTCATCCCCTGTCCTGCTGCTTCAGCGGCTTCAAGCAGCTGTTCGGCCAAGGCCACGAGTTCTCATACGGACTCAAGGAAATCGGCAACTACTACCGCGAGTACATCGAGCTCATGGCGCACTGGAACGAAGTGCTGCCGGGCTTCGTCCTGCTCGTCAAGCACGAGGACGTGGTGGACGACCTCAAAGGACAAGTCAAGCGCATGCTCGACTTCTGCGGCCTCGAATTCGAACCCGCCTGCCTTGAATACCACCGCACCGAGCGCAGCATCCGCACGCCAAGCTCCGAGCAGGTTCGGCGACCGATCTACCGTGATGCGCTAGACGCTTGGAAACCTTATGAACCTTGGCTCACCCCGCTCAAGCAAGCGCTCGGCAAAGAGGTGAGGGACATGTACGCTATCAGCCTGTAGCCTTGTAGCCGCGCAAAAAGGACAACGCCATGAACACAATCGCCATCCTCGGACTCGGAAACTTCGGCACAGCGCTCGCGCGCGTCTGGTCTCTGCACGGTCACCGCGTGCAAGGCTGGACGGTGGAAGAAGATGTGTACAGCAGCATCCGCGACACCGCAATCAACGCCAAGTACCTTCCGGGCATCAAGCTCCCCGGCGCAGCCGTGTCAATGGATCTCAAGACCGCCCTTGATGGCGCAAAGGTCGTCGTCATGGCACTGCCATCACATGTCATTCTCGATGTGGTGGACGAAATGCTCCCCTTACTCAAGGAAGGGCAGTCCTTGATCGATCTCGCCAAAGGCCTCGCCCCTGGCGAGCGCCTGATCTCGGAAGCCATCCAAGAGAAGCTACAGGCCGCGGGCCGCAACAACGAACTTGCCGTCATGACCGGCCCGACCATCGCGCCCGAACTCGCCGCCGGCGTCCTCACCACCGCACTTGTCGCGAGCGAGAACGACACCGAGGCACAGACCCTCGCCGAGCACCTGTCCACTAAAACGCTGTATCTGCGCCACGCGAGCGATGCGCTCGGTGTCGAACTGTGGGGCGCGTTCAAGAACGTCATTGCCTTGGCATGTGGCATTTGCGACGGCCTCGCCAAGCACAGCAAAGGAGGAGACAACCTCAAGGCCGCCGTCTTCACCGCGGGCTACCGCGAAGCCTGCCGCCTGCTCGTGGATTTAGGCGCACAACCAGAGACGGCCTTGAGTCCGGCCGGAATCGGCGACCTGTACGTCACCGCCACCTCGCCGCACGGCCGCAATCGTCAAACCGGCGAGCGACTTGGCTCCGGCCAACGTCTTGACGAGGCCATTGAGGGGACAGTCATGGTCTCCGAGGGCGTGCGCGCCACACGCATGTTCGCAGCGCGTGCCGATGCCGAGCGCAGAGAAGCGCCGTTCGTCTCTACCTTATTGGCGCTGCTCGACGACAGGATAGACGCGCAGCAATGCGTGAAGGACTTGGTGCGAATGGGCGATTGAGCAGCCCAAATCAGCCTTTGCCCGTGGATTGTCCCCGTCAGAGGGAAGCCTTGCACAGAGACCTGTCCGCAAGCAGCGTCCTGTGGGCGTTTGTGAACCCTTTGCTGTCCTTGGTCGAATACACCTTGCCCCGGGGGTTGTCTATGAGATGTTTGGATTTGAAATCTTTATGCAGATCGGGTTCATTGCTGAATAGAAGGCGCGCCCCTGATATCTGCGCGAGTGCGATGACATGTGCGTCATCCGATTTGCAAGCGTCTGAACTTTGCAGCTCGGCGGTGCGCTTCTCTACCTCCCTCCGATCAAAGAGCCGCAGCTTGCCGTACTGAATCGCTTGATTGCTCCACTCGTGGAAGCGACGATCATGTTTCAGTTCATCTGCGAGCTTCCCGCCCATCACAAGGGCCGAACTGCCAGACTCCAACCAGTCGCGGAACTTCTGCCCGGCAGGGCTCTTCTCCTCTCCGAACACTTCATAAGTCACATTGGCGTCCAAGGTCGCGCACATTAGTATTGTCCTGATCTCGCGGATTCCTCCATGAAAAACCCGCCGTAGCTTGGCGGGGCATTGATGACGTTGCCTTGTCGGTCAAGCCGAATAGAGTGAATCTGAACATCGATCTCGTTTCGCTCGAAATAGAGGATAGACACATCGTCCGGTGAGAGTGGCGACCTCTCGTCCCGGATATCCATGCGAATACGATTGACTAGGAAATCGCTGTGCGTCTCCACGATGAGTTGACGATCAGTTGATAAATGACAGAACAAACTGCCAAGAGCGGCTTGCGCACTCGGATGGAGATGCACTTCGGGCTGTTGCAGCAAGATGACGGAGGGTGCGTCGGAGCGCATCAACTCAGTCACGAGCGGCAAGACTTGGCTCACACCGTACCCAACATCCACAAGATTGCGCCAAGGGCCGCTCAAACGCTTGCCTCGCTTTCTGACCTCAATCTGAAAAGGCCGTCCTTCATGCTTACCGAGGGATTTGATCTCGATTTCATTGAACAGCCCAGCAGCAGTGCCGAAATCCACCAGCTTTTTCTGTAGCGCTCTCCACGCACTAGGATGTTGGCGAGCAAGGTCGGCTAAGTACATGGGAATGTAATCGCCTTCAGGGTCTCGGGCCGGGCGAGATGGTTCGTAGGTGCGATGGGGTTTGGACCGTAC
>JAPYNO010000033.1 GCA_028283025.1 Pseudomonadales bacterium | reverse complement strand
CGTTGCAGCCGTGCGCAGAGCCATGCCCGACCGCAGCATGTCGCGCATCCTGTTCAGTATCGCCATCGCAGTCATCGCACCGGCCTCCGCTCAGAAGGGCGCATTGTAATTGGATATGACAGGGTGCGCTACCCGGGCGCGCCTAGGGCTTATGGATCTCGGGCTAGAAAAGGTCTCTCAGCATCGGCAGCACCTGAACGACGATCACCAAGCCCACCATCCATTTGAGCACTAGCATGTCCGCCTTGATCTTGGCCAGCTGCCGCTCCAGGTCGCCCCTGAGCTCGGTCAGCTGCCGCTCCAGGTCGCCCCTGAGCTCGGTCATCTGCCGCTCCAGGTCGCCCCTGAGCTCGGCCAGCTGCCGCTCCAGGTCGCCCCTGAGCTCGGTCATCTGCCGCTCCAGGTCGCCCTTGAGCTCGGCCAACTGCCGCTCCATGCTGCCCTCGACCTCCAGCAGGCTCTGCTTGGTGGCCAGATTGCTGTTCAGCAGGGTCACCTGCTCGTCCGCCAAGGCTTCGGCCTGCGCCTCGGTGAAGCCCGTCTCCGTCAGGCGCTTGACGAACCGGTGGGTGTCAAATGCAATTGCTTCGTTCATGGCGCCATTCTACAAACACGCAGTGGGTCATGCAATCGCTGTGTTCCCTTCGCAAAGAGGGACTTCAACATCGGCATGATCAGTCTGATGGAGCAGAGACCCTAAAACTCAAACGCCCCGGGTGCGAAAGCCGAGACGGTGCGCTGAACTTCCTGTGCATTGCCGCCCAAGGGCGCGATGATATTGGTGTGTACGCCGCACTTGGCATTCCATGCGATGCGCTCGCGGCATTCCTCAGCACTGCCAATCACTGCAATTTCATCAATGAGATCATCGTTCAAGGCGCTCGTTGTGCGCGCGCGGTCGCGCGCCGCCCAGCCTTCGCGAACCTCGGCGGCCACCGACTCATGGCCAGCCCAGCTCAAGAACTTGTTGTAGACCGGCGTCGCATAGTAGGGCGCGAAGGCGGCGCGGAATCGGTTGCGCGCATCAGCCTTGTCATCTGTGACAAGCACCATGGCACGGTTCACGACTTCAATGACGTCAGGGTCCCTGCCAGCACGCTTCGCGCCAATCGCCTTGTGTTCGAGCATTTTTGCAAGTGCGCTTTTCGGCCACAGGTTGAGAATGACGCCATCGCCAAGCTCGCTCGCCATCTCGATCATCTTCGGGCGTAGCGCGGCGACATAGATGGGCGGCGGCGATTCGAGTGGCATCTGCCGATAGCCGTGGCTGCGAAGTGTCTTTAGTTCAAAGTCGGACTTCTCGCCGCGCAGCATGGATCGGATTATATGCAAGGTGTCCTTGACGCGCGTGAGTGGCTGCTCAAAGGTGACGCCATTCCAGCCTTCAACGATGTTGTGGCTCGATGAGCCAAGCCCAAGCACGAAGCGCCCTGGCATGAGTTGCTCAAGGGCATTGGCCGTTGCGGCAAGCACCGCGGGCGTGCGTGTGAATACGGGCGTCACGGCGATGCCAATACGAATCCTCGAGGTGCGTTGCGAGAGCGCCGCGCTTAGCGTCAGTGCATCCGGCGGCGAGCCGTCAGCAAACCAGGCGTCGGTAAATCCGGCGTGCTCGGAGGCGACAACGAAGTCAATCGTGTCCTGAACGCGAGGGCCTGCAGGCAGGGTGATGGCGATGCGCTTCTCTAAGGCCATGTTTGGAGTCCGTGCGGTGATAGAGTGCGGATTTTACCGAGACACGAGCAAGCGATATGGGCGAATTGATTGATCACACGCCGCTGACCCAAGTGAGAAGCGCCCATCGCTTTGATAAGTCTGCGCTGCTCGAATATATGCAGGCGCATGTCTCAAGCTTCAAAGGGCCGCTCAAGATTCTCCAGTTCGAAGGCGGTCAAAGCAATCCGACCTTTCTCTTGCAATCGCCGAGCGGCAAGTATGTGCTGCGCAAGCAGCCGCCCGGAGAGCTACTGCCGTCGGCCCATCAGGTTGATCGAGAATATCGAGTGATGCACGGCTTGGGTCAGGTGGGCGCGCCGGTGCCGGAGATGCTCAGCCTGTGCCGCGACAAGTCCGTCATCGGCACCGAATTCTATGTGATGAGCGCGGTCGAGGGCCGCGTGTTTTCAGACCCCATGCTGCCGGGGGTCGATGCCAATGAGCGGCGCGAAATCTATCTTGATCTGGTGCGCGTACTAGCAACGATTCATAGTGTCGATTACCGCGAAATTGGACTTGAAGGCTTTGGGCGGCCAGCTAATTACGTTTCCCGCCAGATCTCGCGCTGGAGCAAGCAGTATGTGCTCGCCAAGACCGAAGAGATCGATTCCATGGAACGGCTCATGGCGTGGCTGCCCGAACAGATTCCGCATGAGGACGCGGACGAGTCTTTGAGCACGGTCGTGCATGGCGACTATCGCCTTGGCAATGTCATCGTGCATCCTGAAGAGCCGCGAGTGGTTGCCGTCCTCGACTGGGAGCTGTCCACAATTGGCAACCCGCTCTCTGACTTAAGCTACTTGTGTCAGCAATATCACGTCGGCGAAGAAAGCAAGAGCGCCATCTCAGGATCGATCGCAGAGGTGCCCGGCATTCCAAGCGAGCAGACGTTGATCGATGAATATTGCCGAGTGGCCGGACGGACGGGCGTCGAGAACTGGGGTTTTTACATAGCCTACAACATGTTCCGGTCGGCTTCGATCGTGCAAGGGGTCTACAAGCGGGGGATCGATGGCAATGCGAGTTCGGACAGTGCGCGGCTCTATGCGGATGCCTGCCGACTGCGAGCGGACGGCGCTTGGGTGTTTGTGCAGAATTTGCCATGACCGCTGTTACACTAGCACTTCCTTGCCTCACTTAAAGTGCTGACGCATGACCGAAGTCACATCTCTTCGCGAGCAACATAAGCATCTCGCTGAGCGAAACCGCGTGCTCTGGGGGTATCTTTGACCTTGACGCCAAGGCCGTCCGCTTAAGCGAAGTTGAGGACGCACTCGCTCGCGAGGACATATGGCAAGACAGGGAGCGCGTGGCATCCCTTGGTCGCGAAAAACGCATTCTTGAGCGCTTGGTGACTGAGGGCCGCGAGATTGCTCAAAGCCTAGAAGATGCCGTCGAACTGATGCAACTCGGTGTTGAAGAGCCGTCGCTTTTGCAAGAGGTGGCGGTTGATTTGGACACCGTCGAAGCGCGTCTTGCCGAGCTTGAATTCGAGCGCATGTTCTCGCACGAGCTTGACGATCACAACGCCTTTGTGGAAATTCAAGCCGGCTCCGGCGGCACCGAAGCGCAGGACTGGGCGGAGATGCTGCTGAGGATGTATCTACGCTGGGGTGAGCGACGCGGTTTTGAATGTCAACTCACGGAAGTGTCCGCGGCAGAAGTGGCCGGCATCAAGAGCGCCACGATTCAGGTGGCGGGTGACTACGCCTACGGCTGGCTGCGAACTGAAACGGGAGTGCATCGATTGGTGCGGCTGTCACCCTTCGATGCGGGCAATCGTCGGCACACGTCCTTTGCGTCTGTCATCGTCTCGCCGGAAGTCGATGATGCCATCGAGATCAACATCGACCAGTCAGATGTGCGCGTGGACACCTACCGTGCGAGCGGGGCTGGCGGCCAGCACGTCAACAAGACGGATTCAGCCGTGCGCCTGACGCACCTGCCGAGCGGCGTCGTGGTGCAGTGCCAAAGTGGGCGCTCGCAGCATCAGAACCGCGATCAGGCGTGGCGACAGCTTCGCTCCAAGCTCTACGAGCTTGAAGATCAGAAGCGTCGCGCCTCGCGCCAAGCGATTGAGGACGGCAAATCAGACATCGGCTGGGGCAACCAGATTCGCAATTACGTGCTCGATCAGGCGCGCGTCAAGGACCTGCGCACCCGCATTGAGCGCGGCGACCCGAGTGCGGTGCTCGATGGGGATCTCGATGAGTTCATGGAGGCGAGCTTGAAGGCTGGCGTGTAGGGCCATGGCTTCATCGCGCGTCAGGCGCATGATGCATGCGCTGGCCACTTGGAGTACAGTCGCGCTTCTATAGTACTGTGTCTTCCCAATGCGAGCGCTCCTGCGATTCTCCAGCCTGCCTGCCCTGCTTCTTGCGGCCGCGGCCACTCAAGCCGATGACGAGCCGGTGTCCATTGCCGACCTCCTGCCCGAAAATGTGAACATTGTCGGCGAGTCGCCAAGCGGTGTTGAGGGCTTGCGCCTCGTCGAACTCAGCGACGGCAACTTCCTCTACGCTTTTCAAGACAAGCCATTTTTCTTTTCAGGCGATCTCTACGAGATGACCGACATCGGCATCGCCAACCTGTCGGAGGCCTATCGGTCCGGCAAGCGCGAAGAGATGCTTGGCGCTGTTGATACGAGCGAAGCAGTGGTCTTTCCGGCGACCCGCAGGCATGTCGAGACGCTGTGGGTGTTCACCGACATCACTTGCGGCTATTGCCAACTCTTTCACCGGCAAATGGCTGAATACAATGCGCTTGGCCTTGAAGTTCGCTATCTTGCGTTCCCGCGTCACGGGACAGACTCAGAAAGCAGCGAATTGCTTGAAACCGCATGGTGCTCGAAGGACCGTCGTGACGCGATCACGCGCCTCAAAGCCGGACAGAAACTCCCAACAAAGACCTGCGAGAATCCTGTGGCCGATCATTTTGAACTTGGCGCGCGCTTGGGAGTACGCGGCACACCTGCGATCTTTTCCGCATCCGGCATGCAATTGCCCGGCTTCGTGCCGCCCGACCAGATCATGGGGCATTTAGGGATCGAAACTGATCAATCAGAAGGCTGATTGCCATGAGTTGCAGAACAATGCTCATCATTCTATGTGCGTTCCTTCTCACCGCCTGTGGCGCTGTCAAGGATGAGGCGGCCTTGCGCTTTGCGTTTGAGACTGCCGAGCCGGGTGATGTCATCGAGATTGCCGCTGGCGCCATGATGGTCTCGCGTGGTCTCACCCTCAATACCGATGGCATTACGCTGCGCGGCGCCGGCTTGCATGAGACCATCCTTGACTTTGCAGGCCAGGCGCAGGGCGCTGAAGGCATCCTCGTCAATGCCAGCGATTTTACGATTGAGGACCTCACCATTCAGGACACAGTTGGCGACGCGCTGAAGATCAATCAAGGTCGCAATGCCGTGATTCGGCGCGTGCGCACGCAGTGGACAGGCGGGCCGAGCACCGAGAATGGCGCCTATGGCATCTATCCGGTGCAGGTTGACGGCGTGCTGGTCGAGGAGAGCATCGCGGTGGCCGCGTCCGATGCTGGCATCTATGTCGGCCAATCGAAGAACATCGTTGTTCGCAATAATCTTGCCGAATATAATGTCGCGGGCATCGAGATCGAGAATTCTCAAGATGCCGATGTCTACGGCAATCAAACGCTCAACAACACTGGCGGCATTCTCGTATTCAACATGCCGAATTTGCCGGACGTTGGCATGAGGACGCGCGTGTTCGATAACGACATCAGCGAGAACAACACTGCGAACTTTGGGCGTGAAGGCACGGCGGTGGCGGAGGTTCCGTCGGGTACGGGTCTCTTGATCAATGCCAATGACCAAGTCGAGGTGTTCGATAACCGATTCTCCAACAACCGCACCGCGCATGTGCTGATTGCATCGAGCTATGATGAGTCTGCGGACATCGCCCAGAGCTTTGATCCCTATCCAGAAACGATCTTCATTTATGAGAACTTTTTTGCCGGCGGCGGCGATGCGCCGGATATGGCAGAACTTGAAGCGTTACGCACAGCGATGTTCGGGGAAGACGGGCGACTGCCGCCTGTTGTGTGGGATGGCCTCGTGCATCCTGAACGTGCAGAAGAAGGGGTGTTGCCCGCCAATCTCGCGATTTGCATCGGCAACTTGGCTGAAACTGAGTTCTTGAACATCGATATGGCCGGCGGCTTTGCGGGCGCATCCCTTGATACGTCGCCGCACTTGTGCGAGCACGCCAAGCTCGGCGCTGCCCGCTTCAGCGCGGGATAGCGCGGGATACTAATGTCGTGCCGTCAAGCGTGGCTGTATATTGGCTGCGCACTTGTGACCGCCGCCTGTGCAGGCTCTCCCCCGGATCCTGACAATCCACCGCAGCGCTTGAGTGACTGGGGCGTTTTGCATCAGGATGGCAACGCGCTGACGCTCGCCGCAGGCACGTTTGCGTATAGCTTGCGCACGCCGCTGTTCTCGGACTACGCGGAGAAGCTGCGCACCGTTTCGATGCCTGAAGGCACGCGGGCCGCTTGGGCAGGCGATGCGGTGTTCGAGTTCCCGGTCGGCACCATCATCAGCAAGACCTTTTTCTATTCGATCAAAGACGGTCAGCGCGTTGCGCGCGATACGCCCTACATGGCGGATGGCATCAAAGCGCTCAACACCGAGTCCGCGTGGCTTGTGGAAACGCGCCTGCTGGTGCGCGCGGCATCAGGCTGGATAGCGCTGCCCTATGTCTGGAACGATGCGCAGGACGAAGCCTATCTCAATATCACCGGCGAGCTAATGCGCTTCGATGTGCGCACGCCGGACGGTGTCGTGCAACCTGCAAACTACTTGATTCCGAGCCGCAATCAGTGCGCGAGTTGCCATGCGCGGCGCAATAGCGGTGGCATTCATCCAATCGGCCCGAAGGCGTGGAATGTGGACTTGGCGCACTGGCGCGGGCTTGGTCGTCTTGTGATCGATAGCGCCATGACAGACAGTCCCATGACCGATGATCGCGAGCTTCCGCACGCGAGACGCTACCTTGATGTCAATTGCGCGCATTGCCATAGCGATGAGGGCGCGGGCGACACATCCGGCCTGTTTCTTGGCGTTTCTGAAACCGACCCCATTCGCCTCGGAGTTTGCAAACGCACGATCGCAGCTGGCCAAGGGACAGGCGGTCATACCTACGGCATTGTGCCGGGCAATGCAAGCGCTTCGATTCTCATCTACCGCATGAACACCGGCAACCCTGCTGAAATGATGCCCGAGATCGGCCGCAGCCTTGTGCATTCAGCAGGGGTGTCGCTGATTTCCGAATGGATTAGCGACATGCCCGATCAGTGCGCGCCCGCATCGAGCGGGAGCAGCTTATGATTGAGGAGCCGGAGGCTATCGAGCGCAGGCTACAGGAGCGCTTTCGAAGATTCGAAGGCAGGAGCCTGGCGAAAGAGCTGATCGCCGAGCGCCGCGAAGAGGCTCGGCGGGAGTCCGATGAGTGGCCGCAGCGCTCGACGCTCCCTGATAACGAAAAAGGGAAAAGTAACCCTAATCCCCTGATAAGGCGGCGCTGACGATTGCCACTGCACCGCGTCAATGCTATTCTCAGACGTTACATTTGCAATACTCAAAACTCCTACTACCGCAGAAGCCGTGCCACCGAAACGCTTCACTGACAACATAAACGCCCGCTAGTGTCTGATCATTCGCTCATTGTGCTGGGCTCCGGTCCGGCTGGCTACACGGCTGCGCTCTATGCGGCGCGCGCCAATCTGTCTGTGCGGCTGATCACTGGAATTGAAGTTGGTGGACAGCTGACGACAACAACCGAAGTTGAGAACTGGCCTGGCGGTCACATGGCGCTGCAAGGGCCTGAATTGATGCAGAACATGGCCGAGCATATTTCGCGACTTGACGTTGAAGTGGTGGGCGACCAGGTCCACACGGCTGAGTTGTCGGCATCGCCAATGAAGCTCGTTGGCGATGCGGGCGAGTACGCCGCCAATGCGCTCATCATTGCGACGGGCGCTTCGGCGCGCTACCTTGGCCTCGATTCTGAGCAGGCGTTTCTTGGCCGAGGGGTGAGTGCGTGCGCGACCTGCGATGGGTTCTTCTACCGAGGACAGGATGTCGCTGTCATCGGTGGCGGCAATACGGCGGTCGAAGAAGCGCTGTATCTCTCGAATTTGTGCCGCAAGGTGTATCTCGTACACCGACGAGATGCCTTGCGCGCTGAAAAGATACTGCAGGCTAGATTATTTTCGCGCGAGAACATCGAGCCTGTGTGGAATCACACGCTTGAAGAAGTGCTTGGAGATGACAGCGGGGTGACAGCTGCTCGGCTTGCGAACCAGGCTGCTGATAGCACATGCGAACTTGATGTGACGGGCGTCTTCATCGCGATCGGGCACACGCCGAACACCGGCATTTTCGATGGTCAGCTTGAGATGCGCGGCGGCTATATTCAAACGCGAAGTGGTCTTGAGGGCAGGGCGACCGAAACGAGCGTACCGGGGGTGTTCGCCGCTGGCGATGTTGCCGATCATGTCTACCGTCAAGCCATCACGTCCGCTGGCTTCGGTTGCATGGCAGCACTCGACGCCGAGCAATACTTGGACGGCTTGCCATGAACGCGCCGCGTCAAGCGTCGCAAGCAGTTGAATTGACGGGCGTGCGCAACCTTGTTGCCGTCGCCTCCGGCAAGGGTGGTGTCGGCAAGTCCACGGTGGCTTTGGGTTTGGCCCTTGCGCTCAAGCGCGAAGGGGCAAAGGTCGGCCTGCTTGATGCCGACATCTACGGGCCGAGTCAGGGTTCGATGCTCGGCGTGACGGAAGGCCACAGACCAAAAACACTCGACGGGCGGCGTTTTGAGCCGATGCAAGCGCTCGGTCTGCAATGTATGTCGATGAGTTTTCTGGCCTCAGAACGCACCCCTATGGTCTGGCGCGCCCCCATGGCGACGAGTGCGCTTCGTCAGCTTCTCAGTCAGACCGCATGGCACGACCTTGACCTGCTGATCGTCGATATGCCGCCTGGCACCGGCGATATTCAACTCACCATGGCGCAAAGCGCACCTGTGTCGGGCGCGGTGATTGTCACCACGCCGCAGGATTTGGCGCTGATTGATGCCCGCAAGGGTATCGAGATGTTCCGCAAGGTTGAGATTCCGGTCTTGGGTGTTGTCGAGAACATGAGCGTATTTGCTTGTCCGAGCTGTGGCAAGGAGCATTCGCTCTTCGGTGAGGGTGGCGGGCAACTCTTGGCGGCGGAGTATGCGGCACCCCTGCTCGCGCGCTTACCGCTCATTCCGGGGCTTGGCGAGGGACTTGCCGCTCAAGATGGCGCGGCCGCGACGCAATTCGCGCAAGCTGCGAAGACGCTGCTTGCAAGCCTTTCCGGAGTCGCCTCCACGCTGGCGCCAACCATCACTATTCAGGACGACTGATGACCATTCGCGCTGATCATTGGATTCGCCGCAAGGCGCTAGAAGAGGGCATGATCGAGCCTTTCGAGCCCGGCCAAGTGTCGGAAGTGGGCGGTGCGCGCGTGATTTCCTACGGCGTATCGAGCTATGGCTATGATGTCCGCTGCGCCTCTGAATTCAAAGTCTTCACCAATATCTATTCGGCGACGGTTGACCCAAAAGCCTTTGATGAGCGCAGCTTTGTGCACGTTGAGAGCGATGTCTGTGTGATTCCGCCCAACGCCTTTGCGCTCGCGAGCACCATTGAGTATTTCCGTATGCCGCGCGATGTCTTGACGCTCTGCGTCGGCAAGTCCACCTATGCGCGCTGCGGCATCATTGTCAATGTCACGCCCTTGGAGCCTGAATGGCACGGGCATGTGACACTCGAATTTTCCAACACCACCAACCTGCCAGCGAAAATCTACGCTGGCGAAGGCGTCGCGCAGATGCTGTTCTTTGAGGCTGACGAACCTTGCGAAGAGAGTTATCAGGACCGTCAAGGCAAGTACCTAGGACAGCGCGGCGTGACTTTGCCACGACCCTGAATACGAGGATTGCCATGAAGTATGTGCGCCCTCAAGCACTTGAGCGCGAGGCATGTGTCATGTTCGGTTTGGTGATATGGTTGAATGCGTCTGTGCCGCTTTGTTGAAGCAGGTCTTTGCAAGTGCTGACACTGTTGCTCATCCTCGTGCTCGCCTGGCTGTTCTGGTCTGGATTGTTCACGCCACTGCTGCTCTTGATGGGCGCCCTGTCATGCGCGCTGACGGTGTACATGGTCAGGCGCATGGGCTATTTCGACACCCAATTGTTCACGCCTCGTTATATCCTTCGGCTCGTCGGCTACTGGGGCTGGCTGTTCTTGGAAGTGGTGCGCGCAAGCATTCAAGTGGCGAGCGTGGTGCTTTCGCCGCGCTTGCCTGTGAGCCCGCAGGTCATCGAGATCAACGCTGAAGAGCTTGAACTTATCGATCAGGTGGTGCTCGGCAATTCGATCACGCTGACGCCCGGCACCCTCGCGCTCGATGTCCACGATGGCAAGCTGCTTGTACACACATTGACGTGCGAGGGCGCCTATGCGCTGCGCGAAGGCGAAATGAAGCGGCGGGTTGCATCCTTGCGCGGCGCCTAGCCCGTACACGAGTGATTGCGGCCGTACTGTTGCGCGAGGGTAGGTCATGTACTATGCGGTGATTGTTGCGACGCTGGTGACCATGGCGCTCGCGTTGCTGCGCGCAGTGCGCGGACCGACAGTCTATGACCGTGTGCTGGCGGTCAACATGTTTGGCACCAAGACCGTGCTATTGCTCGCGGCCCTCGCCTTCGTATTCGGGCGCCCGGACTTCCTTGATCTGGTGCTGGTCTATGCATTGATTAATTTCATCGGTGTGTTCGCGGTGCTCGAATTCTTCCGCAATCGTGCGACGCGCGCGGGTGAAAGGCAACCCGCACAACACGAATGATGGCGAATGATGAACATTGCGATTGACATTGCAAGTTGGGTGCTGCTGACTCTCGGCGGCGTGAACTTGCTGATCGGCGGCATCGGCGTGCTGCGTATGCCGGACTTCTACACGCGCATGCACGCGGCGAGCCTGACCGATAGCATGGGCGCCATTCTGGTCATCCTCGGCATCATGCTGCAGGCTGGCTTGTCGCTCGCCACCGTCAAGCTCGGTGCTATTCTGGCGTTCCTGCTGCTCACGAGCCCGACGGCGGCCAACGCGCTCGCTGTGTCTGCCCTGCTCGCGGGGATGAAGCCGCGAACAGGAGATGCAGTGCAGCGCACGAACCACGAGGCTGACGCATGAGCACCATCACATTGTTGTTCAGCATCTTCTTGCTGACGCTGCTGATGATCACCACCATGGCCATTGTGCGCACGCGCAACCTGTTCGTCGCGGTGATGCTGATGGGCATTGCCAGCCTATTGATCGCTGCGAGTTTTTTCCTGCTCGATGCGGCCGATGTTGCGCTCACCGAAGCCGCCGTGGGCGCTGGTATTTCAACGGTGCTGTTTCTCGGTGCGCTCGCCTTGACATCGGAACGCGAGCGCAGCCCATCTTCCCTGCCACTGCTTTCGCTCGGTATCGTGGCTATCGTCGCACTGATTGTCATCTATGCGACCTTTGACCAGCCGCCGCTTGGCAGTCCGAGTGCGCCGGTGCAGGCGCACCTCACGCCTTGGTACATCGAATCGACCCGTGAGCTGATTGACATTCCGAATGTGGTGACCGCTGTGCTCGCGAGCTTTCGCGGCTACGACACGCTCGGCGAGGTCATTGTCGTCTTCACCGCTGGCGTCGGCGTGCTGTTTCTGCTCGGCACAGGGGCATCTGCAAGCGCAGCGGGTGCGCCGCTCTCGGAAGACAATGCGGGCCTGCGCCACTATCTGATTCCGCGCATTCTTGGCCGCTTGCTGATCCCGTTCATTCTGCTGCTCGGCTTCTATGTGCAATTTCACGGCGAGTACAGTCCTGGCGGCGGCTTCCAAGCGGGTGCCATTGTCGCCGCGTCTATCATTCTTTACTCGCTGCTTGAGGGTGAGCAGCGGGCGCTCCTTGTCATCCCGCAAGGCGTGCTGCTCGCCATGATGGTGGGCGGGGTGCTGCTCTATGGCGCGGTTGGCGTGGCGGGGCTTGTGCTCGGCGGTAATTTTCTCGATTACTCAGTGCTGGATTCAGACCCGGTCAAGGGGCAGCAATGGGGCATTCTGCTGATCGAAATTGGCATAGGCATCACTGTCGCAGGCGTGCTGATCAGCATCTTTCATGCCTTCGCATCGAGAGGCGCCGCGTAAGCGAAGGAGCGACGTATGGACATTCTCGGGCTGTATCACTACTGGGTATTCGCGGTGCTCTTGATGACTGGCTTCTACGCCATCGTCGCCAAGCCGAATCTCATCAAGAAGCTGATTGGCCTGTCGCTGTTTCAATCCGCGGTGTTCCTGTGCTACATCACTTTCGGCAAGCTCGCAGGCGGCACCGCACCGATTGTAGGCAAGGGCGCCGAGCTTTTTTCAAGCCCCTTACCGCAGGTGCTGATACTCACGGCGATCGTCGTCAGCATTTCGACTACGGCGCTCGGCCTCGCGCTCGTGCTGCGCATCAAAGAAGCATACGGCTCGATTGAGGAGGATGAGATTCAGGAGCAGGACGCGCCATGACGGCGACACCGAACCTTTGCGAGGCGGGGATGTGCTAGCGCCGCATCTGCCTATGCTGCAAGTGGTGGTGCCGCTGCTGATGGCACCCTTCGTTGTGCTCTTGCGGCCGCGCGGTCTCGCTTGGGCGGCTGCAACGATGGCGAGCTTGATGGCGTTCGCCATTGCCATCGTGCTGGCGCTGAGCGTGGTTGGCGACGCAACGCTGACCTATCGTGTGGGCGGCTGGATGGCGCCCTACGGTATCGAGCTGCGTGTGGACGCTTTTGGCGCATTGCTGCTGCTTGTCATCACCGGCGCATCGAGCATGGCGCTGCTCGGCGGACAGCGCAGCCTTGAGCGCGCGCTGCCGCCGACGCGCGAGCCGTATTACTTTTCGGCCTGGCTGCTCGCCTTGACCGGATTCGTCGGCATTGCCGTCTCCGCCGACGCCTTCAACATCTTCGTGTTCATGGAGGTCTCTTCGCTCGCAAGCTATGTGCTCATTGCCGGCGGGCCGGATCGCCGCGCGCTGTCCGCTGTTTTCAAGTATCTGATTATGGGCACCGTCGGCGCCACCTTTTATCTGGTTGGCATTGGGCTCGTCTATATGATGACGGGCACCCTGAATCTCGCTGACATGGCGGGCCGCATCGAAGCAGTCGCGGATACGCGACCGATGATAGTGGCCGCGGGCTTCATCACTGTTGGCCTTGCGCTGAAAGCGGCGATCTTCCCGCTGCACATCTGGCTGCCGAACGCCTATGCCTACGCGCCGCATGTGACGACGGCGTTCTTGGCGGCGTGCGCGACCAAAGTGGCGCTGTATGTGCTGCTGCGCTTTGATTTTCTGATTTTGCAGCAGCACCTAAGCGGACATGCGTTTCAGTTTGCGGGCTATCTGATGCCGCTTGCCGTGCTCGGCATCCTGGTCGGCTCTGGCGTTGCGATGTTCGAGCGCGACCTGAAGCGGCTGCTCGCCTTCTCCTCGGTCGCGCAAATCGGCTATATGCTGCTTGGCGCGAGTCTGGTGAGCGTTTCCGGACTGCACGCGGCGATACTGCACATGTTCAATCACGCGCTCGCCAAAGGCGGGCTGTTCTTAGCGGTCGCCGCGTTCGCGGCAGTCACGTCCGGTTGGCGGCTTGAGCAGATTGGCGGCATTGCCCGCACAATGCCTTGGACATTCGCCGCCTTTGTGGTCTGTGGACTCAGCCTTATCGGGGTGCCCGGCACCGCGGGCTTCTTGAGCAAGTGGTATTTGGTCACGGCGGCACTTGAGCATGGCGCCCTCGGCATCGCGCTTGTCTGTGTGATCCTCTTGAGCTCGCTGATGGCTGTGGCCTATGTGTGGCGCATGGTGGAATCGGCCTGTTTTGCGCCCGATTTCGATGCTGAAACAGATGCCGACAGCACGCCGAATAGAGATTTCGCTGCGTTCTCGCATCTGCTGCCGACGATCCTGTGGATCGTGGCGCTCGCCAACCTCTACTTCGGCTTGGCGAATGCGCTGCCGCTTGAGCTCGCGAAGTCCGCTGCCCGCACGCTCTTGGGTGGCTTGCCGTGAGCGCTGAAGCGGCAGTCCTTGCCTCGCTCGCGCTGCCGCTCTTAGGCGCGTTCTTGATCGCGCTCGCCGGGCGCATCAGCGCCAATATCCGCGAAGCGGCCACCATGCTGACCGCGACTGGGCTGGCGCTGATCGTGTGGAGTCTTGTGCCTCTGGTCATGGCGGGCGAGCGGCCTCAAGTGTCGGTCGCAGAGGTGCTGCCTGGCATCGAGCTCGCGTTTGCGGTGGAGCCGCTTGGCATGTTGTTCGCCGCGCTCGCATCCATGCTGTGGATTGTCAATTCGCTGTATTCGATCGGCTATATGCGCGGCAACGACGAAGCCAATCAGACGCGCTTCTACGTCCTGTTCGCGGTTTCGCTCGGTACGACCATCGGCGTTGCATTCGCGGCCAACCTGTTCACGCTGTTCCTGTTCTATGAGGCCCTGACACTTTCCACCTATCCGCTGGTTGCGCACAAGGGCGATCAGCGCAGCGTTGCCTCGGCGCGCGTCTACCTCGTGGTGCTGCTGTCCACATCGATCGTGCTGTTCCTGCCTGCCATTATTTGGACTTACATGGCGGCTGGCAGCGGCGAGTTCACGCTTGGCGGCGTGCTTGCTGGCAAGCTTGAAGGGGCGGGTGTCGGGCTGCTGCTCTTGCTGTTCGTGTTTGGCATCGGCAAGGCGGCGGTGATGCCGGTGCATCTGTGGCTGCCCGCCGCCATGGTCGCGCCGACGCCGGTCAGCGCGCTCCTTCATGCGGTGGCGGTGGTGAAAGCCGGCGTGTTTGCGATTACCAAGGTGGTCATCTATATTTTTGGTGTGCAGCATCTGCTCGATGCGTTTGTTGCTGATCTCTTGGTGGCGGCGGCGGCGTTCACCATCATCGCAGCGAGCATTGTTGCGCTGCGTCAAGAGAACCTCAAACGCCTGCTCGCCTATTCGACAGTCGCGCAGCTCTCTTATGTGGTGATGGCTATCGCATTGCTGACGCCACTCGCCGGTATCGGCGCGGCTGCACATATCGTTGCCCATGCGTTCGGCAAGATCACGCTGTTCTTTGCGGCAGGTGCCATCTACACAGCGGCGCGCAAGACCGAACTGCACGAATTGCGCGGCATCGGACGGCGCATGCCGGTCACCATGTCAGCCTTCACAATCGGCGCGCTGAGCATGATCGGCATCCCGCCGACCGGCGGATTCATTTCCAAATGGTATATCCTCGCCGGCGCCTATCAGGCGGACAATATGCTGGCGTTGCTCACCATCATCGCGAGCACCCTCTTAAACGCCGCCTACCTGCTGCCGATCATCTACATGGCCTGGTTCGCGCACGATGAGACGTTCGAGGCCCGCGCTCACGGAGAAGCGCCTTGGCCGGCAGTGCTCGCGCTCACGCTGACCGCCGCATTGACGCTCGGCTTCTTTGTGTTTCATAGTGCTGTGCTCGCCCTTGCGCGACAGCTATTGCCGGGGTTTTAGCCGATGGTTGACGAAGACAAAGAGCACTGGCTCGCAAGACGGGCAACCATCAAGAAACTATGGTGGGGGTTCTCCGCCCTGCTTGCCATCACTGTGCTGGCGCAGTTTCTCATCCATGTGAAAGGCTACTTCATTGTTGATGGCTGGTTTGGGTTTGGCGCCGTCTACGGGTTTTTTGCTTGCCTCGCCATGGTGCTGATCGCCAAGGGTATCGGCTTCTTTCTGAAGCGCAAAGAGGGTTACTACGAGGGTGAGGACGATTCTGACGGGCATACAAATGCTTGAGTTTGTGCCGCCAGCCCTTGTCCTGTTGACCGGCGCAGCCCTGATCGGTGCGGTGCGCGGCACCGCGCGCACTTTGGTGGTCTTGATTGCGCCGCTGCTGACGCTGCTGCTTGTGTGGTACGTGCCGAATGGAGTCGTGTTCGAGGTCGCGTTTCTCGATTATGTGATCGAGCCCGTTGAGGGCAGTCCTGTTCGGCGGCTGTTCGCATTGATCTTCGCGTTGATGGCGCTAGTCGGCGGTTTGTATGCCTACCGCCAAGCGGCGTGGCACGAACTCGCTGCCGCCTATGCCTATGCCGCAGGCGCCATCGGCGTCAGCTTTGCGGGCGATCTCGTGACCCTGTTCATTTATTGGGAGGTCATGGCGATCTTCTCCACGATCATCGTCTGGTGCGGTGCCTCTCGGGGCGTTAAGGCGGCCGGCATTCGCTACGCCATCATGCACCTGCTCGGTGGCATCATTCTCATGATCGGCATTGAAGGACTCGCGGTGCGCACAGGTTCGATCGACCTGCGGCCGATCAAGGCCGAAGACCTCTATAGCTGGATGATTCTCATCGGCGTGTTGGTGAATGCGGCAGCACCGCCGGTGTCGGCCTGGCTTGCCGATGCGTATCCGCGTTCGAGCCCAACAGGCTCGGTGTTCCTCTCGGCCTTCACCACCAAGGCCGCTGTGCTCGCCTTGATATTACTGTTCCCGGGCGAGTCGGTGCTGATTGGCATTGGACTCTTCATGGTGGTGTACGGCATTCTCTATGCGCTGCTTGAAAACGACATTCGGCGCATTCTCGCCTATTCGGTTGTCAACCAGGTGGGCTTCATGGTGTGCGCGGTCGGCATCGGCACGGCCACCGCATTGAACGGCGCGGCGACGCATGCGTTCGCGCACATTATCTACAAGGCGCTCCTGTTCATGAGCGCAGGCGTGGTGGTCTACCGCACCGGCATGAACCGCTGCACGGATGTTGGTGGACTGTTCCGCACCATGCCGGTGACCGCCATCTGCGGCATTGTCGGCGCATTGGCGATTTCGGGCTTTCCATTGACCTCCGGGTTCACCACCAAAACGCTCATCTCACAAGCCGCCACCCAGGAATCAATGCTCTTTGTGTACTTCATGCTGACGGCGGCGTCTGCCGGCGTGTTTCTTCACGCTGGCATCAAGTTCCCTTGGTTTGTGTTCTTTCAGCGCGATTCGGGCTTGCGTCCGAAAGACGCGCCTTGGAACATGGCGCTCGCAATGATGATTTTTGCGTTCTTGTGCATCCTCATTGGCGTAGCACCGGATTTGCTCTACAGCCTCTTACCACATCCGGTTCAATACCAAGCCTACACGCCCGGCAATGTGCTGTTCTATCTACAGCTTCTGCTGTTCTCGGGCCTTGCGTTCTTCCTCCTGCTGCCCCTGATGAAGCGCACGCTGACAATCAGCCTTGACGTGGACTGGCTATGGCGTGCGTTACTGCCGCGGGCAATGCGTCAAGTTGCGAGGGCCGGGTATTGGATTGGGCAGCCCGTGCTTGCATCTGCGCTCAAGTCTTTGCACGGCCTGCAGAAGATCGCCTCAACGCTTCTGTCTTCGTCGTCAGCATCCTCGCATACGAGGCATTCTGGATTCTTCGCCCGCGCCTGGTCAATCGGCAGCACCGCGCGCGCTGTCGCCGTGCTGCTCACTGTCTATGTGTTGGTGTACTTGTTGTCCTAGGCATCTGCGCCGCAAGCGCCTAGAGCGCCACCGCCGGGCGTTTGCATCTCAATCGCATCGCCGGGTGCAACAAAGATTCGATCGCAGCCTGCCAAGGGTTGAACGCTGCCGTCCGCGCGCTCTACTTGGTTGACGCCGCACGCGCCAGGGGCACCGCCGGCAAGCCCAAAAGGCGGCACTTCGCGGCTGCTCGTGAGGAGATTGACTTCCATTGGCTGAAGAAACTTGAGTACGCGAATGACGCCGTCGCCACCTTTGAATTTGCCATTTCCGCCTGAGCCGCGGCGGATTTCAAAGCGCTCAAGTCGCACTGGGAACCTTGACTCAAGTACTTCTGGGTCAGTGAGCTTGGTGTTGGTCATGTGCGAGTGTACCGCTGAGGCGCCGTCAAAGCCCTTACCGCGATTGTCGATGCCGGCACCTGCGCCGCCGCAGATTGTCTCGTAGTTTTGATAGGTCTCGTTGCCCCAAATAAAGTTGTTCATAGTGCCTTGCGAGGCGGCGTTGACGCCGAGGGCGGCGAAGATGGCATTGGCGAGGGCTTGGCTGATCTCCGTATTGCCAGCGACCACCGCCGCAGGATGCGAGGGCGAGAGCATTGAGCGCTGAGGGATGCGGATGTCGATGGGTTCAAGGCATCCGGCGTTCATCGGGATATCGGCATCGATGAGGGTGCGAACACAATAGAGCACGACGGCGCGCGTAACCGGGGCTGGTGCATTGAAGTTATCAGGCTGTTCGGGGCTGGTGCCGGTGAAATCGACTACGAGCGTCTGCGAACTGGTGTCTGGGCGAAGTGCCACGCAAATCTCCCGCCCGGCATCCATGCATAGCTTGAACTCGGATGGGCGAAGCGTTGAAATCGCTCGGCGGATGGTCTCGGCTGCGTTCTCCCGGACATGGCGCATGTAGGCATGCACCACGTCAAGGCCATAGTGGGCGACCATCGACAGCAATTCTGCCGCGCCGCGTTCGTTGGCGGCGGCTTGCGCCTTGAGATCGGCGATGTTCTGCGCCGGATTGCGCGCTGGATATTCGCCTTGCGTTAACAGCGCGTGCATGCCCTCATCGTCGAACTCACCGCCTTTGACCAGATGAAAGCACTCGATGTACGCGCCTTCTTCGGCGATGCTTCGCGCGAGCGGCGAAGCTGAGCCGGGCGACAGGCCGCCGATGTCGGCGTGGTGGCCGCGGCTCGCCGTGAAGAACAGCAGCCGCTCGCCAGTTTGGTCGAACACTGGCGTGACGACGGTGATGTCGGGCAAGTGCGTGCCACCGTCATAGGGGGCGTTGATGACAAACACATCGCCCGGCTCAAAGTGGCCGTGCCTGCGCCGGATGATGCTTTCCACGCTGCGGTCCATGGAGCCGAGATGCACAGGCAGATGCGGCGCATTGGCGATGAGTGCGCCTTTGGCGTCAAAGATGGCGCAGGAAAAATCGAGGCGCTCCTTGATGTTCACCGAGTCTGCGGTCGCCTGTAGGACGATGCCCATCTGCTCGGCGATGAACATGAAGAGATTATGAAAGATCTCAAGCATGATGGGATCGGCTTCGGTGCTGATGGCGTGCTCGCGTTGCTTCTTCCTCGCGCGCGTCAAGATGATGTGTCCGTGCGCGTTCATTTCGGCGCGCCAGGCTGGCTCGACGATGATGGTGCCGATTGATTCCACGATGATGGCCGGTCCGTCAAGGCGCTGACCTGGACTGAGATCGTCGCGCCTCACCACTGGCGCGTCGTGGAACGCATCCTGCGAGAAGATGCGTGTTCGTTCTCGCACTTCAATCGCTTCGCTGCGAGCTTGCAACCGCGGCTCTCGGGTCTCGCCGCTGCCGCCGATGCTCACGACTTCAATCGCCTCGATGACGATGCCCTTTGCCTTTGAAACGAAGCCGAATCTCGATTTGTGTGCACTCAAGAAGGCGCTTCGTACCGTCTCGAATGAGCCGTGCGCTACGGCGATTGCTGTGTCTGTCCCTGCGTAGCGAAGGTGCAGGCGTCGCTCGGTGTCGATATGCTCGTTTGAAACCCCTTGGCCGACCAGTTCTTCTCGCGTCGCAGATGCGAGCGACTCGAAGCGCCCTTCAAGGTGCGATTCCAGATCTGCCTGCAACGGCTCATTCACAGCGAGTTCGCGATGCGCGTGGAGTTTCGCGAGACCCATGCCGTAGGCCGAGAGAACGCCTGCGAGCGGATGCAGGAGCACCTTTTCGATACCGAGCACATCGGCAACGAGGCAGGCATGCTGTCCGCCCGCGCCGCCGAAGCAATTGAGCGCGTAGTCGGTGACATCGTGGCCGCGCTGCGTGGAGATCTTGCGGATTGCGTTTGCCATGTTGGCAACGGCGATGCGCACAAATCCCTCGGCGACCTGCTGCGGCGACTTGCCGATGCGTGCGGCAAGCTCATCGAAGGCACGCTGCACCGATGCGAGATCGAGCGGCTCGCGACCAGATTCACCGAAGATGCGCGGGAAGTGGCTTGGGTGTATTTTGCCGAGCAGCAGATTCGCATCGGTCAGTGCGAGTGCTCCGCCGCGTCGATAGCACATAGGCCCTGGCGATGCGCCAGCCGAGTCCGGCCCCACCTGAAAGCGAGCGCCGTCGAAATGCAAGAGCGAACCGCCGCCTGCGGCAATCGTGTGGATATGCATCATCGGTGCTCGCACGCGCACACCCGCGACTTCCGTTTCGAAGACGCGCTCAAATTCACCCGCGAAATGGGACACATCGGTGGAGGTGCCGCCCATGTCGAAGCCGATGACATGCCCGCTGCCTGCGATGCGCGAAGTCTCCGCCATGCCGATGACGCCGCCCGCGGGGCCGGAGAGAATGGCGTCCTTGCCCTTGAAGAGCCGCGCATCGGTGAGGCCGCCCGACGACATCATGAATTGCAGCTTCGGAAGCCTGTGCGCGCCGCCCAAGGCGTTCGTCAGCCCCTCGACATAGCGTGCGAGAATCGGCGACAGGTAAGCATCCATGACGGTGGTATCGCCGCGGCTGATCAACTGAATGAGTCCGCTCGTCTCATGGCTCGTCGAGATTTGCGAGAAGCCGATTTCGCGAGCTATTTGTGCCACCCGCCGCTCGTGCTCGGGGTATCGAAAATTGTGAAGAAAGACGATGGCAAGGGCATCGATGCCCCTTGCCTTGATGTCTCGAAGTGTGCGCAGAACAGCCTTCTCGTCGAGCGCTTGCAGCTGCTCGCCTGATGCGCTCATTCTGCCCGCCACGCTGTAGACCTCTTGATAGAGCATTTCGGGCTTGACGATGTGACGATGAAAGAGTTCGGGCCGTGTCTGATAGCCGATGGCAAGAGCGTCTTCGTGGCCTCGGTTGGTGATCAGCGCCACGCGCGCGCCTTTTCTTTCAAGAAGTGCGTTTGTCGCGATGGTCGTGCCCATCTTGATGGCGTCGATGCGCATCGTCGGCACGGCTTCGTGGGCTGCGAGCCCCATGAGCGCGCGAATACCCTCGACGGCGGCGTCCTTGCCTGTCGCAATCTCAGAAAGTAGCTTGTGATGCCGAAGCGCCCCTTGCGGGTCGCGCGCGACAAGATCGGTGAATGTGCCGCCGCGGTCGATCCAGAATTCCCATCCCGGCACTGCTATCGGCACCTCACAAGGACAAGATGAATTTCCGTAGGGATATGTCGAATCGAAAGATGCGTGATCGAAAGTGTATTCAAGGCTCGGCATGTAACGCAACTCTCGCATGCGCGGCGAAGCGCGGTGAGCTGGGCTTGGCCGTGCACAGTCCCGGTGGATCTCCTGAAGCGGCCGAAGCGACCGTCTTAATCCCTTTTTCATCAGTTCTCAAGGTCGGACGTCGCTCGCATGAAGACACTGAAGCGAGGCACTACCTCTACAAGGCGAACATCAAAGTGCTCAAACCGGTGTTTGTGGAACGCACCTCAATCCGTCTTGCCCACAACAAGGGGAGGGCGCCGCTCGTCACGGACATGTCTATAATTCTCAAAGATTTCAGACAAAGCCCATTCAGTGGAACACATCGCCGAACAGGTTTCAAAGACATTGAAAGGTGCCCTGTCACCAACAATTCCTCAAGACATAAGGCAAGAACTTCGTGGATATTACCGGCGCGGAGAATTCGACCGAGTATTCCCTGCCGGGTCAGGCTCAGCACCGCCCATTCTTGTTGGGAGAGAGGCGCAAGCGCAACAACTCATCGGCTTATTGTCTGACGTGTGTTATAAGAGGCGCGCACTAGGCATTCATGGCGTGGTCATGCACGGGCCGCGTGGCACTGGGAAAACTGCCTTGTTGAATACATTCGATGATATATCGACGCAACATGGTGCGAAAACCATACGAATGGACGGCAACGGTGGTTTGCAATCATTTGGTAGATTGATGGGTCGTCTTTCACAACATATAGAACCGCGTGAAGAAAGAACCAAGGGGCATGTCAAAGGATTGAAAGTTGGTATTACAACCCTGATCAAAGCTGAAGGCCATGCCCAACACCAAGCGCTCACAAAGACAAGCGAAGTCACGCCCGATCAAGATGTGCTTTCATCGCTCGAATCTATGATCAGAAACAAACCTAACACACCTGTCCTGCTCATTATTGATGAGGCGCATGGCGCGGATGCATCCGTTCTAGGCGAATTGATGAATGCAGTACAGACACTCGGCGGGGGGGATTCTAAAAAACCAATTGGATTTGTGCTTGGTGGCACCCCTGATCTGATTGATCTCATGTGTCAAAAATCATGTCAATCAACATGGTTTCGTGATCGTGCACAAGATGAGCGATTCGCACCGATGTCAAATGACCTTGCAACGGAAGCCTGTCTCAAAGCCCTCACAGAGACGTTGACTGCGGTTGGCGTGACGGTCGAAGGTAACGATGTCATGCAGATCGTAGAGAAGTGCAAAGGCAGCCCGTATTTTCTTCAACAACTCGGAAAATGCGCACTCGAATCAGCAAGCCAGCATCATGACGTCGCGACATTCGAGCATGGCGGAGAGATTGATCTCGCTTTCAAAAAGGCGATTGACCGTCGATATGCAAGTGCTTGGAAAAACATTGAATCAGAAAACCTGAGTAGTTGTGCACGACAACTCGGAGCACTTTGGCGAAGCACCAAGCACCCCGACGACAGGATCAGGCCGGGACTGTTGAAAAAAGCGATTCGGTCAGGGTTGAAGCATGCCCCTCACCCCGAAGAAGACATCATGTCATTCGAAGACGCGCAAGCGTATTTCAAATATCTTGGATTGTTGTGGGCAACATCTGTGAGCGGCGATGAAGATTGGTCATTGGGACTACCTTCGTTTTTCGACTATGTAGAGAGTCGATTTCAGGATCCGAGAAATGTTGAGCACCATGCAGTGCTCCCCGAACTCGAAAGAGAGATGAATGCACTCACACAGCCTTTTGGAAGGCAGGGTGATGCGGACAATCATTACGACAGGGTGGTCGATAGAGGCGTCTATAAGGCTGTCACTGTGCGGGCGTGAGAATGTCGAACCCCGAACGAGTATCTTGTCCACATCAAACGGATGTCCGATCCGACAGGTACGTATTCCAAAATGTCCTGAACCGCGACAAGTCTTTGACGTTTCACAGTCCGTCCAATTCGGCCAATGACGCCATCTTCACGCCCCGCGCATAGTCAAGATGCGCCAAGTCTTTGATTTGAAAGCGCTGTTGATTGCGTGCATCGAGTTCAACGCGCAGCGGGTGCAAGAGATGGCGTGACAAATGCGTCCCATCAAACGCCACACGATGCTCACTCAAGGGCGGCGTGCCAAGGTCTATACGTGGATAGAAGGGAATGCAACCTCCCCGCATACAAGCCAAGTGGCGTGTTCAATGACACAGGAATCGCCATCAGGGGAACCCGTCGCAGAAGAACTGCCGCACATCATCGCCAGGATGATCTGACGGGGTTTCATTGAGTCCGGTGTGGTAGAGCGCCTCTGTCATTTGCGGGTCGTGCCCAAGCGGTTGGTGTTGCGCCATGCCCGCATACGCACCAGCAGGGCGGGCCGACACCGAATAAGACCTGCCATCGGCCTGTGGCAAATGCAGAGTGATGCCTTTGCCTCTTTCAGCACTCGGTCTCGGTAGAACGGATGCAGCATGTCTTCTGTGGCGAGGTCAATACGGCGACCTAGAAGGGTTTGCAATTCCATTTCGATGCCGACCATAGTGAGCGCGCTTGTGCCTTGCGGAACATCGACTAGCAGGTCTACATCGCTTTGTTCGCCTACTCCATTTCGCACCATCGAGCCAAACACTCGTGGATTTTGCAATCCATTTCTCGCGATTAGGTCAAGTAGCTGTTGGCGATGGGCTTCAATAAACGGATGCATATCATTCGCCTTCGAGTAAGGGATTAGGCACTATAATCAACAAAATGGAGGTAAGCTTGATTATTAGCAGTGGCGTTGAGACTGATCTACGGATCTCGTGCGGCTTGGAACTCGACTGTGCGTTTGTTTACGATATCCGATCAATCTGTGAATTAATCGCCCGGATGATTGGATAGGGGTAATGATGCTTGGCGAGTAGCCGAGCTTGATCCACATTCAAGCGCTAGCAAATCGAGGTCTAGCATCGAAAGCAATCCAACGGTAATCGGACGCTTCGCGTCCCAAAACACAAACGCATCGAAAAAAGCCCTTGCTTGGTCCGAATTGAGAAGATACGCCAATTTCTTTGCTTCAGATTCTGTGTTGCACGGTAGGAAATAGCATGTGTCATCGAGCACCACTGGCTTGCCTCTTTTCGGAGCAACGGGGAAAAACCTGAGCTGCTTGTGGAAGCCTGAGATTGCGACCTTCCAAGGCGCGAAGCTGTAGTCACCTACTCCAAATACCGAGAATCTCGGTCTATTCTTATAAATTGAGCTCGCTCGTGAATCGAGTAATTCGGAGTGGGAATGGAGATATCGCCATGTGAGCGGAGCGTTGGCCGCAACCTGAGAAGTCTCCTCTCCTATGGACTTCTGTGGAACGAGCATGAAACGAGAGGGGGGCGCGCACTTGATTAACTCAGAGCCTTTCAGCATCGGGTACAGGCAGTCATCCTCTAGCTGCACTATTTCACCAAGACCATTCAAATACATATCCTTTCCGTCCGTAGGTCGAATCTCCATGACTCGGGAACAGTCGTGCTTGATGCCCGACCGCCATTTGATCGGCGATGTTCCAAGAAGATGACCGTAGGATAGATGCGCATCCAAATCAGCAACCAGCCTATTGCCTCGCAGCGCGATCTTAGAACTAGAATGCAACGCATCCAAGCTCTCAAGCACATCGCACTCGTTTGAATTTGCCCCCGGCTGCAATCGGCACACGAGAAGACATGCGTCCACAGCGGCGCCGAACTCCGCCATGGCATCGATGCCAAATATGGCCGATTTCTCAATCTGCATCCTTGTTTTCCAAGCGTGACGGAGGACTTTCCGAGCAACGGCTGTTTTGCAGAGCATTGCCAGTGCCGCCGACCGTCCCGAAACCTGCTCCAATAGCTGAATCAACATCCACTCGGAAATATCAAAGTTACTTTTTCCAGTAATCGCATCGAACCCGTTGAAGCCTTGAAAGTTCGATTTACTCGGCAGATTCGTTCCACCAATTGCGCCCACGCCAGAATTGGTCACCCAGGGCGGGTTGCCGAGTATGAGTATCGGCTCTCTCAAGGATCGAATGATCTCTTGCCAGTCGGCTCGGAAGAAATCTTTATGGAACACCTTGGAGCTTCTTACAGCCTCTCTCGCAGCCTGCACATAGTGCGGGTTGATATCGTACCCTCGGAACATGCTGCAGTCTTGGAACGTGTCTTCGGAAGCTGCAAGAAAAGAGCCAATCCCGCAAGTCGGCTCCAAGACAGAAGATGGAGATAGCCCGAGATTTTTCAACAGAGCGCAGGCCTTGAGCGCAAGCCTCGGAGGAGTCTGAAAGTCACCATACTCGACCCTTTGCGGCGTCTTCATCTGAACTCTCTCAAGCAACCCTCACCACGCCGTCGACTTCGCCGGCTTGGCTAATTGCTCGTGCGTACTGAAGACGCCATTGCAAGGCGTTGGATATCGTGAGGCACCCTTGATTTGGAGGGTTGCTCAGAAGTTCACGGGCGAGCACCAGAGCCTCATCTTCATCAATTGGCAAATTTCGATCAAACATCAGTGCCATGACGTCATCTTCATTGCCATCTCGCATGATGACCTCTCTAATTCCGCGCGTCATCTGATAGTCGGCGGTGCGCGACTCGTCCACAAACACCGTATTGATTATGTTCAGCCTTGCCGTGCCTTTCCGTCCATCATCCGATTTCTGGTATACGAACAAAAGCAGGGAATATCCAAGACCCAATACCTTTTGACGCGCTGACCTAAAGGGGGACGAGGATTGCGGCTGCTTAGCGCTAGTCACTTTCATATCGACGTTCAGATCTGGGAAATCGATGCCCTTTGCGGAGCTACCAGTCTCAAAGGCATAGTGTTTTTTCAACATGCGCTGAAATTTGTGCTCAAGATAAGTGCCCACCCTCTTTCCATCGTTAACTCCATAGAGCGTGGGCTCATCATGCACTGATTCAATCGCGGCAAAACCCGCAGCCTCGGACAACAGAGTTTCCAACCTGAGTTGTGGCTTCTGATCACTTGCTGCCAGATCACTCGTAGAGAGATTCACTGCTTACTCCTGCTCGAATACCGCACCTACATTCAACCATCAAGTGCACATACAACTCGCTATTATCCTCAATCGACCGCCCAAAGGGAGGGCGGGATCGAATTTTCAATGTATCGCCACGGTCGATCCTAAAATTCCCAGCCCGGCACTGCTATATGTCGCATGCCTATCTGGAGTGAAGTCCTTGAAGAAGAGCAAAGGGTGTCTTGCGAAACCTTTTGTTTTATACAATACGCTTTATTGAAATACGAGTGGAAGGGATGTCAATCCCTGCTGACATCAAACAAAGCGCACAAACAGCGTTAGAGCGCATTGGAGGGGAAGCTGCGGTGTTGTTTGGGTCAAGAGCGCGTCACGATTGGCGTAGTACGAGTGACTGGGACATTGCGTTGATCATGTCCAAAGGATTCCAATTAGATGAACGGTTATTCGATAACGTTCGAAAAAATGGACATGTAATCAACTTTGCTGTGGTGTCTGATGAAGTGCTTCGTGAACGATCTTGTTATGTGGGGAGTTTGCATCGAGCGATTGTGAGAGATGGCATAGTGGTTGCCGGTGAATATGATTTAAAGACATTGGATACAGGGATACTACAGATGGATATTGAGTTATTTGCGAACCATATGAGTCACGCACGAATGCGGATACGATCAGCCGCAGAATCTTTTGCACGTCTTATGGAAGGTGTTCAAGATAAGGCGGATGACCTCGCAGACTGTGCAGGCTTTGTGAGTGATAGTGCAGATGCTGCTGAAAGGCTTGCGAAAGGTCTCTTAATGAAACTTGGTATTGACCCAGAGCAAACGCACAACATGCATGCATTGAGTGAACAAGCTGCCAATGCTGGCTATCAAAAAGAAGCATCTTTGCTTGCATCTATCAACGGAAACACAAAATTAGATCACGTCGCACACTATGAAATACAAGATGCCCTCATTGCGGGTTGCCGTCGTGCAGGTGGTCGCTATGGCAATGTGCTCATTTTGTATGCAGACATGATGGCATCCTTACCAAGTCATGCCTACATAGATGAATCGAAGCAACACAAAGCCGCACTTGATGCATTCGAACTTGTGGAGAAGAGTTTCAAGTATCAATTCACAGAAATGAATGATCGTCTACCTGAAGTGATGTCATTGCTCAATCAAAGAGAGACGATCTATACATATGTGCAGCAAGCACGAGATCGACACAAGTCCACAATTGAAAATAACAATTGACACACTTTCCCGCGCGACAAGATCGGTGAATGTGCCGCCGCGGTCGATCCTAAAATTCCCAGCCCGGCCACTGCTACCAGCGCTTCAGGCTTATCTCCGGCGTGTCCGGCATGGCCTCAGAGAGCAGCCAACGACAGGCAAGCACGCCTTCACGATAGCCCGCGGTGCTGATCCAGTTCTTGTCAGCTGGCCTTGCGGACAGCGTCACGAGGTAGCTGCCATCGGCTTCCGGCACGGTTGTCTGCGAGTTGAGGCAGACCGGGTAATCGAGGTAGTTGGTTGACTGCATCAGGAAGTTCCACGTTTGCAATCCCCAGTAGCAGGCATCGGGGGAGCGGAAGCGCACTTGCAAGTATTCGTCCTCCTGCACCCGGAATCGGCACATGCAGTAGATGTTGTCCGGCGTGCCCCAGCCTGGTTGATTGTACGGAGATGCAAAAGGCGGTATGAATTCGTTGATCGAGAAGTCGATGGGCAGCGGGGCAACCAAGGTCGTGCCTTGAATAAAGTTGGTTATGGTGCGGATTCTTGTTGCCAAATCTGCATCATTGAGCGGACGGGGCTTGGGATGTGGGTTCGTGTTTTCGATGTGCAGCCGGCTCTCTGTGGAGTTTGGGCGGTCGAAGAAATACTCGCGCGAGAACATCGTCACCGAATCCGGGCCAATCTTGAATTCATTGGCACCTTGCGGATTTTGCGTCAGCTTGATTTCAAAACAGCCATCGCTTTCGAACTTGATGTCCCTGTGATTGATGTTCAAAGTGACGCGCTCGGAGAGTTCGCCATGCGGCTGACCGCCGTAGAGACAAAAGCTCAAGTAACAGCTGTCGAAGCGCTGGCCGCGGATGATGTACTCCTGATCACCTCTTATTTGCGTGAAATAGTAGGCGGAATCAACGTTGTCTCCGAGGATTTTGCACATCCCGTCGGAAAGTGGCTTGAAAGTCGGTCGCAGCGGATCGTTGAAAAGATAGAAGTCTGTGGCCACATGCAGCATATGAAAAATATGCTGGTAGCCATCGGCCTTGCCTTGATCATCAAGGTTCGCGCGCTCGGAGAGGAATGACTGATCGGCTGAGCGGATGATGTCGAGCAGTTCGTCGAGCGCCTGCTTACTGTCCATGTGAATGCTCCTTAGAGTGTGTTGAGAAAAGTGAGATAGCGCGCATATTCGCGCTCAATATCGATGTGCGTGATGCCGAAGGCTTCAAGCGAGTATTGGTGTGCGCCGTGTTTGTCCTTTGGCTCTGCTTGCAGAAAATCCTGCATGCGCGTGCGGCTATCATCGCCGAGTGACCAGCCGAAGTGCGCATAGATGCGCTCCACTGTGCCGAGCTGGTCTGATGCAAAGTCGTCGAACTTGATATCGACGATCTGGTCTTCGCGGTCGAGTTCGCTGCGCGCGTCAAGAAAGCGCTCAAAAGCGCGCGCCCAAAATGTCAGCATTTCCTGGCCTGTCCGCATGGCATCTTCGTCATCCGTATAGGCGCTGCGCACTGAAGACAGCACGCTCGTGATTGATGGGATGATCTTGTGCGGTTCGCGGTGGGTCATGATGATGCGCGCATCCGGGTAGACCTCAAACAGCGCTTTCAGGCGCACAAGATGCAAAGGGCTCTTGAGCAGCCAGCGCTCGCTGTGCACTCCGCCCGATTGCATGAACTGCAAGAAGCGCTTGTGCCAGCGCATGTTCTCATATTGATCGGCATGATTGAAGAACCAGTCCTGATAGCTCGGCGCGCTGCTCACAGAGAGGAATTGATAGCTGGCAAAATTGAGCGCGGTGATGCCAATGCATTCCTGCGGCTCGTCGGCCTCCATAAAGTGCATCTTGCGAAAGTCCGGCACCAGCGAGATAAGCTGATCGAATTGCTTGCGCACTGCATCGATTCGTGGGTTCTGTCGATAGGTCTCTGGCGTTGGCGCAGGGCAGGGTATGAGGCACTCCCAGGCAAGCGGCGAGCGATAGCGGCTGTCTCTTGACAAAAACGCTTGCAAGATGGTGGTGCCTGTGCGCGGCAGGCCAATGATAAAGGTAGGCTCTCGGATGTCTTCTTCCAAGATGCCCGGATTTCGTTTGAGCTCGCGCTCGATTCCGAGCCTGCCCGTTGCGCTTTGTTCAATCAGGCGCCTTAATGCGAGGCGTCCAAAGGTGTTGAGCGATGCTTCTTGGCTCAGCGAAGCGAGCAGCTTACGAAGCCCGGTATGGAATTGAGGGCTGTCGATGGAGAAGCCGGTGTTGCGCTGCACTTTGCGAAGAATGGCCTCAGCATCATCGACACGAAGGGAAAAAGGCGTGATGCCTAGGTAGCCGACAAATCGTCCGAGCGAGTTGATCAGATTCAGTGTCCTAGTGCGACCCGTTGAGGGATTGCGGGGCGTCGGCATCTCCGTTCTCACGCCTTGCGCATCCGCCACCCGTACATCATGCGCCCGAAGAAGTTGAACCACTTGCGCGCCTCATCATCGTCAAACGGATAGTCGGCACCAAGCTGCCTCGCCGTCACAAGGCCGGAGATGAAGCCGTGCTCCTGGCTGTTCATGAGCGTGTGCGCGCCGCAGTGCCAAGTGCGCCGCTTGCCCCCCTGAATCAGCCGGAACACATGCACGGCGAAGGCGATGTGGCGCACGTCGTGGACAACGTGCTGGAACCACCAGCGCTTGACGATCTTGCTTTCGTCTATCTTGCTGATCGGGTTGTAGGTCACGAGGCACGGCTTGTCCGAGCCTTTCGCCCAAGGCTGCTGGTTGTGCATGATGTAGGTGATTTCGTAGTTGTCGGGGCGGGCGCCGTACTGCTCGATGTGGTTGCTGCGCGTGTCAAGCGGCTGGGCTTCGTTCTTGGGCAGCACTGAATCATCGTAGTGGACAATGGCGTGGTTGTGCAGCTCGCTCTCGTAGCGAATTTTGGAGAGCAGCCAAGCCTCTAGGAAGGTCGGCTTGTCAATCGCCATCAGCGCTTGGTTGGCGTTGCAGGCGAACACCACATCGTCAAAGGCCTCGGTATTGCCTGCCTCGTCCTCCACGACCACACTGGAAATGTGGCGGCGCACCTTGGACACTCGTCGCTCAAGATAGATCTTTTCGCGGAAGCCCTCGGTCAGCTTTTCATAGATGCGCCGGGTGCCGCCTTCCCAAGTGAGCATGGGCGTGGCGGAGACAATGCCGAAGAACTCGAGATAGCGGCAAAACAGCGAAGCTGGCATGTCGAACACATTGGTCGCCATCAGAAAGTTGACGAACATGGGTTTTAGCACTTTGAAGCGGAAGTCTCCGGAGAACCTGCCAAAATTCAGCACTGCGCCCATGCTGACGTAGTTGAACGGATTGAGGGCGTTCAAGAATTTCGATCTCGTTTGATTGAGGCGTCCAATCCACTGCAATCGTTTGAGCAGCCTCTGGAATCGCTCGATTTCGTCTCGCAGCTGCTCGCTGATGTCGGTCTTCAAATCGTGCGCATAGATGCCGCCGCGATATTTCACGCTGTAGCTGAAACGAGTCTTGATCAGATCGATGCCAAACTGCTTGGTCAACAGCAGAATGTGGTGGTAGAGCGAAGGGATGCAGGCTGTGACGGAAATATCAAAGGGGATGTTGGTGCCGTCTTCCTGCGGCATGTCGGCGGTGACGGCGTTGCCGCCAACCTGCGGATTGGCCTCATAAATTCGAAAATCGAACTTCTCTGGCTGTTGGCTCAGCGTCCAAGCCACGCCGAGGCCCGAGACGCCCCCGCCTACGATGGCTATTTTTCGCGGTTTTCCGTCTGTCATGTTGCTTTACTCCATGGTTTCATGCACTTGGTTGACAAGATTCGTTATCGGGATAGAACTGCTCGCAGTAGCGACGATAGCGAAATATGTCGCGGTCAGTTTGGCACAGGCGCGGGTTTGGTTGAAAGGCCATGCGCGACCATACTTTCTCGTCGAAGCTGACTTCGGTGGAAAGTTCTTGCGCAAACAGTTTGGAAAGCCTCGGCAGTATGAAGCCTTGCGGCAGCCAATGCAGCCCGCCGAGCCGGGGTGCGGAAAAGACGTGTGCTCCCATCCAATAGTCCATATATTCGCCATCGCTTGGCGTTGCAAATACCCATTGTCGAGCCTTGAGCCCAATCTCTGGCGCGTGCACGTTGACGATTGAGATGCCAAGCCCCCACACGCTGATATCGACCTCAAAACGAAAGCGAAAACGAAAACGATTCAGCACGGGCGTGAGCATACTGCGATTAAAAGCGTAGTAGGCGTTCAGAAACGGCCCGTCGATTTCGGTGTCTGCACGTTGCTCAAGATTGTCGTACCCATGAAGATACAAGAGGTGAGACCAATCCACCGAATTTTCAGATGTCATTTGCGGATGGGCGCGGATGCGACGCTTGACGAACGCTCTGTGCGTGAAGTCGCTTTCAGGCACTTCCGGGACTGACCATTCAGGCGCCTTCCCCGTTCGATCGTAATAGGCGCAGATGAGTCCATTGATCTCGTGCGCGGGATAGGTGTGAAGCTTGATGGCGCCCGGCACGGCGCCTTGGGCTACCTTGACGCACTGGCCTGAGTGCGCATACTCGAACCCATGGAAAGGACATACGAGCTTATTGTCTTTCAGGAGTCCACCTGCCTCAGGGCCAAGATGCGCCCCAAGATGTGGACAGAACGCATCGGCAACGAGCACATCGCCGTCCTGATCGCGCCACATGATGACTTCTCGTCCCATCCAAGTACGCGCCATGTGGGTGTTTGCAGCGAGGTCTTTCGACTCCGCGAGCACATACCATCCGTTGGGGAAGGGGTCGAGGGCTGTGTTCATACTAGGCATCATCCATCTATCCATCTATCCATCCATCAAGTGCTCAACGAAGTTATCGAGCCATGACTGCACGCTGTCAAGCCGAACTGCGAGCGTGGGCAGTGTAGTGAGTGCCGCCCGCAATGTAAACAAGGCGAGTTGCATGGGCAGGGCAAGAGATGACCGCCCGCCAAGCCCTTCACGGACGAAACCCGAAGCTTGTTTTGCCTGTGAGGGTCTCTAGCCTCGTCTGAATCGACTCAACCCACTCGGCAAGCACCAGTCGGGTTTCTCGTGGGTCGATGAGCTCGTGCACGGCAAAGGTCTCGGCGGCGCGAAATGGCGAGCGGTTCTGTCTGAGGCGTTGTTCGATTTCATCGCGCATTGCTTGCGGGTCCTCGGCTGCTTCAATTTGCTTGTGAAATGCGACCGCCACGCCGCCTTCGAGCGGCAACGCGCCGGTTTCCACCGACGGCCAAGCGATGATGTAGTTGTCCTCGCTGTAGTGCGCCGCAGTTGCGACGCCGAAGCCCTTGTGAACCTGCACGGATGCCCAAGGCACAGATGACTCGACGGCTGCGCACACCGCTGCCATGCCATAGCGAATCGTGCCTTTGGCCTCAGCTTCAGGGCCGATCATAAAGCCGGGCTGATCGACAAAGTTGACAATGGGCAGGTGGAAGGTGTCGCACATTTCAACGAACCTAAGGTATTTTTGCGCTGCCTCCGCGGTCATGGCACCCGCGAAAAAATGGCAATCGTTCGCCAGTACGCCAACAGGTTGACCGCGAAGGCGTGCCAGCATGGTGATCTGACTCGGCCCGTATATTCGCCCCATTTCAAAGCAACTGCCCTTGTCCATCACCAGCGCAACGAGGCGGCGCATGTCAAACGGCGTATTCGCTTGCTTTGGCACAATCGAAAGCAGTGCTTCTTCGCTGCGCGTGGCTAGATCATCGCAAGGTATGCGGGGCGCGCGTTGCCAAACATTGCTTGGTAGGTAGGAGAGGAATCTGCGCGCTTGCTCGAAGGCGTCGAGCTCGTCTTCGGCGATGTGATCGACCACGCCGCTCGCGCCATGGACAAGCGCGCCGCCGAGCTCATCTTTCGTCATGCTCACGCCGAGGGCGCGCTCGACGATCTTCGGCCCGGCAATCAGCACTTGCGATGAATAGCGTGTCATGACTGCGAAATGAGCGGCGACCAGTCGCCCGGCGGGGAAGCCAGCGACCGCACCGAGTCCGAGCGAGACAATCGGCACTTGGCTTAAGGCCTCGGCAATGACCTTGAAACGCTTTGGCGCGGTGACCGGTTCGCCAGCAGTCGCGCCTTGCGAGGCCGATGGGCGCACGCTGCCGCCGCCGCCCTCAAGCAGCCTGACGAGCGGGATGCGAAACTGCATCGCCAGGTGCTCGGCGTAGATGGATTTGCGCAATCCGGCAGCGTTCGGCGAACCGCCCTTGAGCGTGAAATCCTCGCCGCCAACGGCCACTGGTCGTTCGTTGATGCGCCCGATACCGACCACATAGTTGGCTGCTGTGTAGCCGAGAATATTGCCATCATCGTCGTATTCGGGGGTGGCAGTTGCGCGACCATGATCGCGAAAGCTATTCGCATCGAGCAGCCCTCTGATGCGCTCTCGAATCGTCAGCCGGCCTTGCGCATGTTGGCGCTCGATGCTCTCATCGCCGCCTTGGCTTTGCGCGTGCGCACGCCGGATATCGAGTTCTTCGACCTCCTTGCGCCAATTCATGGCCTATCAAAATCAAACTCGGCATCGCCGAACTTGCCCGCTTGCTTGCTCATACCGGCTTTCACGGCCGCAAGTTGGTTGGCCGAGCCAATGAGCTGGCTCTGAATGACCTGCTCAAGGCCAAGGCCGTCGCGCGAGCCAAGGTGCCAAGTGTCTTCGTAGAGTTTTTTGGCACCGCGAACAGCATCTGGCGAGTGTGCGGCAATCTGCCGCGCAAGTTCCATCGCGGCGTCAAGCGGGTTGTCAGCGATGCGCGTGACGAGTCCGAGCGAAGCGGCTTCGCTGCCGCTTACGATGCGGCCAGTGAAAGTCAGTTCCTTGGCGACATCGAGCGGCACAAGTCCACGAAGCGTTTGCGTGATGCCCATGTCTGGAATCAGCCCCCAGTTGACCTCGAACACTGAAAAACGCGCATCAGGCGCGGCGATGCGGATATCGGCGCCGAGCGCGATTTGCATGCCGCCGCCATAGGCGACACCGTGTACGGCAGCGATCACTGGCATAGGCAGGCGTCGCCAAGCAACCGTCACCTCTTGACCGAGGTTGGGCGCGCTTGGGTCCTCATTGACCTCAATGGCTCGCTGCTCGCCGCTGCCTCGATCTGCCATGGACTGAAAGGACGAGAAGTCGAGACCAGCACAAAAGCCTCTGCCTGCACCGGAAAGCACGACTACCCGCGTTTGACGGTCAGCCTCAAGCGACTTGGCGGCAGCGGCGATGGCGCGAAACATGTCAGGGCTGAGCGCGTTGTACTTGTCTGCGCGATTGAGGCGGACATCGGCAATGCCATCTGAGCAGGTAATAGTGACGAGTTCTGACATTGAAGGAGTGCACCTTGATGAGGAAAGAGCGCAGTGTAGCGGAGAATGGAGAAAATGCTCGCGCCTGCCAAGCGGCGCAACGCTGCATCGAGCCTGCCCACAGCCAACACGCACTTTTTCAGGTGACTTTTCGCTAATAATCCTTGAAAATACATATTCTCATTCTGTATTTTCAAGGATTATGAAGGGATTGATTCAGAGATTCGCTACCGTGCAGCGGATTCAGGAGAGCTTCTCCGTGCATCCTATTGTCGCACTGACGGGGCCAAGGCAATGCGGCAAAACGACGCTCGCACAGTTGCTCGCGAGCGAGGACGCTTCTGCCACATGCTTTGACCTCGAGTCGGCTGTTGACAGGAGACGGCTCGAAAACCCTGAAGGAGCGCTTGGTCAACTGCAGGGTCTGGTGATCATCGATGAAGTGCAGCGCCTTCCGTATCTGTTCGAAGCGCTCAGGCCACTTGTGGACCGAGCCACCAATTCCGCAAGATTCTTGCTGCTTGGCAGCGCCTCACCGCAACTTGTGAAAGGGGTGTCGGAATCGCTCGCCGGTCGAGTCGGACTTGTTGACATGACTGGATTCTCTCTCTCCGAGGTTGGCGCGACAGCCTGGCGCGAGCTTTGGTTGCGAGGAGGCTTTCCGCGCTCATTCCTTGCATCTGACTTGACCGGGTCAACGCGATGGCGCGAGAGCTTCGTGTCAACCTTCTTGGAAAGAGACATGCAGCAGCTCGGCATCACTATTCCTTCGGAAGCCATGAGACGGTTTTGGACAATGATCGCCCATTACCATGGACAAGTATGGAATGCAGCCGAGTTCGCTCGCGCGCTCGGCGCTTCTCAGGCAACCGCCCGAAGATATTTGGATGTACTCGCGGGCGCTTTCATGATTCGAGTGCTCCCGCCTTGGTTCGAGAATCTCAAGAAGCGCCAAGTCAAAGCGCCAAAAATCTACATCAAGGACTCTGGAATTCTTCACAATTTGCTCGAGCTTGGATCAGAGAGGGCAGTTGCCGGACACTCAAAGGTGGGCGCGTCATTCGAAGGATTTGCGATCGAGCAATTGCTGACAGCGGTCGAAACGCGAAACGCATACTACTGGGCGACCCATGCGGGTGCAGAAATTGACCTCGTTATATTTCGCGGCGGGAAGCGTTTTGGCTTTGAATGCAAGATGTCTGATGCGCCTGGCACTACCCGCTCAATACGCGCTGCGCTCGATTCATTGCGGCTCGACCACATCTGGATTCTCTATCCGGGAGACCAGGTCTATTCCTTGGATGCCAAAATCTCCGTGCTGCCCGTCTCGCAGATTCCCGAAATGATCGAAGAAATGGGAAAGTCATAGGACATCCAAGCCCACCGTCCCCTGACCGGACCGACCGACACGAGCCGAAGGACGGCCAGCTGGCCGCCCTGTCCGTGTGTCTGCCCGGTCCGCGGTCAGTTCGTCGTGCAGCCCAAGCGGGTTCGTTCAGCGGCTTTCAGTATGTAGTTGTAGCCGTCCCCGGCATTGGTCCGCGCCCACTTGCCCGCCCCGTTCCGCGCCCCGCAGAGGCACGCCTGGATCGCCGCATTACCGCCGCCCCAGCGAACGCCGCCAATGGCAAAGCACCCGTTCGCCCCGAGTGGGTTTGTCCCGAGATTGGTACTTACGTGTGTGTTCAGATCGGGTGGCATCTGGAAGCAGGCTATCGCAAACGCTACAGCGGGCCTTCCGGAGGGCACTCCATTAAGGCGAGCGCTGTAGCGTGCGCCCTGTTTCAGGTTGGCAAAAGTCACCCTCTTCTGGGCGACGACTGTGGTGCCGTCGGTGCTGCCAATACCTCGCTGCCCCACCAAACCGTCGGGATCGATGAGCGAAACTGTAACGTTAAAGAAAAAAATTGCAGGGTATCCCGTATGCGTTCGAAGGGATGCCTGACTCAAGGCGGCGTTTGACAAGGTGACCGATCTGGCACCGGGTTCGATGCTGTCGATGGATATCAGGGTTTGTCGTTTTTCTGTCACCCCCAAAGGGCAGGCGCTGGATCCTGTTTTGGCGCTGAGAGTGCTCCAGTCCACCTGCGCCATTGCCGGGCTGGCTGGCAGCGTAACGCTTGCTAGCACCCCGAGCAGCAGGAGGGTTGCTAATTTACGAGGAGTGAGGGGGGG
>JAPYNO010000032.1 GCA_028283025.1 Pseudomonadales bacterium | reverse complement strand
GCACATCACAGTCGAGCTGTTTCCGTTTGATCTTGCCGAGTATCGAGCGCTGCAACCTAAAGCGTCTACCTTGGAATATCTCAAGCGAGGCGGATTCCCTGAACCTGCCACCAGCGACGACGGCGAAGCGCTGTTGCGACAGTACTTTATTGACATCCTGCAAAGGGACGTTCGAGAGCGCGCGCAAGCACGCTCATCGCGTGCCTTGCGACAAGTCGCGCAAATGGTCTTTGAATCGGCTGGTTCTGAACTCAGCCTACGGCGCATCGCCGCCGCAAGCGGACTGTCGGTAGAAACCGCCGCGAGCTACCTCGAAGCCTGCGAGCAAGCCTATCTCTTGTTTGCGTGTCCTTGGTTTAGCTACTCCGAACGCAAGCGAAGCGGACGCAACCGCAAGTATTATCCTGTTGACCCCGGGCTGCGCCGCGTCACCGTCAGTGCCAGTGGCGAGGATCTTGGAAAAGCCCTCGAATGCGCGACTTTCGTCGAACTGAAGAAGCGCTGCGGCGATGTCTACTATTGGCGAGAGGCGGGCGAGGTGGATTTTGTTGTTCATGGGCAGCGCGGCCCGGTGCCCATTCAAGTAACGCTCAAGACACCCAGCGAGCGACACATGCGCGCGCTCGATGCCTTCTTTGAGAGCTTTCCCCACGCCGAGGAGCCTGTCATGGTGAATCCTGAGGGATTTCCCAATGCGCTCGATGCAATCCCTGCCCGGCATTGACCTTCACTTGCAGGTTGAAAGTAGACACCCTCATGTTCTTGGGCGTGTTCACACTATGCGCGCTGACGCTGCCGAGTCCCGTTTTCCGCCTCATGTCACCAACCCACCGTGAATTTCCGCCACATTCTGCTCCCAATTGGCACCATCAAATGGCTGAACAGTGATCTCTTCAAATTCGCTTTGGTCGAGGCAGCGCGCATTCACGCTCTTGCCGGTGGGGTGCGAGCGCGGAACGTAGAAGGGTTTGACGCCGCAGCGCTTGCAGAAAGTATGCTGCGCCTTACAAGTGTTGAAGGTGTAGGTGGTGAGCATGTCGGCACCCGCGATCAACCGAAATCGATCAAGCGGCACGATGAGATGCAAAAAGCCGACAATCCGGCACACAGAACAGTTGCAGTCAAGCAGCGTGACTTTGCTTGGTGCATCTACCTCAAAGCGCACGCCGCCGCAATGGCACGCGCCTTGAAACGTCCGCAGCTCAGTTTCCAAAGTCCCATCCCTGCCCGGCGTGATACGCCCGCAACACCGTCTTGGCGATCAGAATGCGGTGTACTTCGTCGGGGCCGTCGGCAAGGCGCAAGGTGCGTGCGGTCGTGTACATGGAGGTCGAACGCGCGCCACATGGCGCCGATGGAATTCATGCAGTGATAGATGCGCCCGGCGCCAAGGCGATCCTGCGCCGCAGCATGTCCTGTTCCCGTACCGCCGAGTTGATTTGACTTCGGCACGCGCACATTGTTGTAGCGAATTTCGCAATGGCTTGACGAGCGGCCCCAGACCGGCACGCCACGAATGATCTCAAGGCCGGGCGCATCGGTCGGGACGATGATTTGCGTCATGCGCGAACCAGCGGCTTCGGGGTCGGATTCATCCGCCGTGCGACACATGACAATCAGGAAATCCGCCGCGAAGCCGTTGGAAGTGAACCACTTGTGACCATTGATGACCCATTCATCGCCTTCGAGACGAGCAGTCGTTTGCAACGAGCGCGGGTCAGACCCTGGCTGATCGGGTTCGGTCATGGAGAATCCCGACTGCATGCGTCCCTCAGTGAGTGGAATCAGCCATTTCTCGTGCTGTTCAGGCGTGCCGTACTTGAGAAGAATCTTCTGATTGCCCGAATTCGGCGCCACCACACCAAAGAGTGCTGCCGCGCCTGGACTGTAGGCGAGGATTTCATTCATGTAGGCCTGTCTGAGGAAGCCGATGTCCATGCCGCCAAATGCCTTTGGCAAGTGCGGCGCCCACAGGCCTCGCCGCTTGACCTTGTTCTGAATGTCGCCACGCAGCGCCCGAGCTTCTTCGATTTGATCTCGACCTGGGCGCGAACCGTCATCGCGCACTGCCCAAAGCTTGGTCTCAACCGGCAGCACGTCTTCGTTGATGATCTCGGCGGTGTTGAGCCGCAGATCGTTGATTTCGTCATCGATCCCTGGGATGGGCTTCACGTTCATTCGTATCGGCACGCGCTGCTTCCAAATTGGGGAGGGGAACTCTAACACGGGCATAAGCCGCTACACTGAGTGCTTTTACTCGCGAATCGTTGTGTCTCAATCAAGCACCCTCAGCTACCGATGGTCGGGTCATCCTGAGGAGGGGACGCTCCGCGAGGTCGCGCCGACCGTCCAATGGCTCAAAATGCCCCTTGAAGGCGGTCTTGACCATATCAACCTCTATCTCCTTGAAGACGATGATGGATGGTTCGTCGTGGACACTGGCTGGAACGATGATCGCACTGAGCGCCTATGGAAAGGCATATTCGAAGCGCATTTGTCGGACAAGCCCGTCAAGGGCGTGATTTGCACGCATTTCCATCCCGACCACATCGGCCAAGCAGGCATGATCACTGACTTGTTTCGATGCCCTTTGTACATGACCTTCAAGGAGTTCTATCAAGCGCTCTCGTTTTCCGGTGCTTCAAGGCGAAACCAAAGCTGGCAGGCCGAAGAATTCTATGCGCGTGCGGGCATGAACGAAGCTTTCTCCAAAGAGCTGCGCAAGATGGTGGACCGAGGCAATCCAATGGCCAAGCAAGTCATGCCGACGAGCTTCCAGAGACTTGAGCACGGCGATTTACTGACCATCGGCGGCCACGACTGGCGGGTGCTGGTCGGTTCAGGTCATTCTCCTGAGCACGCCTGCCTACACTGCGCGGAACTTCAATTGCTGATCTCGGGCGACCAGGTGCTGCCGGTGATCACTTCAAATGTCAGCGTCTTCCCACACGAGCCGGACGCCAATCCACTGAAAGCGTGGCTCGAATCCCATGAACGCTTCCTCGACCTCCCTGCTGACACCCTTGTGCTGCCGGCGCACAACCTGCCGTTCGTCGGCGTGCATGAGCGGCTCAGAGCACTGATCGATCATCACGCCGACCGCATGCTCGCGATCGAAGAGCACTGCGTTGAGCCGCGCAAGGCCGTCGAGCTGATTCCAGTACTGTTCAAACGCGAACTCAATTTCATTGGCACGATGATGGCGCTCGGCGAAATCATCGCGCATCTGCACCAGCTCATGCACCATCGCCGCATCGAGCGTCAATTGCACGAGGACGGCGTTTATCGGTTCGCATCCATCGATACGTCGCTACCGAAGCGCGTGCCACTGCAAAGGCACATGGATGCGGACGATGAGCCCATGATGGTCTAGAGAAGGTCTTGATGTCCCGAAAATTCAATTGGCCGCGTATTCGCCGCATCCTTGTCGTCGTCACCTATCGAGGGCTCAGGCGCGGCAAGCGACGTATTCCTCCCGGCTTGCGACTCATTGTCGGGCTGCTGCTTGTTTTCGGCGGCGTTCTCGGATTCCTGCCGATTCTCGGCTTCTGGATGATCCCGCTTGGCGTTGCGGTCGCATCGCTCGATATTCCGCCGCTCTACCGGGTGCTTAATCGGCGACTACGCCGACTTCGGCACCGGCGCAAACACAGCGGCAATTGTTAATTCGGTACTCGTCGCCGAATGCATCAAGAAGCTAGGTTTTAGCGCACGGCCAATCAGCTCACGAATGCATGTTCTGCGAGGCACGGGCGAGCAGGGGAATCAAGTGCTTCCGTGGCAGCAGTCGCAAGGTTGTGGCCGCCACCAAATTGTTGACGAATCCGGGAATGCAGCGCGGTCCCTTGCCCAGGGACGAGAGCGCTTGTTCGGCGGCGCGCTCAGCGGACATACCGCCCGGCGCGAGCTGTTCGAATAACTTGTTGTACCCAGGCGTCGGCATGGCGCCTGCGATGAACGCCATGGCATCAACACCTGTCTCTTTAAGTTCGTACCACAAGGCTTCTCCTAGATTGATGATGAACGCCTTGGTCGCCGAGTAGCCAGCGAGGCCGGGAAACCCTTGCAGTCCGGCAAGCGACGAGACAAGGATGACACCGCCACGGCCGCGTGCGACCATGCCCGGCACAACAGTTCTTACTGCTTCGACCAAGCCAAACATATTGACCTGCATCATTTGCCGGATGTCCGCATCGGATGTATCAAAAAACGGACCCATGGGCACGAAAGCGGCGTTGTAGACGAGCATGCCGACATCAAGGTCAGCCGTCGCTTCTCTAAAGACTTCGCCAAGATTCGGCGCGGCTAGATCCTGCGCCAGACATCGCACATCAACGCCGTATACTTTGGTGAGCTTCTCGGCGGTCTCCTGTAGCGGCGCTTCGCGGCGCGCGATCAGCAAGAGGTTCATTCCGCGCGCGGCCAAGCGCTCGGAAAAGGCTGCGCCGAGGCCTTCGGAAGCACCGGCCACGACGGCCGAGCTTCCTCTGAGGGCATCAAAGTCTGTCACAGATTCTGGCCTTACGCCGCCTTCACTTCGATTCGACGCGGCTTGTCTTCGTCGCGGCGGTGCAGGGTAATTTCAAGCACTCCATTGCTGACTCGCGCTTCGGTTTTCTCCGGGTCGAGATTAAAAGGCATACGGAACGCACGGCTGAACTTGCCGAAAGCGCGCTCACGCTGGTGCCAGACGAGCTCTTCGTCGTTGTCAGCCGCCTTGCGCTCACCTGAAAACGTCACAACATTTTCCTTGACAGAAATGTCGATGTCGCTCGGCTCGACGCCAGGCACATCGGCGCTGATAGTCACTGCGTCCTCTGCCTGCCACAGGTTGACTGCGGGGTAGCGAAGCGGCGCATTGATCGCGTTATCGCTGACGCGGCGAACTAGCGCACAAGGGTCTTGGCGAGAGAATGGGGTCACTGGATACAGCATTGTGTCGTCCTCCTATGTGTTGTCCGTCAGACGTTGACGGTGTTGGCTTAAGGCAGAAAATGGGGATGCGCGGGGCAATTTCAAGAGGGTTCTATGCGAGAAGCTTGATTCGCTCGACAGCGCAATGGTGAAATGATCACGCAAAATCGAGTAAAAGTCTCACAAGTCATCAGCCCTCATTGCGAAGCAACACTGCTACTATTGGCTGACTTTTGACCAACCCAATGCACGGGCGATAAAGCCATACTGATCAGCAGCAATGGGCGCGCCTAGAAGCAAAGGTCGATGCCATTCAACGACAATCAGTCGTCACGCTGTCAACGCTCGTGCTGACAATCATAGGCGCATCGGTTGCCTACATTTTTTCATTCGCCGGGTGAACGCCGCTTCAGCCCGCTACGCTCCATCCGCCACACAAGATCAGCAATCCGGTCCTGACCAAAGAAAGGCTCGCCTGCAAAGACGCAGGTCGGCACGCCCCAGTGCCCAGCGAGTTCGAGCGCTTTGTGATTCTCTTCAATGTGCGCGGCGAGACGATCAGGCTGCGCCTCTACAATTGAATCAAGTTCGGCGAGGTCGAAGCCAGCCCGCGAAGCCGCCTGGCCAAGGTGCGCCCCCTGATGCCAGCCGCTCGTCCCGCCCCAGATGAGTCGCGACACCTCATCGAGAAACGCGAGTCCATCACCATGCTCGCAAGCCGCGACGCCCAATCGGGTCAGACGATGTATGTATGGCTGCTGCGACGGATACCGGCCCCTTGCCGTATCGAACACCACAGGGTCGGGATTCGGATAGCTAAACGGAATGCCGAGACGTTCCGCAATGCGCGGCGCATCGCGCAGTAAATAGGACACAAACAGCGGGTTGGCGCGGTCGAAGAACTCAGGCGTGCGCACCGCGAGCGGCAGCACCGGGCGCGGGTGAATGGCAAGGTCGTAGTCGTCCCGCAGCTTGACCAGCCTAGCCGTTGCGAGATACGAATAGGGACTTCGAAAAGACCAGTACAGGTCAACAGCAAGCGTCATCAAAACGTCCCGTTAAGCAGCTTTCAGTTCAGAAATGATCTGCGTCTGTAGTTCGGACGGAATGAGTCCATAAGCCGCCGAGGTTCGATCAACGATGTCGCCGTAGCGCGACTTGATCGCACCTGCCAGGTCCTGCGGCTCCGCAACGACCGCAAACTCGCGCACTAGGTCGTCTCCGATCAGTTGTCCCATTTCGACCCACTTGCCTTGCTTCGACATGGCATTCAGCTGCGGCTGTAGCTCACCTGCGCCGACCGATTCAAGTACCGGCTTGTAAGCGGGTGTCGATCCATAGAACGCGACCTGCTGGCACACGGTCGCGCGCGCACTGTCCACAGTCTCTTGCGTGTCTCCAGTCACAGTGAACATCGGGTAGACAATCTCGAATTCCTCGCGCGACTTGCCTGCCCTCGCCCAGCCACGCTCAAGCGCGGGCAAGGTGGTCTCGCGAAGGTATTTTTCCGTGGTGAAAGCGTGCACAAGAAGGCCGTCAGCAACCTCGCCAGCAACTTCAGTCATCAAGGGGCCGACCGCCGCAAGGAACACGCGCGGCGCACCGCTGTCTGTGTCGGTTGGTGTGAAGAACGGCGTCATAAGCGTGTGACGATAGAACTCGCCTTGAAAGTCGAGCGGCTTGCCTTCGTACCAAGTCGCCCAAATGGCGCGCATAGCAAGAATAAACTCGCGCATGCGCTTCGCCGGCGACGACCAAGGCATGTTGAAGCGCTTGGTGATGTGTGCGCGTATCTGCGAACCAAGGCCAAGAACAAAGCGACCATTCGAGGCTGAATTGAGATCATGCGCTGTCGCTGCAAGCGTCATTGGCGAGCGCGCAAATGCCACAGCGATGGCGGTGATGAGATCAACGCTGCTTGTGCTTTGACTGGCGATCACATGCGGAAGAAATGGATCGTGCGAGGTCTCGGCGGTCATCAGGCCGTCGTAGCCGACTTCTTCGAGTTTGGCTGCTTCGGCTGCAATCTTGCCGAATTCGTGGCTCAGTCCGGTATCGACTTTCATGGGTAGTGTCCTTCAAGGAAAAAAGAAAAACACCATACCCGCTTTTCAATGTCTTGACATGACTCCAGGCGCGCTCAGCAGGAGTCCATCATAAGGCCCCTCGCCGTTCAGGTAATGTTGACAGCTTGCGCCGGTTGCCGAGAGCGCCACCTCGTAGACAATGTGATTGGGGCAGCGAATGCGGCTGACTTCGCGCCTGTCGAACTCGAGCAGGCAGCGCAGCAGCACGCGCATGGTGATGCCGTGCGTGATCAACGCGAGTGCGCCGCGCTCACCCCATTCGAGACCCGCAAGCAATGCCCTAATGCGAGGCTCAAGGTCAGCCAAGCTCTCGCCTTCAGGTGGCGTGAATCCATACGGATTCTCAAGGCGCGCGCGCCACACATCGGGGTACGAATGCTCCGCGTCCTCCCACGTCATGCCACCCCAAGCACCGCAGTCGCGCTCCTTGAGCCGATCATCGAACTCGTATGTCGCGCCAGTGACTTCGGCGATGATGTTCGCGGTCTTGGCCGCGCGTCCGAGCGGCGATGCGATCAGCCTCGTCACCGACAGGGCGCGCAAAATGTCGGCATTGCGGCGAGCCTGTATCATGCCCTCATTGGTGAGCGGTGAGTCCAACACACCTTGAATGCGGCCTTCGCGATTCCATTCGGTTTCTCCGTGACGCACGAGAAATAGCCTGCGGGACATGTGATGAGCCGATTCGCATGAGTTGCAAAGATTCAACACCGACACCATATATGAGATTGCTACAAAACTGACCTCTATCAAGGAGAAAAACTCATGGGCATGCGGATACTGCTGCTGATCCTCACGAACCTCGCCATTCTCTTGGTGCTTGGCGTGGTCTTAAGAATCCTTGGCATCGACAGCCTCACTTTGACGGCTGATGGCATGGGCATCAACTACATGGGCCTGCTCATCTTCAGCGCCGTATTCGGCTTTGGCGGCGCCTTCATTTCACTCTTGATTTCCAAATGGATGGCGAAGCGCGCAACCGGTGCCCGCGTCATCGAGAACCCAAGCAACGAGACCGAGCGCTGGCTGGTGAACACCACCAAGCAGCTCGCCGAGCGCGCCAGCGTTGGCATGCCCGAAGTCGCCATCTTCGATTCGGCCGCGCCCAATGCCTTTGCTACCGGCGCCAATCGAAACAAAGCGCTCGTCGCAGTCAGCACCGGCCTCATGCGCAGCATGACCCGCGATCAGGTCAAGGCGGTGCTCGGCCATGAAATCGGCCATGTCGCCAATGGCGACATGATCACCCTGACCTTGATTCAAGGCGTGCTCAACACCTTCGTGATCTTCCTCTCGCGCATCATCGGCATGATTGTTGACCGCGTTGTGCTACGCAATGAGCGTGGCTTCGGAATCGGCTACTTCGTTACTAGCATCATCGCGCAGATTCTGCTCGGCATCCTTGCGAGCGCCGTCGTTGCCTGGTTCTCGCGCCGACGCGAATTCAGGGCTGACGCCGCGGGCGCGGAGCTTGCCGGGCGCAGCAATATGATCAACGCGCTTGATGCCTTGAGACGCGGCGAAGGCCGCGCCGACATGCCGGAATCACTCGCGGCGTTTGGCATTTCGCCTTCAATGCGGTCAGGTATGGCGCGCCTCTTTGCCTCGCACCCGCCGCTTGAGGAACGCATCAAGGCCCTCAGGAACCGCATGGTGTAGGGTGACAAACGCCGAAATTCTCGAAGCGCCGTTCCATTGGCGCTGCGCCAAGACATGGCGAGCCTCCGCCTACAACACATCTTGGTGCCTCTTAGGATGCGCGATTGGCGACCTCGGCGCTATCTTCTGGTTTCAAACCTATTCGCCTGAGACGCCAGCGCTTGTTGTCATGGGCATTGCCATGGCCTGCGGTATCGCCACTAGCATCGCGCTTGAAACGTGCATTTTGCTTGGTCGAATGGGCTTGAGGGCAGCGCTCAGCACCGCCCTCGGCATGAGCCTCGCATCAATGATCGCCATGGAAGCCGCCATGAATCTCACCGATTTCCTGCTCGTCGGTGGCGCGCACCTCACCTGGTGGGTCATCCCACCCATGCTGCTTGCAGGATTCCTCGCCCCATGGCCGTATAATTACTGGCGTTTGAAGAAGTTCAACCAGGCCTGCCATTAGGGAAGCTCTGAATAACAGAGCTTACTTAGTGGCTCGTCTGATATGTTTACGCCGCCATAGCTCAGCAGGTAGAGCAGCTCACTTGTAATGAGAAGGCCCGGGGTTCGATTCCTCGTGGCGGCACCAAACACTCCTTGTTTACTGAGCTCCGTATAGACACCTAAACCCCTTGGTAAAACAGACCTTCCAGTCCTCTCTGCGAGCAACGTTATACTTGTGAGAGCGTTCAATTCAAAGATCCCGATGTCGAGCAACCATCTGCCAGACATGCCGCAGCATCTCGGTCTTCCGAGAGACAAAGCCCATGCCATCAACCTGCTCAAGGCTTGCAATGGCATGCGAAATATAATTGTGCATAGATACAGAATCGTTGAACTTGAGAAGCTTGTGACAGTCGTTGAGAACGATCTCATCACAATTATCGAAACAGCTCGCACGCTCGCACGGTCAGAGCATCCCTCGCTGCTCGTCTGAAAAAAGTGACGTGCGAATGTCCCAATATCGTCTCAACGCCGACCAGCAAGCCATTTTCTCGCAGGCCGACCGCTTTGCGCGCGAGCGGCTCTATCCTCTCGCAGAGAGAATGGATGCCGAGGAATGGTGGCCAGAAGATGTCTTCCCCGAAATGGGTGCACTTGGCATGCTTGGCACGACCGTTGATCCCAAGTACGGCGGTGCTGGACTCGACATGCTCTCGGCAGGACTCATTTGCCAAGCAATCGCGCGCTCGAATCATGCGCTCGCCTTGAGCTGGGCGGCGCACGATAATTTGTGTGCCAACAACTTGGCGCAAAACGGCTCTGAGCGCCTGCGCGAGAAGTATCTGCCGGGGCTGTGCAACGGCACATTGATCGGCGCACTCGCGCTCACCGAGCCCGGCGCAGGGTCGGACGCCTTGGGGTCTATGCGCACCACCGCCCGCAGGCAGGGCGACCACTACATCCTCAATGGTGCCAAGCTCTACATCACCAACGGGCCGGTCGCCGATGTCATCCTGCTCTACGCCAAAACCGACAAGGACGCTGGCAATCATGGCATATCGGCGTTCATGGTTGAAACAAGCTGCCCCGGATTCAAGGTCGCGCAGAAGCTCATGAAGATGGGCTTTCGCGGCAGCCCGACCGCCGAGCTTGTGCTAGAAGACTGCCAGGTTCCGGTCGAGAATCTTGTCGGCAAGGAGAACCTCGGCGTGCAAGTAGTAATGAGCGGGCTCGACTTTGAACGCGCTATGATCGCCCCGATCGCACTCGGCATCAGTGAGCGTGCTCTTGAGCTTTCAATCGAATGGTCGAAGACGCGCGAGCAATTCGGTCAGCCGCTCGCTCGCTTTCAGATGATTCGCTCGAAGCTTGCGGACATGTACACTTGGGTGGAGAGCATGCGCAGCTTCACATATCAAGTGCTCGCCGAGTGCTCTGAAGTGCCGGCAGAAGAAGCGGGTCGCGGCCATGTGCATATGCAGGCGGCCGCTGCGGTGATGTACGCAGCCAACGCTTGCAATCTTGTGCTCAATGAAATGGCGCAGATCCACGGTGGTAGCGGCTATATCTGGGAGTCCGAAGCAAACCGCCTCTACCGCGCCAACAAGCTCCTCGAAATCGGTGCTGGCACAACCGAAGTGCGTAAAATGATCATTAGCGATGGGCTGCTGAAGTAGAACGCAGCATGCCGAGCGAAACCTACCAAGCGGATGCAATCGAGGTGCTCGAAGGCCTTGAGCCGGTGCGCTTGCGGCCTGGGATGTACACCGATACGACGCGCCCCAACCATTTGATCACCGAAGTCGTTGATAACAGCATTGACGAAGCCATATCGGGGCATGCCTCCAAGGTCGTCGTCCGGCTGCTCGCGGACGGGGTGATTGAAGTCGAGGACAACGGCCGCGGCATGCCCGTCGATGAGCATCCGCAGCACCGCATTTCAGGCGTTGAGCTGATCATGACACGCTTGCACGCCGGCGGAAAATTCGGCCATCGCAATTACGGCATCTCGGCTGGCTTGCATGGTGTCGGCGTGTCCGTCGTCAACGCTCTTTCAACTTGGCTCGAAGTGGCCGTCAAGCGCGACGCCGCACTCTGGACCATGCGATTCGAGGCTGGCGAGCCAGCGACCCCCCTGCAGCAGTCGAATGAACGCATTGCGCGCGCGGACACGGGTACGCTCGTCAGATTCAAGCCGGATGCGACCTTCTTCGAGTATGCGGACGTGTCCGTTTCGGCACTCAAGCAGCTACTTCGAGCCAAGGCGGTGCTGTGCAACGGGCTTCAGGTCGAGCTGCACGACCTCACAGGCGACGAAGCCGTCAAGGAGGCATGGTGCTACGAGGATGGCGTGGTGGAGCACTTGAGCCGCGAGCTTGCGCCTTACAAGGAAGCTCACCTGCTGCCTGAGCCGTTTTTTTACAGCGCCGAAGTCGGCGATGAGTCGGTGACCTTCGCGCTGCAGGCCAACTCCGAAACGCAGTTCGCACAAAGCTACGTCAACCTCGTGCCCACAACCCTCGGTGGTACCCACGTCAATGGGCTGCGCGCCGGTCTGATTGATGCCATGCGCGAGTTCTGCGAGTTTCGCAATCTGATTCCGCGCGGCGTGAAGCTCGTTGGCGATGATTTGCTCGGCAAGGCGAGCTACTTGCTGTCCGTCAAGCTCCGCGACCCTGATTTTCGTGGACAGACCAAAGAACGCCTGTCCACGCCGAGCGCCGCCGCGCTCGTCAGCGGCGTGGCCAAGGACGGCTTCAGCTTGTGGCTCAACGCCAACGCTCGAATGGGACAGGCACTTGCCGAATTCACGCTCACCAACGCGCGTCGTCGTATCAGCGCTTCGCAGCAGACCGAACGCAAGCGCGTCTCGCAAGGCCCGGCCCTGCCCGGCAAGCTAGCAGACTGCGCAAGCAAGGATGTGAATTCTTCGGAGCTTTTTCTTGTTGAAGGCGATTCGGCCGGCGGTTCCGCAAAGCAGGCCCGCAGCCGCGAGTTTCAAGCGGTTCTGCCGCTGCGAGGCAAAATTCTCAACACTTGGGACATGGGCTGCGCAAAAATCCTTGAATCTCGCGAAGTCTCTGACATCGTCCAAGCAATCGGCGTTGAACCCGCATCGAGCGACCTGTCGCGATTACGATACGGGCGCATCTGTATTCTTGCCGATGCCGATTCCGACGGCGCCCATATTGCAACACTGCTGTGCGCTCTGTTCTTGAAGCATTTCCCTGAACTCGTCAAGAGAGGGCACATTTTTATCGCCCAACCACCGCTCTATCGCATTGACGTCGGCAAAGAGGTGCGCTACGTGCTCGATGAAGGCGAGAAAGAGTCGGCGCTTGAGGAGATTCGCAGTCGCCGCGCCAACGCCAAGATCATGGTGCAACGCTTCAAGGGCCTAGGCGAGATGAATCCGCCGCAGCTGCGCGAAACCACTATGAAACCTGAAACGCGGCGGCTGCTGATGCTAGAGCTCGACGACGATGCGCACACCCGCGAGCGCATGGACATGATGCTCGCGCGCAAGCGGGTGTCGGACAGGCGCGCCTGGCTCGAAGCGCAAGGCCATCAGGCGCGCCTGCTCTGAGGGGATACTCATGGCGGACTTGTTTTCAGAAGGCGAACCAGGATTCGAGCGCCTGCCGCTACGCACCTACACTGAGCGCGCCTACCTCGACTATTCGATGTACGTCATCAACGACCGGGCGCTGCCGAAAGTCGGCGATGGCCTCAAGCCGGTACAGCGAAGGCTCATCTACGGCATGGCGCAGCTCGGACTTGGCGTCAATGCCAAGCCCGCCAAGTCGGCGCGCACGGTCGGCGATGTCCTCGGCAAGTTCCATCCGCACGGCGACAGCGCCTGCTATGAAGCGATGGTGCTGATGGCGCAGCCGTTTTCGTTTCGCTATCCGCTCATTGAAGGGCAAGGCAACTGGGGCGCCCCTGATGATCCCAAATCTTTCGCCGCCATGCGCTACACCGAGGCGCGCCTGTCCAAGTTCGCTGAACTGCTGCTCTCCGAACTTCGCCAAGGCACGGTGGACTACGCGCCTAATTTTGATGGCACGCTTGAAGAGCCGATCACGCTCCCCGCCCGTCTGCCGTTGATACTCGCAAACGGCGGCACCGGCATCGCCGTCGGCATGGCCACGAGCATTCCGCCCCACAATCTGCGCGAGCTTGCGAACGCGGCTGTACATCTGATCGATCATCCGAAGGCGAGCACACGCGAGCTCATGGCCGAGCCGATGTGCCTCGGTCCTGATTTTCCGACCGACGCCTGCATCATCACGCCGCGAGAACAGATTATCGAAGCCTACGAGAAAGGCCGCGGCACCCTTGTGTCGCGCGCCATCTGGCAACAGGACAGCAAGACGAGAGAGATTATCATTGAAGCCTTGCCTTGGCAGACATCGCCTTCCAAAATCCTTGAGCGCATTGGCGCGGAGATGGAAAAAAAGAACCTGCCGATGATTGCTGATATTCGCGACGAGTCAGATCATGAGCATCCGACGCGGCTGGTGGTCGTGCCGAAGTCAAAGCGCGTCGATGCGGCGCGGCTGATGAGCCATCTGTTCGCCGAAACCGACCTTGAAACAAGCCACACGCTGAATTTCAATGTGCTGGGACTTGACGGCCGGCCGCGCGTGTTCGGGCTGGCCGAATTGTTGAGCGAATGGGTCGAGTATCGCCGCAACACGGTTCGTCGGCGCCTTGAACATCGAAGTGAGGCTATTCAGTCGCGAGTGCATATCCTCGATGGCTTCATGCTGGTGTATCTGAATCTCGACCAAGTAATTGCCATCATCCGTGAGTCTGACGACGCAGAAGCCGCGCTCATTGATGCGTTCAAGTTCACGCAAGCGCAGGTGGATGCGGTCTTGGAAGTGCGACTTCGCCAGCTTGGACGCCTTGAGGAGGAGAAGATAAGGCAGGAAAAAGACGCGCTCATGGATGAGTGGATGGGAATTCAACAAATCCTTGATTCACCGCGGCGCTTCAAGACGCTGCTCAAGAAGGAAATCGCCGCCGATGCCGAGCAGTATGGCGATGCGCGGCGCTCGCCTTTTGTTGAGGCAGAAGAGGCGAAGAGATTCAGTGCTGAAGACTTGCTGGTTCGCGAACCCGTTACTGTCGTGCTTTCCGAGCAAGGTTGGGCGCGTATTGGCAAGGGGCATGAACTCGACCCGACCGGCCTCGCCTACCGAACAGGGGACCGGCACCTCGATTGCGTGCGTGGCGAGAGCACAGACCTGCTCGTATTTATCGACTCGGCTGGTCGCTTCTATTCTCTGCCGCCGCATAGCCTCGCTTCCGCCCGCGGTCAAGGTGAGCCTTTGACTGGTCGCTTGGCGCCAAACCCGGGTGTCAACTTTATCGGCCTTGCGATGGGTGCACCAACGGACTTGCTGCTGTGTGCTTCAAGCGCAGGCAATGGATTTGTGACAACGCTTGCTGAGTGCGTGAGCCGCCTGTCGGCGGGCAAAGCGGGCATCAACCCCGACAAGGGCGATGTGCTCAAGCCGTTCGCCTTCGCAGCCCAAGAGCCTGCCGATTTCCTGGTGGCACTTGCAACCACATCTGGCCACCTATTGCTCATTGACCTCAAGGAGTTGCCCGCGCAGGCGAAAGGCAAGGGCGTGAAGCTCATTTCGATTCCGGCCAAGGCTTGGGTAGAGGGCGAACGCCTGCTCGCACCTGTGGTGCTGCCTCCTCAGGGCAAGCTGCTGGTGCACACAGAGCGAAGCTACACCCGACTGCGCGGCGATGCGCTCCTGCAGCATGTTGGCGAACGTGCCCGACGCGGCATTAAAGTCAGCAAGAACTACCAGAAGATTCGTCGCCTTGAAGTGGAGTGATTCGACGGGCTGGTCACGGATATTTTGCTAAGTTATTATTTGTGCACCCATTGGGTATGAGTATAATGCCGCCATGAGCGAAGCAATTGCATTTGATACCCACCGCCTAGCCACCAAGCAGAATCTACAGGAGCTCAAGTCCGACCTGTTGAAGTGGATGATCGGGGCGTTGGTTGCGCAAACCGGGATGATCGTTGGATTGGTGTTAGGCTTTATGGGGACGTAGCTAATTCTCCATTCGCGACGGCGCTGTCAGGCCATCTCAAGTCTCGACTGATACACTTTGGCGATGCCGAACATCTCCACCAATGAATTCCGGCCGGGTGTGAGGGTGCTGCTCGACGGCGACCCTTGCGTGATGGTCGATACTGAGTTTGTCAAGCCGGGCAAGGGACAGGCGTTCACCCGCGTCCGCCTGAAGAACTTGATCACGTCACGCACTTGGGAGCGGACGTTCAAGTCTGGAGAATCGCTTCCCACCGCCGATGTCATGGAAGTCGAAATGCAATACCTCTACTTTGACGGCGACGCCTATCACTTCATGCTCAGCGATGGCTCCTACGAGCAGGTGGAAGTGGACGCAAAGACCCTCGGCGAAGCCAAGCAATGGATTCGTGAAGAGGATATGTGCCAAGTGGTGCTCTGGGACGGCCGTCCAATTTCGATCACGCCTCCGATCTTCGTCGAGCTTGAAGTCACGCAGACCGACCCGGGCGTGCGCGGAGACACGGCCACAGGCGGCAGCAAGGTGGCCATCATGTCAACAGGCGCGAGCATTCGCGTTCCGCTCTTCATTGAAGAAGGTGAAGTGCTGCGAATCGACACCCGAACCGGGGAATATGTCGGCCGGGCAAAGGGGTGAAAGCAGTTTGCTGGCAACCCGAGTGCGACGAGCACGCACTTGAGGCGCGCGCCAAGATGCTGAAGGCCGTGCGCGAGTTTTTCGATGCTCGCGGGTACTTGGAAGTACAGACGCCGAGCCTGTCAAAGGACACCGCGAGCGATGCGTTTCTCGACTCTTATGCGTTTGACAGCGGCGAGGCACGCCGCTACCTGCAGACGTCTCCTGAATTTCACATGAAGCGACTGCTCGCGCACGCGCCTCGGCCCGTGTATCAAATCTGCCATGCGTTTCGGCGCGGCGAGACGGGTCGCTTGCACAATTCGGAATTCACCATGCTCGAGTGGTATGCGCCCGGCGCGAGTTCTGCCGACATGGCCGAACTGACGGCTTTATTGGTCGATGTGCTTCTCAAGCCGGACGAGGTGCGCCGCACATCGTTTCAAGCGCTCATGCGCGAGGTGCATGGCATCGACGTCGATCACTGCGACGAAGCGGCCTTGCTCAGTGCGGCGCGAGCAGTGGCAGCGCAAGCCGATCAAACTACTGCGCTCGACTGCCTGTACGAGCAGGCAGTATCGGACTTGCCTGGTCGAGTCCTCGTGCATGGCTTTCCCGCACCACTCGCATCGCTTGCGGCCATTCGATGTGACGGCATCGCAGACCGATTCGAGCTCATTATTGACGGCATCGAGATTGCCAATGGCTGCCAAGAAATGACCGATGCCGACGAATTGAGACGACGAACCGAGCGCAACAACGAAATCCGCCGCGTTTCCGACCTTCCGCACATCAAGTGCGACACACGCCTCGACGCTGCGCTGCGATCTGGGCTTGTGCCCACATCAGGCGTTGCCCTCGGCTTTGACCGCCTGCTGATGCTCAAGCTCGGCAAACGCGCTATCTCAGAAGTCCTCACTTTTTCAGACGAGACCGCATGAACCGGCCTGCTATGTGCTATTGCAATTGAGAATAGTTCTTGTTTGAATGCGAGCGTCGCTTGCAAAAACCCACGGTGCGCCGTCCAACAACATGGTCATGCTCAATGAGAATCAAAGGTTTGCGCGCGTTCGCGGCTTCGCCGATGCAGACAGCGTATACGCAAAGCGATTGCAGAGCCTCGGATTCACACCCGGCGCACTCGTCGAATTCGTCAGACAAGCACCGCTCGGCGATCCAATCCAACTGAAAATTCGCGGCGCGCGCGTCGCTCTTCGAAAGTCCGAGATTGCAACGCTGCTCTTGGAATCCGAGCCGTGATTCACATCGCCCTTGCGGGCAGTCCAAATGTCGGCAAGTCAACCTTGTTCAATGCGCTGACTGGTGCGCGGCAGCATGTCGGCAACTGGCCTGGCGTCACCGTTGACAAGAAAGTAGGTCGATTTCGCATCGGCGCTGCAACGTGTGAAGTCACAGACCTGCCAGGCCTTTCCGATTTCTCTGAGGGCCAAGCCTCCCTACCGATCGATCAGCGAATCGCACGCGATTTTCTCGCTTCGCGCCAATCTGATGTGGTCATTTGTGTTGTCGATGCCACCTCCCTCACTCGCGGCCTGTATGTTGCCACGCAACTGCGCGATTTTGGCCTGCCTATGGTGGTCGCGCTCAATATGAGCGACTTGGCACGCCGCCACGGCCTGAGCATTGATTGTGACAAGCTCGGCAAGCGTCTCAACTGCGAGGTGGTGCGTGTGTCGGCAAGCCGCCGCGAGGGCATCACGCAACTACAAGCCGCCGCGCACGCCGCCGCCAATGCCGCTCTTCCTGAGCGTGATGCCTCAATGGCTTCGCTCAGCCCTTCCGAGCGTTATCAACATGCGGAGGAGATGTTTGCTGAGGCCGTCTCCGGCGGACAGGGCGCGGGGCGGCTGACAGATCGATTAGACGCGCTCTTGCTGAGTCCGCTGCTCGCGCTGCCCATATTCCTCGCTGTCGTGTACCTCATGTTCCTGACCACAATCGGCGTCGGCGGCGCCTTTATCGACTTTTTCGATGGCGCGGGTTCGGCCCTATTTGTCGAAGGGCCGCGCGCGCTGCTTGCACATGCGGGCACCCCAGAGTGGCTGGTCACTTTCATTGCCGATGGCGTCGGCGGCGGGGTGCAGCTAGTTGGCACCTTCATCCCAGTGATCGGCACTCTGTTTCTGTGCCTGTCCCTGCTTGAGAGCTCGGGCTACATGGCGCGAACAGCCTTTATGATGGACCGCCTCCTGCGGCAAGCAGGGCTGCCAGGCCATGCGTTTTTGCCACTGATTGTCGGCTTTGGCTGCAATGTGCCTGCCGTGATGGCAACTCGCGCACTGCCGGGCAATGCCGAGCGGGTGTTCTCGGCACTCATGGCGCCATACATGTCATGCGGCGCACGACTGACGGTCTACGCGCTGTTCGCGGCTGCTTTCTTCCAAGGCTATGCGGCGGAAATGGTGTTCTTGCTGTACTTGATTGGAATCCTTGTCGCAATCATCACCGTTTTGCTCCTGCGATCGCATCTCGTCGCCCCGGTTTCGAGCGGATTTGTGTTGGAAATGCCAAGCTATCACCTGCCGAGGTTCGGCAATGTGATGCGAGTTGCTTGGCATCGGCTGCGCGATTTCGTGGTGCGTGCGGGCAAGGCGATTGTGCTTGTCGTCATCGCGCTGAACGTCCTCAATTCCCTCGGAACCGATGGTAGCTATGGCAATGAAAACACCGAAAACTCAGTGCTCTCGGAGATTGGCAAGCGCATCACGCCGGTGCTCGCGCCCATGGGTGTGGAAGAAGACAACTGGCCTGCGGCGGTCGGCCTGTTCACTGGCATGTTTGCCAAGGAAGTAGTGGTCGGAACCTTTGACGCCCTCTATTCCGGGCCTGAGCAGCCAGCCGGCGAGTTTCAATTCTGGCCGAGCATCTCTGACGCCATGCAAACGATTCCAGCCAATCTGCTCGGTCTCGGAGAGAGCGCGAAGGATCCGCTCGCCTTCGATCAAGTGATGAAATCCGCCGAAGGCACCGAACTGACAGGCAAGGCGACCACGGTCGAGCAACTTCGAAACGCTTTTTCGTCAGACCTTGCCGCCTTTTGCTATCTCATGTTCATTCTCCTGTACATACCCTGCGTTGCGACGGTTGGTGCCTTGTATCGTGAACTTGGCGGCTTTTTTGCGGTGTTTTCGGTCGCTTGGTCGCTCACACTCGCATACTCGCTTGCTGTGATCTGCTATCAATTAGGGACTTTCTTGCAGCAGCCACTCGAAAGCCTGCTTCTGATCGCTGGCATGGCGGCGCTGATAGCCGCTGTGTATCTTGGATTTGTGCGATGGGGACTCACCCGAGGGGTCGGCAAAGGAGACCTGATCACAGTGCGGCAGGTGAATTAGTGCTCATCGGACGGACTCTCGTCGAGATCGTCAAATTCATATCCCTCAGCGCGCGGAGCGGACTTCTCCCACGCCTTGAAGTGCCATTTGGCGCGCATGGATTGATCCTGCTCTTCAAGCAGTCGCCCAAGATGAAGATGCGCCTCGGGCACACTGCGCGAAGCGATGCGGTAGTAATTGATCGCCACTTCTCTTTCCCCAAGGTCGTCAAACACTGTCGCGAGGTTATAGAAGGCTTCAGAATTCTCAGGATCAAGACGAATGGCCTCGCGATATTGGTGTACAGCCGATGAAATCTGACCTCGCAACTGCTTGAGGCGGCCGAGATTAATCCGCGCCGCAACATATTCCGGATCAGATTCAATGGCCTTGAGATAGGCACGTTGAGACGCCTTCATGTCCGAGTGTTCGAGCGTCACCCCAAGCTGATACCAATCCTCGGCAGTGCGGGACAAATGCCCTTGCTGCGTCTCTTGGTGAAGCATCACCGGCGGTTCAGACTTCAGCGGCGCTGTCGCCTCGTCGAATTCGATTTGGCCTTGCCCTGTCACCGCGTTCCAGAGGCGGCTGTTGCGACGATACAGTAAGGATTGTCCGTCTGTTGTCATCGAGTTCGAAGGCACGCTCATTCGCTCAAGGGCGCGATTCAGTCGCCTTGCCGGCAACCGAAGCTTCAATAGCGTAGCGAAGCTGCGCAGCAAGCGGAGATCAACGAAACTGATGCCCGCCTGAGCATCGCCTACGACGCCCATGTCGGACCAACGTCGAATTTGGCGAACTGAAAGCCCTGTAAGACGAGCTGCCGTTGCTAAATCCACACTTTCCTGACTGTCGTCTGTATCGTCCATCGGCATTCTCGACCAAGAGCAAAACTCTACCCGAACTTCGCGCTCTTGCGCACGCGCCTTGCAGACATTCGACTCTAAGGCAACTGATTTCCTGTGCGGCACATGGAAGCGCACGATGAATTCAGTGCGTAGCGCTCAATCAGACCACAGGCCGACAGGCGCGCAAGCAAAGGACTACAATACTCAATCGCCTCATTTAGACACTGACCCGCCCCATGCCACCCTCAGATTCTCGAGGCTTTCGCACCCGCTCGATTCATGCCGGACAATACCGGGATGAAGCCACGGGCTCGGTCATCACGCCGCTGTTCCTGACTTCGACCTACGAGCAACCGGCGCCAGGCGAACACACCGGCTATGAGTATTCGCGCAGCGGCAATCCAACGCGCGCAGCTTTTGAGGCGTGCATTGCCAACCTTGAAGGAGCTCGCTACGGATTCGCGACCGCGTCTGGGAATCTTGCCACGGGCACCGCGATGTTCTTGCTCAAAGCAGGTGACCATGTGATTGCCTGCGATGACCTCTATGGCGGCACGGTGCGCCTGTTCGATCAGATTTTCACCACGTTTGGCATTGAGTTCTCCTATGTTGATATGACGAATATCGACAATCTGCGCAGCGCCATGCGAAACAATACGCGCATGGTGTGGGTAGAGACACCGTCGAACCCCTTGACGAAGATCATCGATATCGGTGCTGCATCGGAAGTCGCGCACGCGCATCAAGCGCTGCTCGCAGTAGACAATACTTTTCTGAGTCCAGCGTTCCAGCGCCCAATCGAGATCGGTGCCGACTTGGTGGTGCATTCGACCACCAAGTATCTCGGCGGCCACAGCGACCTCGTGGCTGGCGTCATGGTCACTGACAATGACGCCATCGGCGAGCGGCTTGCCTATATTTCCAATGCGCTCGGCATTATCCAGGCCACTTTTGACGCTTGGCTCAGCCTGCGCAGCCTGAAAACTTTGCAAGTACGCATGAAGGCGCATGAGCAAAACGCCTTGGCCTTGGCGGAGTTCTTAAGTGAGCACGACAAGGTGCAGCATGTGCATTACCCAGGCCTACCTTCGCACCCCCAGCATGCGCTTGCCAAGCGGCAGATGTCGGGCTTCGGCGGCATGCTGTCGTTTGACATCAAGGGCGGTCTCGACGCGGCGCGCCGCGTCCTGCAAGCGACAGAGGTGTTCACGCTCGCAGAAAGTCTCGGCGGTGTCGAGTCGCTGATTGAGCAACCTGCCCTCATGACTCATGCGAGTATGCCAAAGGCCATGCGTGAGGCCGCTGGCCTCAGCGACTCACTGATTCGCGTGAGCGTTGGCATTGAGGATTTAGAGGACTTGAAGAATGACCTCGATCAAGCACTCGCACATGCCTGACAGCAGGGTCATCGACGATCTCGCTGCGCATCTCGAAAAGGCTGGCGCACCCGACCTCGCGGCCATGCACATGGGAGTCTTTCTCGCTTGGTGCGCAAATCATGACCTGCTCTCGCAAGCATGCAAACGACAACATGCCGACCTCATTCTGAGGACGCGAGTGCGCGAACTCAATGGCAGTGAATTGTTTGTGCGCATGGCGGCGGGCCGACTCGACACGATGCTCTTTTCAGAAGCTGGCCGAAGCTTCGTTGAGTCCTACTACGAGGACTATCTTGGCGACTACGCCGTAGCACTCGGATTAGACTCGGCACATCCCTACGCGCACCTCGATGCGTGGGATGCCTATGACCTCGTCGCGCCCATACTCACCAAGCGATACCAAACAAGCCTCGCACCTCCGCTGCGCGCGAAGGTCGTTCATCTGTTTTCGAAACGTCCGAAGTTACGCCTAGTGCGTTAGGGCGTAGTGTGAACACGCCCTAGTCAGTCGCATCGTCCGGATCAAGAATATCCTGTGTCCGCAATTCAAAATCGCTCGCATCGTGGCGCTCGTGCAGCTGCTTGGATTTGTCTCCAAATGGCCGGTTCACCATTTGCCCGCGCTTGACGGTGGGTCGCTCGCCAACAGCCTCGACCCAACGATTCAAATTGGCGTAGGTGTGCACCTGTAGGAATTCCGCAGCCTGATAGGCGAGATTGCGCGCCAAGCCACCAAACCAAGGCCAGATGGCCATGTCCGCAATGGTGTACTCGTCACCGCAGACGTACTGTCGAGAAGCGAAGTGCTTGTCAAGCAAGTCGAGTTGTCGCTTCACTTCCATAGCGTATCGGTCGATGGCATATTCGATCTTGACTGGCGCATAGGCGTAGAAATGACCGAACCCGCCGCCAAGGAGCGGCGCGCTGCCCATCTGCCAAAAGAGCCAGGACAGGCACTCGGCGCGGGCATCGCCTGCGGCAATGAACTCGCCGAACTTTTCTGCTAGATGCAGCAGGATAGCGCCTGATTCAAAGACGCGAACAGGCGCATCGCCGCTCCGGTCAACGAGCGCTGGGATCTTTGAGTTGGGGTTGGCATCAACGAAGCCGCTGCTAAACTGCACACCCTCGCCGATGTTGATCAGCCACGCATCGTATTCCGCGCCTGCATGTCCCTTGGCAAGCAATTCTTCGAGCATGATCGTGACCTTGACACCGTTCGGTGTTGCCAGCGAATAGAGCTGCAACGGATGCTTGCCGACCGGCAAATCCTTGTCAAACCGGGCGCCAGCCGTTGGCCGATTGATGTTGCTGAATGCTTGCGGCTTGTCGGGGTCCCAAGTCCAGACCTTCGGCGGTTGGTAGGTTTCTTCTGACATGAAGGATGCTCGTAATCAAGGATAAGCTGCCTATTATCCCTTGTCATAATGCTGAATCTCTGAAACGCATCCTAATTCGTGAAAATCGTTCGCCCGCGCCCGTTTGAGATCCCTTGGCAATTGCTCTGCCTCACGCCGTGCACTGAAGACATCACGCGACTGATGCGTATCGCCAAGTCGGACGATGAGATTCTTGGTGGCTACTTGCTCGAAGAACCGACTGGAGAATCAAGGGCTTGGCGCATCTTGCGGCTTGCCGTGAGGGAATCGGCGCGCCGCGAAGGTCTTGGATACTATCTCGTCGGCCATGCGACAGGCGTTGCTGAATCTCGCGGTGCGACGGAGATACACGTTGAATGCCAGCAAGACCAGCCCGCATGGCGGCTGTTTTGTCGCTACGGCTACCAGCCTGTGCAAAGCAACAGCTTATGCTTCTTCACCTATGGCGAGTGATACATTAGCGTGACTCACAATAACTGATTTCAAGGCAGCCCTCGCATGATATGTTCTGTGCGGCGATAGGGACGTTTAGGGCAATGGGTTCTGGTCAGATTCCTTAACGGCAAGAAAGACATGCTCCACGCTGACAAGTCTGCGAAGCTCTACAGCCAATCGAAGGTCAAGTAGTTCGTCTTCCCCGTATCCAAATATGCCAGCGTGAGAAGGGTCGTCAGTGGTTGGCGAATGTCTTATATCTATCTGCAATCGTAAAGGTTCGACTGCGGCGGCCGCGGCGTTCTTAGCCTCATAGACGTTAAGGACTGCAAAACGCCCATTGGAGCTGAGTCTATAACGCTTTCCCGCAAAGGCGCCGCGCACATCCTCAATCGCGGATTCAATGTCGGTTCTTCCAAAATACTCCAGCCAGTTGACTGAAAGATACGACTCGTTCAGCCGGTTCTTGAACGCATCGCTTGTCGGAAGCCCATCGCTCCCCATTCTCGATGGAGAGCAGTAACGGGCCATGTGGTCTGCATCTGGAAGTGAATTCCCCAATTCTAATCCAGCTACTCTTCGAAGAAGGACGAAACCACGCCGGAAGCATTTTTTCTGGTTGTTACCCCATTGGCTCGTTCGCGCTCCCCCATCTCATCTATTTCCGCCGAGACGCATGCGTACCTCACCATGCCACGCGCAAGAAACTCCATTGCGAGAATTCCATCTTGGCGAAGCTGCCATTCACAGGAAGCGAGTCCCTTGGGGGAAGTGGATATTTCCGGAGTTGGAAGATCAGTTCGTTGCCAGAGAAACAGAACCATGTTGCGCATTGATTCTATGTCCATGGGTGGGGCGTCAGGCTCATCTTCTTCAAACCGAAGCAACTCGTTGAGACGGCTTGACAGCCACCTCAATGGAGTGGCGCTGAGAATTGCGAGAATTTCCTCTCTTGAATCACTCGCTTTAATGAGATGTTCCGAAGCCATATCTGTCAGAGGTTCTAAACCGAGCGACCTAGAATCGAGATGCAGAGAGTTCTTGGAGATTCGGGAAATATTGCGCACCTCCCTCCAAGTCACTATTCTGACCGCTTCCTGATTAGGAGAGAGAGTTTTTTCCCAATCGAAGTCAAAGTTGGTGGAATTGCCGAATGATGATGCGGTATCGATGTCCAAAGATTCAGCCAGCATTTTTATCTATCTCCGAAACAAAAGCGTGGGCGCGGTCCCAAGTTGCGTTGAGCGAATTCCTAATCTCTAGTTCACTTGGCAGCGCAACCGAACTCACATGATAATTCACCGTCAAGTACACGTTCTCATTTTCTGGATGAATGACCCTCGGCTCAATTCTGATAGTCCATGTCCTATCTGCTTCTTGAAAGAAGAGCTGTGCCATACCGCCTTTTATCTCCAACTCCCTAGCAACGGGGATGGTCCTAGAAAAAATACGACCCGCAATGTACTTCTGTGCGGACTCTCCAGAGAACTGTTCAACCACTAGGTCGATATTAAATCCAACTCCCCGAAGTCCAGTGCTTTCCAATGTTGTAAATTCGATTGCATATATTGCGACTTGCGACAGCCGCTCGATATCCTCTTTTTCCGGGTATGCGCGAGCAACAGTTGACTTGCCAGCCGACGATTCAATCGAAATCCGGTCTCGCGGAATATTGCAGATATTGAACGATGCCTGCTGCGGTGATGCGTCACTGTCGAATATGACCTCAGATCCGATAGCTCTCACAAATTCTTGATGCCGGCTTGGATCATTTAGAAGATCTGCTCCGACCAGAACAAGATTTGCAGTCAGCACATCCTTCACGGTCGCTTCCACGGGGTGCCTCTATCATTTCCAGTAGTTTTAGGGCAGTGCTGTATATCATAGTCCTAGTCAATTTATCCACTCAAGAAGTGAAGTAGGTTGCTACGGCTACCAGCCTGTGCAAAGCAACAGCTTATGCTTCTTCACCTATGGTGAGTGATACATTAGGCTCACGACGATTCATTGACACGGAGTGTGCCATGAGCAAAGCAGCCCCCGGTGAGGCGCGAGCGCCCGGTCCGAGTTTGCAAGAACTGCTCAAGCGCGACGATTCGAGCGTCCCCGCCCCTTTGCAGGCCGAGTCCTACGAGTTTCTCGGCGATGACGACATTCCTTACAGCAACTACACATCGAAAGTGCGATTAGAGGCCGAATTCGAAAACCTTTGGCCGCGCGTCTGGCAGTGGGCGTGTCGCGAAGAGCATATCCCCGAAGCAGGCGACTATTACGTCTACGACATCGGCCATTTGTCGGCGGTCATCGTGCGTACCGGACAGGGCGAGGTCAAGGCGTTCTACAACGCCTGTATGCATCGCGGCACGCAGCTCAAAGCGCCGGCAAGCTGCGGATATGCCGAGAACTTTTGCTGCCCGTTTCATGGCTGGATCTATTCGCTCGATGGCAAGCTCTTGGAAGTGCCGGAGAAGTGGGACTTTCCGCATGTGAGCGCCGAGACACACAGCCTGCGCGAAGTTCGTGTGGGTTTGTGGGCGGGCTTTGTGTTCGTCAATTTCGATGTGGATGCCGAACCGCTCGATGCGCATCTTGGCACCTTGAGAAGTCATTTTGCCAAACTCGGTATCGAAGACCGCTACATAGAGACGCATATCCAAAAGCGACTGCCGTGCAACTGGAAAGCGGCGGCGGAGTCGTTCATGGAAGCCTATCATGTGCGCGAGACCCATGCGGGCGGCATGCCCGGTACCGAAGTCACCACCCAATACGATGTTTTTGGCGAAACTGTCACGCGCTTCATTCATACTATCGGCTCGCCCAATCCGCGTGTGAATCCGCCGCAAACCGAGCAGGAACTTTTGGGTAGCATGTGGGCACGCGGGCACGAATGGGACGACACGCCGTGCGTACCGAAAGGCATGACCGCGCGCGACTTCTATGCAGACCACTTAAAGCGAACACTCGGCGACGCCTACGGTCAGGACTTCTCGCACTATCCAACCTGCATGACGCTTGATTCGATCGAGTATTTTCTATTTCCCAATGCCTTCTTCTTCCCGGGTCTGTCACTGCCGATGGTCTACCGCTTCCGGCCCGATGCCATCGATCCTGACTTCTGCACCTTTGACCTCATGATGCTGCGGCCCGTGCCGCCGGACGGCAAGCCGCCGCCACCGCCCGAGCCTGTGCAGCTCGATGTCGATGATTCCTACACCGCCGCCGAGGGTCTTGGTCGCTTGGGTGCCATCTATGACGAGGACACTGGCAATATGGCGGCGCAGACCCGTGGCTTCAAAACCAGTCGCAAACTTGGCCAAACGCTCGGTAATTATCAAGAAGTGCGCATCCGCCACCTGCAGCAGCGGGTGAACAAGTATCTGAACGGCGAGATATGAGGCGGCTCGGAGCGGCGCCGTGAGTATCAAGGCTCCCCAGCCCCTGCCAAGGCGCACGCTCTTCTTCTACGGCCTGTCGGACATGCCGATTCAGGTTGCTATGATTCCGGTGCTCTCATTGGTGCCGAATCTGTATGGTGCCGACATGGGCATCGAAGTGGCGGTGGTCGGCACCATGATGCTCATTGCGCGCAGCTTCGATATCGTCACCGATCCATTGATCGGCTGGGCGACAGACCACACCCGAAGCAGATGGGGCCGCAGGCGCGTGTGGATGCTCGCCTCCATCCCCTTCCTGACGCTCGCTTCCTACCGTCTGTTCGTGCCGCCCGATGGTGTCGGCGCAGACTATCTGCTGCTGTGGCTGGCGATCTTCTGGCTTGGCTGGACCATGCTGCAGATCCCCTACTACGCGCTCGGTGCCGAACTTTCGGCGAGCTATGATGAGCGCACACGCATCACGGCGTGGCGCTCATGGATCGGCATCGCCGCTAATGTATTCAGCAAGCTGGTGCCCCTCGTGGCGGGCGTCTGCACCGTCTACTTTTGCTTCCATCTTGGCGGTATTCGCAATAATCTTTTGATTATCGGACTCATGATGCTGGTGCTCGTGCCATTGACCATCAGTGCTACTGCCTTAGGCGTGCATGAGCCAAAGTCCTTCGTATCAGCGCGAACACCCCTGCTGCCGGGCTTGCGCCTCATGTGGCGCAACCTGCCATTCCGGCGTTTGGTCGGGGCGCTCTTCATCAACTTTCTCGGTCAATCGATTGCGACAGTGACGGTGGTGTTTTTCATCCGGGATGTGTTGCAGGAAGAGAACCTCGCCATCTTGATGCTGCTCATCTTCTTTGGCTGCCAGCTCATTGGCATCCCTTTCTGGAACTGGTTTTGCCAGCGTATTGACAAGCACCGGGCATGGTGCCTTGCGCTCTTTGCCTTTGCTGGTCTACATTGCCTGTACATGCTGCTCGGCGCGGGGGATTTCCTGTTCATGCTGCCGGTCACCGCCTGTACGGGATTCTTAGGCGCGGCGTTTCCGGTGGTGCCGCCGTCGATGACCGCAGACATTGTCGATCTGGACACGCTCGAAACTGGCGAGGACCGCACCGCCATGTATTTCGCCGTGTCATCGTTTGTGGTGAAGATCGGCTCGGCGTTCGGGCCGTTCATGGCTCTCGCGCTTCTTGGCGTGACCGGCTACGACCAGGCTGTCGGGGCTGGCGGCAGTCTTGACGGTTTGCGCATGCTCTACAGCTTTGGACCGGCACTTGGATTTGCGTTCTGCGCGCTTATTGTGTGGAACTATCCCTTGACGCGCACCAGGCATGAGGCGCTCCGCAGCGAACTCCTGAAGAGGCGCGAATCATGAGCAATCTGAGCGTGCTGCTCGTCGAGGATCACCGCACGCTTGCGGAAACGATCGGCGCTTACATCGAAGCCTGTGGTCATGAAGTGGATTACGCCGCCGACGGGCTGGTGGCATTGCACTTGGCGGTGACGCAGCGCTATGACGTGATCGTGCTTGATTTGATGCTGCCAGGCGTGGACGGCATGACTGTGTGCAAACGTCTGCGCAATGATGCCAAGATCACCACGCCTATCATCATGCTGACCGCACGCGACGAGCTGGGCGATAAATTGAGCGGATTCGAGGCCGGCGCCGATGACTACCTAGTCAAACCCTTCGACATGCCCGAGCTGGCGGCTCGAATTGAAGCCCTGGCGCGACGCTCGAAGGGTATCAAAGCCCGTTACGAGATTGCCGAGCTGTCCCTTGATGCCGAAACACTCGAAGTGCGTCGCCAAGGGCAGCTGATCGCACTAACCGGCACCGCCTTCGAGATTCTGCGCGTATTGATGCGCGAGCATCCCAAGGTCGTCTCGAGGCGAGCGCTCGAGGATGAGCTGTGGGGCGATGAGCCGCCGGAGAGCGATGCCTTGCGCAGCCATCTGTATAAGCTTCGCCAAGCACTCGACCGGCCGTTCGAGACACCAGTGGTTGCCACCATTCCCGGTCGCGGCTATCGGCTCGACATTGGCGATGCCGTCAATTCGAATCGCTGACGAACCTGAGCTCCATGGTCGTACCCTGCCTCGGCTGGCTGCGGGCGCGTATTGTCCAGCCGTATTGCTGACAGAGGCGACGAACAATGGCGAGTCCAAGGCCATGTCCCTTGTTCGCGCCGCGGCTCGCCTCAGCTCGATAGAACGGCTCAAACATGTTGGCGAGCTCCTCGCGAGACATGCCAATGCCGTTGTCCTCAACGCGAATGCCGTCCGTGAACAGGGTCACTTCGACCACGCCACCCGTCGTATAGGCAACGGCATTGCGCAGCAGGTTCCCCACAACGCTGCGCAGCACGGCAGCGGGCGCTTCGACTTCAATCTCTGCTTCCACTTTTGCTGCGAGCGAGTTTCCGCGCTCGCTCGCTACCGCTTGCATAGCATCCACTTCGGCAAGGAGAAGCGGCGCCACGGGCGTTGGCGATGCAGGCGATACGTTGTCGGCGGCGGCATTGCGGGAGAGCAGCAAGAGTGTTTCAAGAAGCGACTCCATCTCGTCCGCCGTGCGGCGCATTCGCTTAAGCGCCTCCAGATCATGGGCGGGGCGGTTGCGATTGCGCTCAAGCAAATCTAAAGAACCTTTGAATACCGCAAGCGGCGTGCGCAGCTCATGGCCAGCGTCGCGGGCGAACACTCGCTCACGCTCCACCGCGTCGCTCAAGCGCATCGCAAAGTGCTTAAACGCATCGATCATGGTTGCGATCTCGGCGTCGGCATTGACCCGCAATGATTCGAAGTCGAGTGCGAACGCGCCCTTGTAGTCGAGATCTGCCACATCGAGTTGCCGCGCGAAGCGCACAATCGGCGATAGCGCCGCCTGCGACCAGCGATAGCCCACAAACAGCAATCCGTAGATCAGCAGCAATACGATTGATAGCGGCAAGGTGCCGAAGTAGAACGCCAAATTGGATATTCGGTCAGCTGCAAACACAAGGTACAGGCGAAACTCGTCCTGATCGGAGACATGCACCAACTTGCTCGCGCCATCCAAGTGCGTGCGCCGAAATCCTGGCGGCTCGGCGCGCAGAGGTTGCGGCAGATCTGTGATGCGATCAGCGGACAAGCTATCGCGGTCGATCAAGTAGCCGCGCAGATTGGCCGTACCGGGCAGCGGCTGCTGTGGATTGCTCTGCCAAAGCGTCCAGAAGTGCGCCGCTTCGGCATCGAGCGCTCGGCGCGTCAACACACCTTCGACGAGAAGCTGCGTGATGAAGATGCCGATCACTGTCGCCGTGCCGATAACGGCGAGCTGCGCCGCAAACAGCCGCCCAAGACGAGCCTGCAACCCAGGGCGCGTCGTCGATGTCTCATTCATGCGGCGCAAAAAGATAGTGGGCGATGAGCCATTCGCTGCCATTCGAGAAGCCAAACAACGCCTCGCAGGCCATGAAGAACATACGCCAGCGCTGCACCGCTCGCGTATCCGAGTCGGATTCGCCGCAAGCAAGGGCAGCGGCTGCGCCTGCTCGCTCGGCATCGAGATTCTCAAGCCAGGCGCGCGCGGTTTTGCGGTAGTGGTTGCCGGAGAGTTCCCAGCGCGTGACCAAGCGCAGGTGATCTTGAAAGCACAGCAGGGTGTCGCGCGCCGGCATCAGACCACCTGTGAAGAAGTGACGCGCCATCCAATTCGCATCGCCTTCGTCTTCAAAGGGATACATCAGGTGCCGGTGGCAAAAGATATGCACGAACAGCAGGCCATCCGTGTTCAGCCAGCTGCTGATGCGCTCAAGGAGCGAAGCATAGTTGCGCACATGCTCGAACATTTCGATTGACACCACACGGTCAAAACGCGCATCGAGCTGTAGTTGGTTGACATCTGCGGTGCGCACCTTGATGTTGTCAAAGCCAAGGGTGCGCGCTTGCGATTCGATCATCGCTTTTTGCGAGTGTGAGTTGGACACCGCCAGAATACGCGAGTTCGGGAAGCGCTCTGCCGCCCATAGGGTAAACGCGCCCCATCCGCAGCCAAGATCAAGGATGCGCATGCCGTCTTTAAGCTTGGCGCGCTCGCCGTAGAGTTCGAGCATGGCGGTTTCCGCATCGGCGAGCGTGCGCACATCCTTCGGCCAATAGCAGGCGCTGTATTTCATGCGCGGCCCCAGCACATGTCGAAAGAACGCTGCCGGGACTTCATAGTGTTGCTCGTTGGCGGCCTCCGGCTGCAAGGCAAGGGGGCTTTGCCGCAATTCTTCGAGCATGGCCGCATAGCGCTGCGCTGCGCGTTCAATGTCAGATGAGCATTCTTGGCGCAGTCGTTCGCGCGTCAGTCTGCGTGCGCCGAACCTGATCAGCGCATCCGGCAGCAGTCCGCGTTCGGCGAGATCAAGAAGACGACGCATGGGCTCGCCACACCTGGCCTGTGTAATCGGGCATCGTCAAAAGCATTTGCACATCGCTGATGCTGCGCTCCATAAAGCCGCCTTCGCAATAGGCGAAATAGAATCGCCACATTCTCAAGAAGCGCTCATCGTAGCCGAGTGCGATGGCTTGCGAGCGGTTTTGCTCAAGGCGTTCGCGCCAAACGCGAAGCGTTCGCGCGTAATCCGGGCCGAAGTCTTCAAGGTTGGCCAACGTGAGTCCAGCCGCGCCCGCCGAAGCAGTCAGGACGCTGTTGCATGGTATGAATCCACCGGGGAAGATGTATTTCTTGATGAAGTCCACGCTCTTGAGTGCGCGGCGGTAGGCAGCATCTTGGATGGTGATGGCTTGCAGGGCCATCAACCCGTCAGGGCGCAAAAGTCGTGCGCAGGTGTGAAAATAGGTGTCGAGGTATTGATGCCCAACCGCCTCGACCATCTCTACCGACACCAGCTTGTCATATTGGCCGGACAGTGATCGGTAATCAGCGTACAGCACTTCCACCCTGTCGCTCAGTCCTGCCGCCGCAACTTGTCTCTTGGCGTGCGCGTGCTGCGCCTTGGAGATAGTCGTGGTGGTGACGCGGCAGCCAAAGTGCTCGGCGGCGAACACCGCAAGTCCGCCCCAGCCTGTGCCGATTTCGAGCAAATGGTCGCTGCTTTTCAAATCGAGTTTCCTGCACAGGCGCATCAGCTTGGCGTCGCTCGCTTCGTCCAAGGTCTCCTTGCCGGTCTCGAACACTGCCGATGAGTACATCATGCGCTTGTCAAGAAACAAACCGAACAGGTCATCCCCCAAGTCATAGTGCGCTTCAATATTGCGGCGGCTGCCTGTGCGCGAATTTCGTCTGAATGCGTGTCCAAGCGAGTCATAGAGGCGCATCGGCACTGCCGCCACGCTGCCCAAACCGTCGAGTGCCTCTCGATTGCGCGCCATGACGCGCACGAGTACTACGAGATCGTCGCTGTCCCAGTCGCCGTCCATATAGCTTGTGCCCGCGGCGAGCGATGCGCCTCGCAAGAGCTTCGCGTAGAAGGCGGGGTTGTGAACGGTGATCGTTGCTCGCATTGCGCCACTGCCGAAGGTCGAAGTGCCTTCGGCATCGATCATCTCCACCGTGCCTTCAGCGATAGAGGAAAGCGCTGTATGGACAAATTTCCGCGCGATCATCACAGCTTGGCGGGGTGGGGGTGAAAGGGCGTCCGCTTGAGGAAAAGACGCGCCGCCTGCCAATGAATTCGAGCCAGCGTCAACGCACTTTGCGCTGGCCTTCGAAGTGCGCCGCGCAGAACTTCAAGGCGAGTCAGCGGTTTGGCGCGCAGCGTGAGGCACGCGGACAAGGGCCCTTCGCCGGTGTTCAGGCGCATGGCGATTTTGATCGCATCGTCGGTCATTCTCAGTCGCAGCCGGTAATGGCCGCTCATCGGCAGAAACGGCGATACGTGAAAGTCCTTGTCGAAGCGAAAGCTCTGCGTGTTCGATGCGCTTTGCGTGTGCAGCGCATAGCAGTAGTGCTCGCCCCAAGGCGTGTTGGTGACTTGCAGGAGAAGCGCCGCGAGCCGCTCACCGGCGAAGCAGAAATAGAAGTTCACCGGATTGAACGAGGCGCCAAGTGAACGCGGCTGAGTGAGGGCAAAGATACGCATAGGCGTTGCGGCGGCCTGTTCGGGGTTGGTTTTCACAAGCTCTCTGTATACATCCTCGCTGCTCAGCAGGTGTCCCCGATCCACCGATGCAAGAAAGCGCGGCCGCAGCAGCGTCGTCTGATCGATACGATCAAGATCGACATACAGCATCCAGAGAGGATAACGAAATCCATGACGACGAGGGGAGCGCCGCATGTGCGTGACAGCGCCTTGAAAACTGCATTCATGCAGCATTAGCAGTATCTTGAGCAGCATCTTGGCTGTTGATGGCGGCTCGTATACGGGCGGCGGCTTCCACACCGCTTCTGAAACCGTCCTCGTGAAAGCCCCAGCCAGTCCACGCACCGCAATAGGAAATGCGCGTGCCAGCGTGGAGTTCAGAGAGCCTCTGCTTGGCGGCGTGAGCCTCGAGCGAAAAGATTGGATGGCGATAGTCTCGTTCCACCCACACACGGCTCAGCTCGCGAACAGGATTCAGCGTGACAAAGAACTGCGGCTTACTTGCAAACCCTTGCAGCCGATTCATCCAATAGGTGCACTCGTACTGACCATGCTCATTGACATAGACATTCCAACTCGACCAAGCGGCGGGGGAACGCGGCATGACGCGCGCATCTGAATGCAGCACCATACGATTCGGCTGATAGGCGATGGCGCTGAGAATGTCGCGTGCCGAGTTCGATTGATCGATGAGTGCGCAGGCATCGTCACTGTGGCAGGCGAGGATGACACGGTCGAATCGATCACGCCCCTCGGCGGTTGTCACGAACACGCCAGAGGCATCCTCCCGAACCGAGTGCACCGCGCAGTTGCGGTGGATTTGGCCGTTGAAAGCATCCTTAAAAGCACGCACATAGGCGCTCGAACCGCCACGAACGACGCGCCACTCCGGGCGTCCTCGCCAGAGGGTGAGCCCATGATTGACCATGAAAACCGCCACATGGCCAACCGCGAGTTTGCGAGCTTCAGCATGAGGCGCGCTCCAGAGCGCAGCGCACATGGGTAGCAGGTGGTGCTCGGCAAATGCCTTCGAATAACGTTCCGTGCGCAGATAGGCTTCAAGTGTTCGCGAATCATCGGGAGCAACGCTGCCCGCGCTGCGATAGAAGCGCCGAATATCGCCGAACATCCTCAAGAAGCCGGGTCGAACAAGATTGCTACGCTGACAAAAAAACGCATCCAAGCCCGAAGTGCCATACTCGAAGCCATCCGCGGTTTGAACGCCAAACGACATTTCTGTCGGCTGCGAGGCGACGCCGAGCGCATCAAGCCAAGCGGAAAAGAGCGGATAGTTGATGCGATTGAAGATGATGAACCCTGAGTCAACCGAGAAGGCGCGTTCATAGAAAAGCAAGTTGTGGGTGTCCGTATGACCGCCGAGCCGAGAAGCCGCCTCGAACAGCGTGACATCGGCGAAAGCTTGCGCCTCATGCGCCGCCGCAATCCCAGAAATACCGCCGCCGACAACTGCTACGCGCATGGCGCTAGACCGCCTGTGATTCGCTCTTGACGCCTTCCCGTAGCACAGCCTCGGGCGGCGTCTTGAGGTGCCGCACAAGCCCGAACAAAGCGAGCGCTTTCAGCCCGAGCCACGCGAAATCAATCTGCCACCAGTAGAATCCGAGACGTGCGCTCGACGCATAGCGGTGATGATTGTTGTGCCAGCCTTCGCCAAAGGTGAGCAGCGCGAGCCACGCATTGTTTCGGCTGTGGTCGGCGGTGGCGAAGGGGCGTTTGCCGAAGCGGTGCGAGAGCGAGTTCACCATGAACGTCGCGTGCATAAGCGCGACAGTGGATATGACATAGCCCCACACCAGCATTTGCCAGCCGTTCGTCTGCGGGAAGGCGGGCTCCAATGCCTCGCCAAGAGCGAACATGGCGATAGCGAAGCTCACCGGCGCGATGAGGTCGAAGCGGTTCAGCCAAACAAGTTCCTTGAATCGCGCCAGATCCCGCACCCGGTACAAGGGCGTGCGGAAGTTCCCATTGCTGAGAAACCACGCCACATGCGACCACCAAAATCCTCGCCGCGATGAATGCGGGTCGCCCTCGCCGTCGGCATGGGTGTGGTGCAAACGATGCTGAGCGGCCCACCACAAGGGGCCGCGCTGCGTTGCGGCAGCGCCGAGGAATGCGAACACGAACTGCACCACGCGATTGACGTGAAAGGCGCGATGCGAAAAGCAGCGGTGATAGAAGGCGCTCACGGCAAACGCGCGAAGCGCATAAGAAGCGATGGCGACGGCAATCGCGATGCCGCTCACGCCGACCACAAAGGGCGCAAGACACGCAAGATGCAAGGCGATGAAGGGCGTGACGCGCAGCCAAGCGATCGATTCTGCGGGCAGATCATCGTGGGCGGCGGCCTGATTGTAGGAGGTTCGTGTCATTTGTTCACGGTCAGTACGTTGCTGCCGGGAGATTATCCACTGATCGACATTATCATGCGCCCGTGTGCGTGAATTTCGCGTGAATGCCTGCGAGTTGTGACTTCACGCTACGCTCATGTGTCTGTGACCAGCCCTTTCTTTCTGCTGCTTTTTCAGATCAAATAGAAATACCGCGTAGCTGATTGGCTTGGCGTACCATGAACGGGTCTGGTCGCTGATTCGCATCCTGTGGAAGATGAATCTGAACTCCCAGCGACTCTTCAAATCGACGAAGGCCGCCAGTCAGTCCATGAGATTCTAAGCGACTTCTCTCGTTTTCATTCAGTCTCATCACAAAGTTCTCATCGAGATAAACGAGACCATGGTCAAAGGCTCGGTGGTAGGTTGGCGAGAGCGCAATGCCGTTTGTCACAAGGTCTGTAGAACCTTGATCGTGAACAGGCAGAATATGCGCGGCCTCCACGAGACCTAGCTGTAGGCGCGTCACGGCGCATCGATTGTCGTAAGCCGTGAGCACCTGCTTTCTAAAGCCAGCCGACCGCGTCCATTTCGCAACGTTTGCTACGATTCTTTTCCGCTCAGGACTGAAGGACTGAGTGGTTGTGCCTTCGATATCGGTGCCAGCCGATGCTTGAGTCAATACCTCTGGCATGTCGGTCTCTTTGCCAAACATGTGAAGGTCGATTGAACTCAGGCTGTAATGCAATATGTGATCTGATCGTATGCCAATAGCGACTTCATCGTTGCTTTTTCTTTTGAACGCGATGCCTTCTTGCAAGGCTTGGAACAAGCATTCCTTGTCAACCTGAACAGACGGAGATCCCACAGTAAAGGAACTGTGCTGCGTGAGGTCAAACCCAGCGAACGCGCCGGTATCCTGATCATATCCCATCAGCAACGTGAGTCCCTTCGGATTTTGGTCAAGGGGTGCGGTGACACCCGTCATTTGGATTCGATACTCATTCGGCAAGTTCGGCCTGCCGCCAGGCGTCAGCGTCCATATGTAAATCCAGACGCTTAAGACACGGTCGCTCTCCCGAACCAGTAATTTCCTCGGTTGCTTGCGGGTCGAAGACTCCAGAAACGCTGAGGCCCCAGATTCCCTGAATGCCCTGATAAGGGCATCTGCAATTTCATGAGCGCTCGCTGCGGGCATGATTTGTCTTAAGTCCGCACGCTGTTCTCAATTCTGCGCTTCAATCATTTCTGATTCCTTCGCGCCAAGCCCGTTGCTTTTCTGGACGGGGCGGCGCCTTCCTCCATCTTTCGACAGTACCGCAGACTTAATCTTATTCCAAAGCGCCGATGGATTGTGTATCGAGTATGCGGATGAACGCGAGGGTTTGCCTTGGGGCTCGTCGGCGAAAAGGTCGTTTTTTAAGGGACTACGGTCAAAACGTCCGACCGCTCCAGCAAGGTAGGCTTCGGAGGATTCGCAGCAAATCCACTTGCGTTTGAGCCGTTCAGACACTTCCCCGGTCACGCAGCTTCCCGCGAACGGGTCGAACACCAAGTCTCCGGTATCAGTAAGCATGCGCACAAAGAACTCTGGCAGCTCGCTCGGGAAGCGAGCCGGATGCTGTTTAATCCCATGCTTTTTACAGTAGCGCTGATAGCGGGAATTACTTTCCGTGTTCGGGACGGCAAGCAAGTTGGGCGGGATTGCAGCTTCGTTGTTAGAGGAAAAATTGGCGCTAATATCGTGTCCGCTCGGCCTTTTTTTGGTGGCATACCCGTTCTTCAAGAGTTCTTTCATGGAACTGCTATACGGCACAAGGACGCGCCGGTTGCTCGCCTTCGGCCAAGGTGTCTTAGAAAGCCACCACACACAATTCACTGCATCTTTCACACGAATGCGCCGCACGGTGACCCATTCCGCCGGAGAAGGCAGCTTAGAAGGGTTCCACCAGAAAAATTCTTGAGCCAAATGGAAGCCCAAATCTCGGCACAACATCACCACAAGCTCAAAGTGATAAAGGCTGCGAGTGGGATGTCCCGCGTTCCACGAACCGCCTATATCGATCACAAGCGACCCAGTGGGCTTCAGCACTCGCATGAATTCCTGTCCGAAGTTGCGAAACCAATCCACATAGTGCTCTGCATCCACATTGCCATACTCTTTTTTCCTCACCAATCCGAATGGCGGGCTCGTGACAATGAGGTCTACCGATTCTTCACAAAGGCCATCCTTCATAAAAGACAACGAGTCGCCTAAACGCATTTGACCTAATGCGGTCTCGAAATAGACTGGCAACGTGGGGCTGATTTCGCAATACTCCAATGGTAGGTAACAGGATACACGTATGAATGTCATTACTTGGCTATTTGGAACGCAGCCGCTTCAATTTAATTGCAGCTCACTGCTGGCCCCCAAAAGTCCAAATTCAACGTTACCATAGCTGTAAGGTGAGAAATCTGGAGGGCGTTAGCCATCTATTGATGGAACCAGAGGACGATTGGCAAGGACTTGCTGACCGGGAATACGAAGACCCGGACGACTCCCTCGAATCGCTCGCAGAGAGTGACCCTTGGTCTGTCTCAACAAAAGTCATTCGAAGGGCTGAAGAATTCAGATACGTCACCACAGACCCTAGTACACAGGAAAATGACGAAGACCAGATCATTGACTTCGAAGAAGAGTGGGGATCGCTTCAAGACGATAAGGCGGATTTAGTATCTGACGAAGAATTTTGGCAATCCGATTGGGACGAGCCTGAGCCTGAAATCGATGCTGAAAGTGGACTGAATGAATCTCTCTATCCACCGGACGAAAGCATTAATGATTTGTCGATAGAAGTTAAGATTAGTGAGGCGCTGAGCCTCATAGAAGGCATTGACCAATCTGCAATTGAAGGACTGTTTAGAAGGCTAAAATCCATGGGAGTTGCTAGGCTGAGACGCTTTCTTCCATGGCTGCGTAAAGAGCACTGGAATGGAGCACGATTGATACTCTTCTTGGAATTCCGAGAGTATTGGGCAAGGAGAGAAAATTGCCACTGGTGGGAGCTTTATCAATGGAGCGATTCGGAGCAGTGCTGGATGCCGCAATATCAACCAAGCAGCCTCACGTGGGAGCACTGTCGAATACTCGTGGACAACCGGTTTCATTACCTGCCGCATCGGGTCATTGACAAGAGGTGGTTCGAGGAATGGGAGGATTGCCGACCTTGGGAGCTTGGAATTCGATCATTCGCTAGCTTTGCGATCTTTCGATCATCCATTGCATCGGAAGGAAGCTGGCTCGATCAGCTCCAAAGATACGATACCCGAAACGGGTTAGAAATGGCGCAATGCAGGGACTTCTCCTACGCGCCGTTCATGATGCCTTCATTTCAAGATCAATACGAAATTAAGATCACTCACACCCTTGAATCGGAGCTTTGCGAGGGTGTGCGGTTTTCCATACAACAAGCAGCCGCCGCGCTCGGTGGTGACGTGTCATCAGCTTGCCAGATCGTGCTGGGGGAAATACAAGATGCCCGCAAATATTGATCACTTTAATAAACTGATCCCAGGGAAAAATTGCTTGGTAGCGCACCGCGAGCCCGAAAAGCACAGTGGCGAGCTTGGTGTGGTGTTGCAAGCGGATACAACGCACAAGCGATTGCTCGTGAAGTGGGGAAGTCGCGATGCAACCAAGGAATGGCATCAGGCGAGCGAATTAGGAAACGGGTTTAGGGCTGGGCACATCGTTCAGGACCGGCCAAGATCTAACGTTCGCAAAACTCTGGGATGCGGAACAGTCTTAAACCATCGTGAAATTGCCGGAAGAGAAATGGTTCTCGTGCAGCTTCATGGTACAGGCGAAAGTCGCTGGCTTCCTTTTCAACAGCTCATCCGTGTTCGTGATGCGGGACTAAAGTACAGGAATCCTCAACAGCAGCAGTCAGACGACCCGCAGAGATTTCGACTCAAAGTGCTCGCTTATGCCCTGCAATCTTGGAATCAAATTACGGGTGCTCTTGACAGGTTGGATGTTGACCCACTGCCACATCAAATCGATTTGGTGCACCGAATAATGACATCCGACCATTCGAACTGGCTAATCGCAGATGACGTTGGATTGGGGAAGACCATAGAGGTAGGGCTGCTCTTGGCCGCAATGAGGAGGCGACATCATGCTCGAAGAGTTCTTGTAGTTTGTCCAGCTGGCGTGGTTCGTCAGTGGCAGGACGAGATGCGCTTCAAGTTTGGTGAGGATTTTCGAATATACGGAATGGACTTTAACGTCCACCAGTCTGCTCATTGGGTTTCTTTTGACAAAGTAATAGTGTCATTGGATCGTGCGAAATCTGAGCGACACAGATCAATCTTTGGAGATTCTGGTTTCTGGGATGTGATCGTTTTTGACGAAGCACATCATTTGAGCAAAGTCGAGGGTGCTGCGGTCACCCAGCGCTATAGACTTGCGGAGCGGCTCAAAGACCTGACCGATAGCTTTATTTTTCTTACTGGGACGCCCCATCAAGGCAAAACGGAACAGTTCGTGAATCTACTGACGTTTTGCGCCCTGACCTAAAGGCGAAGTTCGCTCAAATGCTTGCAGACCCATCCATAGTCGCTGAAGTTGTAGTGCGCAACAGAAAGAGTAAAGTCACCGATGCATCCGGTAACCTCTTGTTTTGTGGACAGGACACGCATCTCGTGGAGGCTCCGGTCTCTTCTGAAGCAAAGGAGTTTGATCGCCATTTACGTCGATACCTACGCAACGGTTACGTAGCCTCTGCTGAAGGCGGGGTGGCTGGGCGCGCGGTAGGTTTCGTCATGACAACATACCGTAAACTCGCATCTTCTAGCATCGCTGCCATAGAACGAGCGCTGAAACGTCGTCGCGCTAAAATCAATGGATATCCGGAAGGCAGTACAAGTTCAATTGGCGTCACAGAATTTGAAGAGCTTGAGGATGCTCTTGAGGAAGGTGAAGATGGACGGGACGATTTGGACGAAGTCCTTGATGGAGTGACAGTCCTAGGCAAGGGTGCTAATCCGTTCTTTGTCGATGAGATTTTCCTATTGAATGAGCTATGCGAAAGAGCGAGGATTGTTTCCGAAAATGATCTAAAGCTGAAGACATTTCTTAATGACATAGTGGAAGCTTTGTGTCGGGAGGGGAAAAAGCTCCTCGTGTTCACTGAGTATCGAGCAACCCAGGAGTATCTCGTGGAGGCATTGGAGAAACGATATCCGAACAGTGGTATCTGCCAGATTAATGGCGGCATGAACTTGTCTGAGAAACGTCGAAATATAGATTCCTTCAATGACTGCGCACGGTTCATGGTTTCCACTGAGGCTGGCGGAGAGGGAATCAACTTGCATTACAACTGCCATGTTCTTGTGAACTACGACTTGCCATGGAATCCGAGGCGTCTTGTACAGCGAGCGGGCAGGTTGTACAGGTACGGGCAACGTGAGCGTGTTATAGCCTTCAACCTAATATCTCAAGACAGCTTTGATAACAGGGCGCTCGGTATGCTCTTGGATAGGGTATCCACTATTGCACGAGACATGGCTGAAGTTAGCCATGAATTTGATGAAGGGCTGCAAACCGAGGTCGTTGGTGAGCTGCTAGAGCGTATAGACATGGCTCATATCCTCGCCAACAATCGAGAAATGGAGATAGAAAGAAGCGAAGCTGACATTGCAGACGCTATCAAGCGTGCGGAACGGGCCCGGACTCTGCAAGACAGATTGTTTTCGCACATTGACGGATATGATCCGCGGACAACGCCAGTCCTGCATTCGTTCGGACCGGCTGAGGTGCTCGCGTTTCTAGAGGGAGTTTTGCCACTCCGAGGTATTCGGATACGGAAACGCCTGTATGACGGTAGATTGCTGGAAATTGAGTTGCCCGAAGGAATGCAAGGGAAGCACTCTGAATTTGCGGGTCGCTCGGTTGCTCGAATTACTGTTGACCGGCGCCTCGCGTTGCAGGATCAAAGAAATGTCTCGATGGATTTCGCGAGTGCCTTCTTCTCCGAACTCATAGAGTTCGCCACATCGCCTGAATTTAGAGGGGAGTTTGCTAGCATCCATGGGCCTGCGGATGGTTCCCTTGGTGTATACCGGATTCGTTGGCAGAACGACCAAGGCGTTCCTAGATGGGAGACGCTACTGCCAGCTTTTTTGCCAAGCGAAGGAGATTTTGCTGAAGTAAATCCAGCGTTTTTTGGCTCGCTATTGCTCTCATCAAACTCGGCCTCAACGAAGTCCGAACTGGCGGAAAAAGGATCCAAAGATCGCAACCGCGTCCTAGAGCAATTGCAGAAGTGTGCGGACGGTGAGCTCTCGACCAAATGCACTGCACTTAGGCATCCCAATGATGTCGTACTTTTGGCAGCCGCAGATGTATTCAAGAACTCATAAGCAGTGATCTCCTTCGTCATACAGAGCTTTCTGATTCCCAATTGAACCTGATTGCCGCCGCGAGGTATCCGGTGTCAGTCAATCCGTCCGCACCATCATCTTGCCGATGTTCCCGCCTTCAAAGAGTTTGATCAGCGCTCGCGGCAGCTTCTCAAAACCCTCGATAACCGTCGTGCGGCTTTGCAGGCGTCCTGCATCGATCCAGCTGCGCATTTCGCGCACGGCTTGCGGAAATTGATCCGCGTAGTCGTGCAAGAGAAATCCTTCCATGCGCGAGCGCCGGAAGATGAGGTTGAAGTAGTTTTTGGGGCCGGCGAGTTCGCCGGTGGCGTTGTAGCGCGAGATGCCACCGCACAGCACGACGCGCGAATGGAGCTGCAAGCGATCTAAGCAAAGGTCAAGAATCTCGCCCCCGACGTTGTCGAAAAAGATATTCATGCCGTTTGGACAGAGCGTATCAAGCGCGGTCGCCACATTCTCGGTCTTGTAGTTCACCACACCGTCGAAGCCGAGTTCGGTCAGCCAAGCACACTTCTCGTCGCTGCCCGCCATGCCGAAGACAGTACAGCCTTTGATCTTGGCGATCTGCCCGGCAACGCTGCCGGTCGCGCCTGCCGCCCCGCTGACAACGACAACATCGCCCGCCTTGGGAAGTCCCACCTGCAACATACCGAAATAGGCCGTGAGGCCAGTGCCGCCGAGCACACCGAGCGCAAGCTCAGGGTCTTCGCCTTCCGCGAGCAGGCGAAACTGTGGTGCGTCTGCATTCACTACAGCGTAATCTTGCATGCCGAACGCGCCCCAAGCGAGTGCGCCGATTCGTAGCGCATCGCTCTTCGAGTCAACAATCTCGCCGACGCCGCGCGCGCGCATGACATCGCCAATTTGTATGGGCGCAACATAGTCGGCGCGGTTTTCCATCTGTCCGCGCATTGACGGGTCGAGCGAGATGTAGCGAGTCCTAACGAGCGCCTGACCTTCGGTGATGCTCGGTACGTCACTTGTGGCGAGTTCGAAGTCGGTTTCCTTGACCATGCCGTGCGGCCGCGCGGCGAGCAGGAATTGACGATTGACAAGGGTCATTGATATGTATTCTTGGGTGGCTAGGTGCGGGAGTGTATGGCCTATGGCAGGGCACATTCAATCTAGCAGCCTGTTGAAAAAGAGGAATTTTGGCGGAGTCGGACGGCCAGCCCGAACAAATTGCACGCGCCTTCGGCAGTGAAGTCCCCCGTCAGGCGCG